>DATLMV010000202.1:0-13386 GCA_035537095.1 Pyrinomonadaceae bacterium
ATCGTCGGCGTCGTCGCTCGCGCCTTGCAGACCGGCGACGAGAAAAGTGGCGCGTCCGGCGTTGTTGGCTTGCAGCCACGCGGCGGCGCGCACGGCATCCTCCGGCGTCGGCACGATGACCGATTGCAGAAGCGACCCGAAGACGCTCTCGACCGCGCGCTCCCATTGCGGTTCGACGCGCAGAACGTCGGCCAGCGTGCCGACCGAATGAAAATCTCTGGGCGCGGCCTCGCTCGCGTCCGGCGAGAAGATGCGGCGCACGGCTTGAGAATAGAGCGCGTGCTGCGCGTCCAACTCCGAGAGCGTTTCCAGACGATGACGCACGCGCGCCGCTTCGTCTCTGACGCGCGCGTACTCGTCGGCGGTCGTCGAGACGTGCGTGCGCGCTTCGGCGACCGACAGCGCAGCCGTCTCGCGTTCCTCCATCCAGACTTCGAGACGCTGGCGCGCGCTCGCAATCTCCGCTTGCAGTTTCTCGGCCTCGTCTCGCGCGGCGGCGTGCGCGGCGCGGGCGCGCTCGCCCTCGCGTTCCAGACCTTCGGCCTGCACGGCGAGACGTTCGAGCGCGACTTCCAGTTGCCGCCCGATCTCCATCAGACGCTCGGCGACAGCCGTGTGCGTCAGGAGTTCGGCGCGCGCGCGCTCAATTTTGAGTTCCGCGTCCAAAACTTCCGAGACGCGCGAGGCATAAGCGGCCTCGGCTTCGGCGAGCAGTTGGGCGGTCGCATCGCTCGCGTCGCGCAACTCGGCGTCGGCGGCGCGCAGGGCCTCGCACTCGGTCTCGACGTGCGCGTCGCGCGCGCGCACGCGCTCCATCTCGGCGCGGATGTCTTCGATGCGCTTGTCGAGCGCGCTCGCCTGTTCCTGTTGATATGCGCGCTCGCGCTCGCGGCGGTCGCGCAGCAGGGCGGACTCGGCGACGGAGGCGCGCGCTTCGGCCAACTCTTCTTCGCGGCGGCGCGCTTCGGAGGTCGCGCGCCGCGCCTCGTCCTCGCTCGCCTCGACCGATTCGGCGAGCGTCTGTTCCTCTTCGTTGGCGGCGTCGAGACGCGCCTGCAAATCTTCGAGCAGCGCGACGAGCGCGCGTTCGTCGGCGACATAGACGCGGCGCAGAAGCTCGCGCAACTCTTCGCGCAGTTGACCGTAGCGGCGCGCCTTCGTGGCCTGACGGCGCAGGCTGTTCACCTGCTTGTCTATCTCGGAGATGATGTCGGAGATGCGGCTGAGATTGACGCGCGCCGCATCGAGACGCGCTTCCGCCGCGCGCTGCCGGACGCGAAACTTCGTGATCCCTGCCGCCTCTTCGACGAGCGTCCGCCTGTCCATCGGCTTCGCCGAGAGAATCTGGCCGATGCGTCCCTGTTCGATGATGGCGTAGTGCGCGCCCGCGAGTCCCGTGCCGGAAAAGAGGTCTTGAATGTCGCGCAGCCGACAGGTGCGACCGTTCAACAGATATTCGCTCTCGCCCGAACGATAGAGACGACGCGTGACGGTGACGGTCTCGCCCGGCGAGAAGTCGAGCGCGCGACGGCGCGGACGCCAATGCCGTTTGTGCCGCGCCTTCGCCAACACTTCCGCGCTCGCCGAGAGTGCAGCAGAGGCGTCGCCTTCCGTCGTCGCAGACGCGGAGACTTCGGCGTTGTCGCCCGCGACGGGTGCGCCGTCGGCAGAGGCGTCGGGAGACGCTGACGCCGATTCTTCTATGGAAGTCGCGGCGAAAGGTTCTGTGATAGGAGCGTCGCCGGTCACTTCGGGCGAGAGTCGTTCGTGGATGGCTTCGCTCTGGTCGTCAATCTCTTCGAGCGTGGAGTCAATGTCGTCAATGTCCGACTCCTCTTCCATCATCTCGTCGCGCATCATGTGGAGCACGACTTCGGCCATGCCGCTCGGGGGACGATTGCGCGAGCCTTGAAAGATAACGTCCTTCATCTCGCCGCCGCGCAGTTGCTTGACGCGCTGTTCGCCCAGAACCCACGCGATGGCGTCGGCGACGTTCGATTTGCCGCAACCGTTCGGGCCGACGACGCCCGTGATGCCGTCGCCCGTGAAGAGCAGTTCCGTGTAGTCGGCGAAGGATTTGAAGCCTGTGATTTCGATTCGTTGAAGTCTGAACATTCGTGCTTTCCAATCGGGCGGCTCAAGGGTTGGGCTGCGACTCGAAAAGCACAGCCCGTAGAGCGTACTGCGGGAGAGGCACACTATATGTTGGACGCGCGGGGATGTCAACCGGAACTTGAAGTGCAGGCTGTTTATTGCTGTCAGGTCTCGATTTAAGAGGCGGGCGCGAGGGTCGCGGCGGAGAGATTTCGGGGCGGCTTGACAGGTCGGCGCGAGCGTCAAAAACGGACGCAGGGGCGTTGCTTTTTGCCTGTCCGCACGGTCGCCGGAGAATCCTTCGACGACCGGACGCGCAAGCTAAAGAGCGACGCCCCTGCGGTTATTCAGACCGCGCCGCTTCGCCCGAAGGTGAAGCGGCGCGAGCCGGGAGTTTTAATCGCCGTCGGAGGTGCGACCGAGCCTCTCTTTGAAGAAGAGACGGAGAGGGTCGTCCTCTTCGCTGGCCCACCTGTAGCGATTATCGAAGAGCGCGACCTGCGTCGGGTTCGGGTCAACGCCGCGCGTGCCGTCGCCGCCCGTCCCGAAGCGTCCGCGATACTCGCCGGAGATGATAAACGACCTGACCATCTCCGCACGTTGCGCGCGCCGTCGCCCGACCTCCTCGTTGCGCACGTCTTCGCCGGGCTGGCTGAACTCGTTCATCTTGGTCAGCCAGAAATTGTAACCGACGAAACTGTTGTCGGGCGCAGCGTCGGGATTGCGACGCAGGTAGCCGAAGTACTGCATCAGGACGAAGCCCGGATTGTACAGCTTGTTATAGACCGACCCGCTCTCGACCACGCTCCGCAGCGCGGCGGCGCGGCCCGCGTTGCCCCCTCCGCCGAAGGCGGCGATGGCGGCATTGCGCTCAGCCGGAGTCGGCGTCACGCCCGCGTTGGCAAAGAGCGAGTCAACATACTGCTCGGCGTTCTGGCTGCCGTGCAGGGCTTGAAACTCAGGGCGCGCGACAAACTCTTCGGCGTACTTCTGTTTGTTCGCTTCGAGTTGCTGCTCCCAGTTGCCCTGCCCGACGACGATGCCGCGCTGTATCTCCTGCGTGTCGAAGAGGAAGCGGGCGTAACGCGGGTTGCCGGGTTGATCGCCGAATCCGGTCTTGTTGATACGGATGACGTAGTAGCCCGTGTGCTGGAACTCCGTCGAGAGGAAGAACGCCTGCGAGACGTTCTGCCGTTTGCTGTCCCTGCAACCGGGGTCTGTGCCGCAACTGGTGATCTGATTCGTCCAGAACGCCTGACCGCTCGCGTCCGACTGCCGGTTGAGGAAATCGTGATAGTGCTGGCAGACGAAGGTTGCGGCATCGTCTATCGGGTTGGTCGCGGCGTCGGTCGTCTCGTTATCGTTGATGACTATCGTCGCCGTGCTCTGCGCGCCGAGAGCCGCGCCGCCCGTCGGGTTCGACAACTCGACGGTGGCCGACTCGCTCCCTTCCGCGTAGCCGTCCTCACAGATCAGCACGGGGAAGGTCTTGCTGGTTTCGCCGTCGGCGAAGGTCAGGCGGCTCTGCGCTAGGGTGAAGTCGCCGCGTTGCTGTGCGCTGCCGTTTCTGGTGATGTAGTTGACCGTGACCGTTCCGGTCGTCGGCGCGCTGCGCGTCACGTTGACGTTGACGAACGTGCAAGCCTCCGTGACCGTATATTGCGCGGCGTCGAACTGCACGGTCGAGCCGGAAGGCGCGGGCGTCGGCGACGGTGTGGGCGTTGCGCCCGGTGTCGGTGTGGCCGTCGGCGTCGGCGTCGGTGTTACGCCCGGTGTCGGGGTCGGCGTCGGCGTGGCCGTCGGCGTCGGTGTCGGCGTCGCTGCCGTGCAAGCGGTCGGCGCGCCGCAACTGCCGACGGTGAATTCCGTCCCGCCGCGCGTGATGTCGCGTTTGCCGTTGGCCTGCGAAGTGAAGGTCGAGCCGCGCAGTCCGGCGATCACCGAGCCGTTGATGATCGGGCCGCGCGTCGCAAACTGGTTGAGGTCGCCGACCGGAATCCTGACGGTGATAGTGTCGTTGGCCTGATCGAAACAGCCTGTGGCCGCGCCTCTCGTCGTGTAAGTGATCGCGCCGTCCGAGCCGCGGATGGCCGTGCCGTAGGCGAACTGGCCGAAGCTGGCGGTCGGGTCGGTCGAGGCGCGGAGGAAGAACTGGTCGCCCCTGTCGGAGAGGGCGAAGCTGTAATCCCCGGTCGGGCTGAGGCCCGCGAAGGGCGCGTTGGCGGTGAAGTGCATCCGCCAGTTCGAGCCGGGCGGCAGGGTCGTCAGGTCGGAGACCTTCATCGTCGCCACGATGGAGAGACCGCCCGCGCCCGTCTCGCAAGCGTAGCGGACGGAGACGATGTCGAGCGGGTCGTCGGTCGGAACGACGGCGACGAGTCCCTGCGTCACGTCCTGACGGAAGTCCGTGACCTGCGAACCGGCCTCGCCGCCGACCGTCGCGGCCAGAGGGTACGGCCCAGATGCGGCGGCTGGCGCGGGCCCCGGATTGGGCACGTTGGTTTTGCCGTCGCCGTTGATCCTCGGCCCGCTCGTCTGGCGCATCACGTATGTGTGGCCGTCGAAGTCGTTGTGATCGTCCGTGTAACCGATGACGGCTGCGCCGGTCGGGTCGAAGGAGACTTGGAAATAGTCTATGAGGTTGCGGTTGGCCGTGCCGGTCAGGCCGCCCTCGGAGATGTTGCTGCCGTGGATGAAGTGGTCGCTGGCCGTGACCTGCCGGAAGGTGGGCGTCGCGGCGGTGGCGTTGAAGCTCTGCGCGTAGAAGACCTTCCAGTTGGCGTTGTCGTTGTTGGTCGCCTCGGGAGTGCCGTACCAGACGATGCCGACCGAGCCGGGCGTCGGGCCGGTCTCCATCCATGCGAAGACGCTCGTCTTCGTCTCCGGGCCGTTCGAGACGCGCACGGGCTGGCTCCACGTCACGCCCCTGTCGGTCGAATGGACGAGGAAGATGTCGTGGTCGTTGGAGTAGGCGACGTAGACCGTCCCGTTGGGCGTGCCGTCGTCGGCCACCTTGACGGGGAAGAAGATGTGCGCGACGCCGTTCGGGTCGGTCGCGGCGACCGTGCATTGATAGACGGCGGCCTCGCCCGTTCCCGGTATCGTCACCGTGCTGTGGCAGACCTGTCCGGTGTTGCCGCTGATATAGACCGTGCCGGTGGCCTGATGCACGTCTATGTAGCCGACCTGCCCGATGGCTCCGGCTGTCTGCGCGGGGCCGAAGGTCAGGCCGCCGTCAATCGAGCGTTGAATCTGCGTGACGGCGGGCGCGAGCGTGCGGTAGAGCAGGTAGACGACATCCTTGCCGTGAAACTCCTGCCATTGGCGGTCGTCCGCCGGAATGCCGCCCGTCGCGTTGCCGAGATTGTTCTGGACGAAGGTCTGGCCCTTATCGGTCGAACGCTGCGTCGAGATGTTGGCGGCGATGAGACTCGAAGAGGAGAGCGTGGGCGGGTTGTTGTTGGTGCTCGTTCCGGGATTCGGGAAGCCGACGGCCAAATCCACGTCGCCGCCGCCGTCGCCGCCGAGGTCGGCTTCGTCTACGGGGCTGAAGGCGTCGGGCTGCCCGCGATAGACCCAGTTGCGCATGTACGGGTCGTAGCTGGGGCTGCCGGGTTGGAGGTCAACGTACCAGAGGTCAACGCCCGCCGGAAAACCGCGTATGCCGGAGACGTAGTGGTTGCCGAGCACGTCCGTGCGGCTGCTAGGTTCGCCGTCGCGCGCGGCGGCGGGAGCCTTGACGGTGACGTTCGGGCTGAACGTGATGCCGCCGGAGACGTAGTTGGCCGAGCGGCCCGCCGACTTCTGCTGGATGCTCGCCGTCCCTCGATACTGGTCGGCTGGCCCGGAGGTGGCGAAATAGACGACGTGTACCGTGTAGTCGCCGGAGCCGCTTGCGGTCGGGTCAATGGAAGCGTTCTCTTCCGTCTGCGGCGCGCCCTGACCATCCTGCCCGACGGGCGCAGTCGCGTTGCATTGTGCAATGGTCGAGGCCGCGCTCGGGCACTTGTGAATGTACAGGTCGTAATCGTTGGCCGGAACCGTCCAAGTGATCTTGATGCCGACGGTCTTGCCGGTGTAGTCGCCGGGAGCGACGGTCAGGCGGAAGGTGTCGCAGTTGACGCCCTCGACGCACGTTCCCTCGCCGCCGCCCGAACCCGTACCGGTAGCCGTGCCCGTCCAGTTGACGGTCGGCCCTAAGGGCGTGATCGTGCCCGAGGCGGGCGCGGCTTCCTGTTGCGTGCCGCCCTTCTGCGGCGCGCTCGCCCTCGCGGGCGCGGCGTTCGATGCCTCGACGGTTTCGTTCATCGTGGCGAGCGGCATCGGGATAATCAAGGTGACGAAGATAAAAAGCAGCGCGACGAAAAGCGTGAGGGAGTAGGAAGCCTTGAACTTTTTCGGCCACAGGGCAAAGGCCCTCTTGTTCTTTCTCAACTTTTTCCGATCAATATCTTCGAGACTGAACGGGTGAGGACTATCTCCGGCGTTTTGCGGTTGGTCAACCTTCGTTCTCATAACAGCGAACTCCTTTTATATTCGATGGGCTCCGGCAAGATGCGCGCCGGATGACGTTCGACGTGCGCGCGCGACGGGCAAGCAAAGCCGCGCGTAAATCTTCGCTCAAGAGGGTTTTTCATGTCTGGGTTTTAGGGGACGGCCCGAGCCTTATACCATAATTCATTCGACAGGTATAGGAATTATCCGCGCCCTGCCCCGAATCTTTTCGCCGCCGCGCGCGCACGCGAAACCGGAACCCTTATCCGTCCGGCGGCGCAAACACAGTCGGGCAGACGAGCGTTCACATCTGTTCGCACGCTCCGTGCGCCCGGCGAGCCTCGATACATTAAGCGACTATCCGCACACATCTTCGCGCACGCGGGTTGAGAAATACTTGAGCGTTTTGCTCACTTCGGCGCGCTTCTCAAGACAAACCCGCGATGATTTCGTTGCAGGCAGATTGCGGCCTCTGTTTTCGCGCATCAGACGACGCGAATCTCCCCGCGAAGCCGTGAGTTTTTGGCAGTTCACTTTGAACTTGACGAATAAGCGGGCGGCGCGGCGACAGCTAACGATGCGGATGAAAGATAAAGAGACGGATAAAGTTAGCGTCGCAGCGAGCGAAGATAACGCGCGCCCTGCTTCGTTATCTTTTTATCTCCGACGGGGCGAGTTCGTTATCTTTTATCGTCGCACCGGGTTCGACCAGATCGCGTCGGGCGTAGAGGACGAGATTGACGCCGGGCCGGAGCGCATAGAGGTGTCCGACGCGCGCGTGTGTGGCGGCGAGCGTCGTTTCGAGCGCGGGTTGCTGCGCCTCTTTGCCGATGACGATGGGTTCGGTGTAGGCCCGCACGTCGCTGTGATAACCGATGCCTTTATATTCGCGGAAGTACCAAGGCGAGGGCCAGTAGTCGGTCGAGGCGATGGCGATGCCGGTCTGCTTCCCCGTGCCCGCGCGCCGCGCGAGCTTCTCCACTTCCCTCACCAGTTGCAGATACTCCCGGCGCGTGTGCGCATAGACGTATGGATAGCTGTCGTCGTCGTAGTGTAAGAAGTTGAGTTGGATGGTCTGATACGTGCAGACGGCGACGGCGACCGAGACGAGCGCGAGCGCGACCGCCCGACGCGCTTTCGCTTCTCCCCAACGCACGTAAATCTCGTTTGCAGCAAAGCCGCCCGCGATTGCCATCGGCACGACGAAGTTCAAAGCCAGCCAAGGCGTCTTGTAGGGCACGAGGCTGTAGGCCAGCAGCAGCCCGAACGCCCACGCTCCGGCGAAGATTGCGAAACGACTGCGCGCGCCGAGCAGCGACCAGACCGCGCCCAAGAGCGCGAGCACGTAGATGGGCGCTTCCTCCTGTTGCAGCCAGTTGAGATAAGTGTCTATCGGCTTGGTGTGGTCTTTGTTGCCCGTCTTCGTCCAAATCTGCAAGCTCTCGATTGCGCCCCTGACGCCGTGCGGGTATTTGAAGAACGACGAATAAAAGATGACGTTGATGAGCACGAAGACGGCGACCCCGCCGACGAGCCAGAGCGCGACGTGCGACGCGCCGCCAAACCTCGCGAGAGCATTCGTCGCGCCCGTCTGCGATGCTCGCTTGCGCTTCCCTGTCTTCCCCGTCGCCGCCGCCGCCGACGCGCTCTCGCGCGTGTCTGCCTCGCGCGTCCAACCGAACCGGCGCGCGACGCGCATCCAACCCCAAGCCACGCCCCACGCCAGAGCGAGCACGGCCGTCGAGATAAAGGCGGTCTCCTTGGTCGCAAAGAGCAGCGCGGCGGAGGCGAAGGCCAGCATCAGATAGGTGGCGTATGTCGTCTCGTAATACCTGAGCATGGCGACGACGATGCCGACGGTGAAGAAGACGAAGAGTGTCTCGTGTATGAAGTAGCGCGATTGATAGACCGCGCCGGGCGAGACGGCGATCAAAGCGGCGGCGGCGAGCGCGCCGAATGTCCCCGTGTAGCGACGCAGCTTGAGCACCAGCCAGATGATTCCGATGCCGAACAACGCCGTCACCATCCGCAGCATAAACGTGCTCATCCCCGTGCCGAGCACGCGCTCCTGTATGAAGGCGGGAACGAGTGTGAAGTAATAGAGCGTCGGCCCGTGATAGTTTTCAGGGTTGTACTCGTAGACGCCCGCGCGGACGAGGTTCGTCAGAAACCAACCGTTGACGCCTTCGTCGTGATGCAGCGGATTGATTTCAAGCGCCCACAGCCGCAAGAGCGCCGCGACGGCCAGAATCGCGATGCTCGCGCCGCGCCACGCGCGCTCCGGGATGTCTCCGTCGTCGGCTGGCGCGACCGAAGGGGAGTCGCTCTCCGTGAGAGCGGCGGAGTTCGCAGGCGATGCTTGCGCGCGTGCCTTCTTACGGGCGCGTTGTTTTGTAGAGGCGGTAGGCACCTACTTCTCCAACCTTCTCGTAGCGTTCAAAAAAAGCTTCGTTGACCCCAAGCGACGCGTAGCGTTCGAGCGGGCCGACGACGACGTAATCAACCGCGTTGCTGTAGAGCAAGGAATCGGCCTCGAAGCCGCCCGCGTAGATGCGCTTCACCGCCGCTTCGCGCTCGCCGTATTTCAGGCCGTGCGTCCAGAGATGTCCGGCGTAGCCCATCACGGAACGCCTGCCCGTCAGAAACACCGGATGATTATATGTCGGCGCGTGAAGAATCAAAGAGCGCGGCGGCGTCTCCCGCTTGATCAACTCGGCGAACTCGATGCCGTCGCGCTCGAACTCCCTCTGCTCCGACGCCTCCGACACCACGCGCCACACGTCGAGACTTCCCGCCAGCGTCAACAACACGAGCGCGACCGCCATCGTCACCCGCGCGACGAGCGTGCGCTCTTTCCACAGGCGCGCGAGCAGCAAGGCGACGAGCGGCGCGGAGGCAATCCACCAGTAAAAGAGCAGCTTGATGTTATCCCAGAGATAGGGCGAAAACTTGTAGAGGTTCGGCAGGATAAAACAGAGCGTGAACGGCAGGTAAAAGAGCAGCAGTCGTCGCCCGACGACCGGCGCGCGAACGGGCCACAGCAACGCCGTCGCGAGCAGGGGAATAAACAGCCCCGTGTTCATCAACCAGAACCGGACGACGTTGTGCTGCCCGCTATCCCAACCGAACGCCCAACCGAAGAACGTCTCGGCGTGCACCGCGCTCCCGCTCGTCGCCCAGAGCATCTGCGGCACGGCGACCGCGAGCGCCGCGCCGAAGAAGACCGCCCACGCGCGCCAACGCTCACGAAACAGCAACGCCAGACACCCGCCCATCCCCATCATCACTACGAAGCTGTGCGCGTGCACGAGCGGCAACAGCCCCGCCACGACGCCCGCGCCAAGCATCATTCGCATGCGCGAAGAAGGAGGAAGGGGAAAGGGGGAAAGGGGGAAAGGGGAAAGGGAGAAGGAAGAAAGCCACGAAGCAGAACTCGCGCCGCTTTCGACAGACGAACTCTGTGCGCGCTCCTCAGCCAGAGTCTCTTGTCGGCGCGAGCGTTTCCTCTTTCCTTCTCCGCGTCGCATCGCCGATGCAGCGACGCGTCCTTCCTTTTCCTTTCCCCTCTTTTCCGTTTCCCCTTTTTCCCCCTCGTCATCGCTTGTCGCTTCCCACCAGAGCGTCCAGACGACGAGCGCGAGCGGGAGGCCGAGGATGAGGCCGCGTTGCGGAATCAGGAGCGTCGTCAGGGCGTTGCCCCATTTATAGAGACCGTCCGCGCCGCCGATGGTGTAGTCGTGCGGCAGGTGCATGAGAAACGTCGTCAGCGGCGCACCATTCGCGCGCCATTCGCGCAGCAGTCGCCACCAGCCGAAGCCGCCGCTCAGGAGCACGAGAGCGGGCGTGATGAACGACGCCATCCGGTCGCGCGTCAACTTCAAAGCCCAACGCCGGAGCAGCCCCGTGAACGAGAGCGCGAGCACGAAGTTTTGCCAGAAGAACGCGCCTTGCAGGCTCGCGCCCGCGCGGACGAACATCGCCGTCACGAAGTCCACCATGAACGGGTAGGTCAGCCGCACTCCGGCAAACTCCGTGTCCTGCGGCGGGAAGTTGTCGCCATGCGCGAAGCTCGTGACGATGCTGATGTGAAAGGGCAGGTCGCCGAGATTGTTGTCCACGCCCGTGTAAATCTCGCCCGCTCTTTCAAACATCGCGCGCCCGAACAGAAACCAGAACAGCACCGCCGCCGCCAAGTAGAAAACGAGCGTCCACATCTCCGCGCCGCGCGGGCGGGCCAGCGCGCGACGGGCGTTACTTGAAGCCGCCGCGATGTCTGCGCCGACGCGCTTTCTCCATTCCGGCCTGACGAGCAGCAGGAGCGGAGCGGCGACGACGAGCGCCGTGAGCGCGAGCGTGACGGGCGTCAGGCCGAGAAACGATGCGAGGATGAATCCGACCAGACCCAAGATAGCGAAGCCCGTGCATGCGCCGATGCAGAGACGCGCCGCCGGAGACGCATCTCTCGCGTAGAGATAAGAGGCGAGCGCGCCGCACGCGATGGCGTCGAGCGCGAGTAGAAGTGCGAAAGGCATAGTTTGAAATGTTGAGTACGCGCGCCGCGACGCACCGAGTCGGCGGCGACGGTGATTATACGCGAACAATGCACGGCGTTGGCAAAGCCGTCCGGCGCTTGTTAAAGAGCATTGTGAAAGAACGTCTGCCGGGACAAAGACAAGTCATTCGTCCGGACTATTATCCTGCGCGCGTCGCGTGCGAGCGCAGACAGCGATGAACGCGCGTTTGCTCGCTGGACAAGTGTCGCCGCCCGGTGTTAGATGTCAGCGTTAACAAAACTACCGAATCCAACATCTGTCATCAGGCATCTTTTGTGAGGTTACGTTTATGCTTCGTGCAGGCATCGTCGGGTTGCCGAACGTCGGCAAGTCCACACTCTTCAACGCGCTGACGGCGCAATCCTCCGCGCTCGCGGCCAACTATCCTTTCGCCACCATCGAGCCGAACGTCGGCGTCGTGCCCGTGCCGGACGAACGGCTCGACCCGCTCGCCAAACTGGTGAAGACGAACGTCATCGTTCCCGCGTCGGTCGAGTTTCTCGACATCGCGGGGCTCGTGCGCGGCGCGTCGAAGGGCGAAGGCTTGGGCAACCAGTTTCTCGCCAACATCCGCGAGACGGATGCGGTCGTGCAGGTCGTCCGCTGTTTCGAGGACGAGCAGGTCATCCACGTCGAAGGCTCGGTCAACCCGCAGCGCGACATCGAGACCATTCAAATCGAACTCGCGCTCGCAGACCTCGCGTCGGTCGAGCGCAGGCGCGAGCGCGCGCAGAAGACCGCGAAGGGCGGCGACAAGACGGCGCGCGCCGAAATCGAGGTCAGCGATAAACTGCTCGTCGCGCTCTCGGATGGCAAACCGGCGCGCACCGTCGCGCTCACGGATGAAGAACGCGCCGTCGCGCGCAACTTTTTTCTGCTGACGATGAAGCCGACCATCTACGCCGCCAACGTGGATGAAGCGACCCTTGCCGCGCCCGAAGAGAACGCGCACGTCCGCGCCGTGCGCGCGGCGGCGGAAGCGGAGGGGGCGGAAGTCGTCGTCATCTGCGCGCAGATCGAGGCCGAACTCGTCGCGCTCGCGCCCGACGAGCGTCTCGGTTATCTGCAATCGCTCGGCGTCGAAGGCAGCGGCGTGGACGGCCTCATTAAGAGCGCGTATCGCCTGCTCGGCCTGATGTCTTTCCTGACGGCGGGCGAGAAAGAGGTGCGCGCGTGGACGATTCCGCAGGGCACGCGCGCGCCGCAGGCCGCAGGCACGATTCACTCCGACATCGAACGCGGTTTCATCCGCGCCGAGATCGTCAACTACGACGAACTGATGCGCGCGGGCTCCTACGCCGCCGCGCGCGAGCAAGGGCTGCTGCGTCTCGAAGGCAAAGAGTACGTCATGCAGGAAGGCGACATCGTCAACTTCCGCTTCAACGTCTGAAGAGTGCGCGGACTGTTCGCGCACTCTTCCGGAAGTCCCGCCCGAAGATTGTCGCTCCTTCATCTTCACGCCCTTCCGCGTTAGCAAAACATAGCTGCGAAGCTTGCGTTAATTCACTATTTCGCACGCGACGTACAACGTCGTGGACGGAATCTTCACGCCGAAAATTTTTCTGTAACCTTTCATCCCCGCGCGCCACTAACTCGACAGATTGAGTGAGAATTTTTGGAACTCAACACGGTCTCTCACGTAAATGAGAGAGTAGGTTGCCCACCTATTAAGGAACCAGTAGCCAAAGGAGATAAGAAGATGAAACGTTTGATTGGTCGTACGACCATCGCCCTCTTAGTGTGCGCATTGATGAGCTTGATGGCATTCGCCGATGTCATCAACAAAGATGTGACTTTCTCTGAAGACGTGAAGATCAACGATACGCTCGTCAAGAAGGGAACCTACAAAATGCGCTTTGATGAAGAGAAAGGCGAACTCTCCATCGCCAACGGCAAGACGACCGTCGCCACCTGCGGCGCGCGCGTCGAGAAGCGCGACAGCAAATCCCTCCACACCGTCATCGGCACGAAGGGCGAAGCGAAAGAACTCCGCAGCATCACTTTTCGCGGAGAGAATCAGAGCTTCGTCGTCGGCGCGAGCGAGCAAGCCACCACCGGCGCGCAGTAGTCGCCGCCGCAGTAGCGGCTGGCGAGAGACGAGCGGCCACGACCGCCGAACGATCAATACATTAAATCATCTGCACGGCGGTTAATTTATTCACCGGTCGAAACTCTTCCCGTTCAAACGTCGCGGCTGCCCGTCTCTCGCCACGCACTCCCAAAGTCTTCGTCCAAGCAAAAGAGT
>DATLMV010000203.1:0-3854 GCA_035537095.1 Pyrinomonadaceae bacterium
GTCGAGGCTTTTGCGCGTCGAGTCGCCGTGGTCGCCGACCGGCGTCGCGACGACTGTCGACGGCAGCGTCTACGTTCTGGAAATCGCGTTCACGCCACCCGGCACGTACAAGGGGCCGCGCGTGCGAAGAATCGCGCCCGACGGCAAGACGACGACGCTCGCAACAATCGGCGAGGCGGGCCAGCGTTCAGAGGCGCAAACCTCTCGGGCAGATGAATCTTCCCCTTCCGTCGAAGAGAAGCCCGCTCGCGCCGCCTCTCATCTCGCACTCGCCTCTCGTCCCGCACAATTGATAGCTCCGGCGCTGCTCATCTGCTTCGGAGTCGTCGTTGCCGGGGCGCTCCTGTGGCGCAGGCACACTTCTTATTAGAGCGGAGAACAATCATGCTGAAGACGATAAAACTTTTGCTCATCGCCGCGTTGATTCCGTTCGCGGCGACGCAGTTCATTCTCGCTCCCGCGCGAATCAATCCGCCGCTCGTCGAGGGGAGCGCCATTGAAGATCACATCAGTGTCACGCCCGAGGTCGCGGCCGTCTTGCAACGCTCGTGCATGGACTGTCATTCGAACAAAACCGACTGGCCCTTCTACTCGAACGTCGCGCCCGTCTCATGGTACGTCGTCGATCACGTCAACGAAGGTCGCAGGGAGATGAACTTTTCCGAGTGGGCGCGATACGACGCGGACGAAGCGGCCCACCTGCTTAACAACATCTGCCGCACGACGCGGGGCGGTTCGATGCCCATGAACTCCTACACGCTCCTGCACAGGAGCGCCAAACTCTCGCGGGCTGACGTCGAGATGCTCTGCGTCTGGTCGCGCGAGCAGGGGCGGCGTCTGGCCTCTGCGGGCGACTGAAGACGAGCGGGCCGGGACAGCTGCCGCCCGTCGCGAACTGCACAATCCGCCCGCGTCTTCTCTTATCCCTTTCGCAGCTTTCCCTTGCCCCCGGCACGAGCTTTTTCAAACGCGTTTCTGTGCTACCATCGAAGGGTTAAATTCCGGTTCAGAGAGACGAAGCGCGACGGACATCGAATCCGATTCGTGCGCGCGTCGATTCGAGTTTTATGACGACGGAACAGAAACCTTTACTGCTCGGCGGCGCGTGGCGCAAGACGGCCAACGCGCAGGAAGTGCGCTCGCCTTCGAGCGGCGAGATGCTGGCGAAGTTTTCCGTCGCCTCGCGCGCGGAGGTCGAAGAAGCAATCGCTTCGGCCGCCTCCGCCGCCACAGAGATGCGCGCCGTTCCGCGCTTCCGCGTGGCCGAAGCCCTGCGCCGCATGGCCGACGCCATCAACGCCCGTCTCGAAGAGTTCGCGCGCACGATTGCGCTCGAAGCCGGTAAGCCCATCAAGGCGGCGCGCGCCGAAGCGGAACGCGCGGTCGCGACTTTTACATACGCGGGCGAAGAGGCGCGGCGCTTCGCGGGCGAGACGATTCCGTTCGACGGGCAGGCCGTGGGCGAGGGCCGCGTCGGGTGGACTGAGCGCATCCCGCGCGGCGTCGTCTTCGGCATCACCCCGTTCAACTTTCCGCTCAACCTCGTCGCGCACAAAGTCGCGCCCGCGCTCGCCTCGCGTAACGCCATCATCGTCAAGCCCAGTCCGCGCACCCCGCTCACGGCCCTTCTGCTCGGCGAGGTTTTTCTCCAATCGGGATTGCCCGCGGGCGCGCTGCAAATCGTCCCGATGGAGATTCAGGAGATCGACGTCGTAGTCAAAGACGAACGCGTCGGGATGATCTCTTTCACGGGCAGCGCGGAGGTCGGCTGGCGCCTGCGCGAACGCGCCGGGCGCAAAGCCGTCGCGCTCGAACTCGGCGGCAACGCCCCCGTCATCGTGGACGAAACGGCCGATCTCGACTACGCGATAGAGCGTTCGGCCGTCGCCGCTTTCGCCTACGCAGGACAGGTCTGCATCTCGGCGCAACGCATTCTCGTGCACGAAGCGTTGGCCGAATCCTTCACGGAAAAGTTCGTCGAACGCGCACGCAATTTTCGCGCGGGCGACCCGCTCGACGAAGCCACGGAGCTTTCCAACATGATTGACGAGGCGGCAGCGCGCCGCGCCGAAGAGTGGATTCAAGAAGCGGTCGGCGCGGGCGCGCGCTTGCTCTGCGGCGGCACGCGTCGCGGCTCGATGCTCGACGCCACCGTGCTCACGAGCGTGCACAGCGAGATGCGCATCTGCGCCGAAGAGGTCTTCGCGCCCGTTGCGACGATTCAGACTTTCGGTGATTTTGCCGACGCGCTGGTCGAAGCGAACAACACGCGCTACGGGCTTCAGGCCGGGGTCTTCACGCGCGACATGCGCCACGCGCTCGAAGCCTTTCGCACGCTCGAAGTCGGCGGCGTGATGATTAACGACGCGCCCGCCTTCCGCGTTGACAACATGCCTTACGGCGGCGTCAAGCAATCGGGCGCGGGACGCGAGGGCGTGCGCTACGCGATGGAAGAGATGACGGAGCCGCGCCTCATCGTGATTGACCCGCGACACTAAAGCGAGCGATTAAAACGACGGTCGAAGAGTATGTCGGTCGAGCAGAAAAATCTCTGGCGCGTCTTCTGCGCCGTCGAGTTGCCGCCGGACGTTAAAGAGCGCGTCGCGCGCCGCACCGTGCGCCTGCGGGAAACGGTGCCCGACGCGAGAGCCGCTTGGGAGCGCACGGAAAAACTTCACCTCACGATTAAATTCTTAGGCGAGATTGAACGGGCGCGAGTCGAAGCGTTAGGGCGCGCGGCGGAGCGTGCCGCGTCGGGCGTCGAGCCTTTCGAGTTGACGATTGAAGGCGCGGGGGCATTTCCGCCGCGCGGCCTGCCGCGCGTCATCTGGCTCGGCGTCCGCGACGCGTCCGGACTTCTGGCGAAGTTGCGCCAAAGGCTTGAAGACGAATGCGCCGCCGAAAATTTTCCGCGCGAGCGGCGCGACTTCAACCCGCACCTTACGCTCGCGCGCTTGCGTGCGCCCGCCGACGCGCGACGACTCGCCGACCTCCACCTCGCGACGCCGTTGGAATCCGTCTCCTTTGAAGTCCCTGAGTTAGTTGTCATCAGGAGCGAACTGGGGCCGGGCGGCTCGCGCCACACAATTCTGACACGCCACGAATTGAAAGCGCGCTCTCACCCGAATGGATGAGAGCGCGCTTTTCTTAAATCAATCTTCGGTGAATCGCTCGACTTCGGCTTTTGGCCGCCTGTCGCCTATTTCTTCAACCAGCCGAACAGACCGTGCACAATCGTCTCGCGGTTCTCTTCGTAGATGGCTTTGGTGAGCGGGATGGACATCGGGCAGACGCGGACGCAGTTCTGCGCGTTGCCGCAGTTGGTGATGCCGTCGTCGCCCATGATGGCTTCGAGGCGCTCGTCGCGCGTGATGGCGCCCGAGGGGTGCATGTTCTGGTAACGCACCTGCGCGATGGCCTGCGGGCCGATGTACTGGTCTTCGTCGTATTGCGGGCAGGCTTCGAGGCAGCAGCCGCAGGTCATGCAGCGCGAATAGGCGTAACGTTCCGCCACTTCTTCGGGCGTCATGCGCGGGCCGGGGCCGAGGTCGTAGGAGCCGTCAATCTCGATCCAGGCCTTGACGCGTTGGAGGTGGTCGAACATGCGCGAGCGGTCAACGACGAGATCGCGCACGTTCGGAAATTTCGACATCGGCTCAAGCGTGATCGGCTGCTCAAGCTGATCGACGAGAGCCGAGCACGATTGCCGCACACGCCCGTTAATGATCATCGTGCAGATGCCGCAGACCTGTTCGAGACAGTTCATGTCCCAGACGGGCGGCGTGGTGCGCTCGCCGTTCTTCAAGACGGGATTTTTGCGTATCTCCATCAGGCAGGAGATGATGTTGAGGTTC
>DATLMV010000204.1:0-20097 GCA_035537095.1 Pyrinomonadaceae bacterium
AAAATTTTGTCGGCGCTTCCCTTCTGCACGACCTTCGTGTCGCCGATGACGACCTCCCCCTTCGGCGTCGAACGCCCGGCGATTTTAGACAGCCGACCGAAGTTATAGTAAGCGGCGCATGCGCCCTCCGAGGAGACCATGCAGGAGCCAATCGGCGTCTCGGGCGTGCAGGCCGTGCCGAAAACTTTGCACTCCCACGGACGTTTGACGCCCTTCAAAATCTCCCCGCATAGGCACGCCTTCGGGTCGGTGATGCGCAGGCCCGGCACGCCGAACTTCAACTCCGCATCGAACGCCGCATACTTCCTGCGGAGCTTCATCCCGCTATGCGCGATTGAGCCGAGCCCGCGCCACTCGAAATAGGCGCGCGGCTCGAAGACCTCGAAGAGCACCTCCAATGCTTTACGGTTGCCGTCGCGGTTGATACAGCGCGCGTATTGAGGAGAGCAAACTTTTGCTCTCGTCCCTTTTGCCTCTTCAAGCTCAAAATATCCGGCGCGCGGGTAGTCGTCTTCGTCTAACGCAAGACCTGCCGGACGCCGCGCCGCACGAGTTCCGCCGTCAGTCCGAAGACCAGATGCGAGGCGAACGAATAGACGTGTATCGAGAGCGGATACTCCGTCGGCGACTTCGAGAGACCGACCGCCGGGACGATACCTTCGTCCGCGATGAGCCAGACGGCTGCGCCGAACGGGAGGCCCGCGCCCGCTCGCACCTCCGGCACAAACTCGGCCATCGCGCCGTAGAGCGCGCCCGACGTTGCGCCCATCGCATAATGAAACCCGACGCCCGCGATGTCCTTCTCGCGCTCCGTCAGTTCATGGCCGAAGACATCCACGGAGATGGCGTTGGCGAGCCTTTCGGTCGCGTCGTCCTCCTGTGCGTCTTTGCCTTCGGCTTGCAGTTCGCGCCCGACGCCGTGCTGCGGTGTGCCCTGCTGCAAGCTCTGCGCGCCGTGCGCTCGCTCCTCGCCTTCGGCCAGCTTGCTCCACAGGGCTTGAAATTGATTCATCACGGCAGCCGCAACCAGCCCACCGACGACGCCTGCCGCCAATCCCTTCAACACGTCGCCTTCGTCTCGGTCGCTTCCCTGCCTGATTGTGTGTCTATGTCGCATGCTCATCACATCGTACTCATTTTGATATAGCGTTTGATGCCGGGGATGCTCACGACCCCCGCGACGGCTGCCGCCAACAGCGCCGCCCCTCCGATGACCGACCAGAGCGTGATCCCCGTGCCCGTCGGTCGCCTCAGATTGATTTCTCTTTATCACAGTTGATCTCCCTTTCTTTGAAACTTAACTCAACTCGACTCAGACGGTCGCCTTCCGGCGTTCCTCCGCGAGAATCCGCTCGACGAGCGACTCGACGAGCCATCGCTTTCTCTCCTTTCAGTTCCGGATAGATAACTTGGTTTAGTGGTGGGGTCGGGTCTGCGCATTCAAGGCAAACGCGGCGCGACCATCAGCATCTGCTCACGCCCGGAGACAAGGGCGCGTCCGGCGGCCCGTAGCCCCCTGTTCACAAACTACCCTTTGCCCGCGCTCAAGTTCGCTGACGGGACGGAAGGCGGGGAGACTCACTATTCGTAACCGGGGGTGTTACGAAATCAAAGGAATGATGAGACAGACGACGAGGGAAATTACATCTTCGGAAAGTTTCAGCGCAGTATTTCTGCGGAGAGGTCGGGTCGCTCCGTAACCGGATGAAGCTTTCGCTTAATCAAGTTGAATTCAAAATTCGCCCGCGCACATAATGTGCTTAATGACACATACTCTAATGCCGCGATTCCTACAAGTCAATATTTGTCTGGAGCGAGCGGGCGGCGCGTGCGATTTCAACGAGGAAACACGAGCGCGAGAATCGTGATGGCGAGGGCGGTGACGAGGGCGCGGCGGTTAATCAGCCGGGCTTTGGCGCGCAGGCGTGCGTTCAGCGAATCCTCTTCAATCGTCTCCTCGCAGGCGTCCATGTTGCGCGTGCCGCGTGCGGCGTGGGCGATGCAGGTTCGCTCGCGCGCTTGCAGGAGTCCGAGCCCGGCCAGCCAGACCGGAAAGAAGATGACGAGACGCGACCAGCGCGGCGCTTGATAGATGACGAGGACGAAGGCCGCCGCGACGCCGACCGTCAGCGCGACGATGCCGAGCAGACGACGCTTGCGCTGCTCGCGCGGGCCGATGTTGAAGGCTTCTGCGCCGGTGTCGAAGGCTTCGGTGTGCATCACGTGCTTCGCTTCAACGCTCGCCCGCGCGCAGCGTCGCTAAGGGTTGACCGGCGGTGACGCGCTGGCCGACGCGCGCGTTGATTGCGCTCACGGTTCCGGCGGAGGTGGTGAGCGCCATGACAAGCTGTTCTGAAGGCGCGGCGGCGCGTGCGGGGTTGGCGGGCGGCGGCGGTGGTTGCTGGCGGGCCGCGACGAGGCCGGATTGTGCGTTCTGCGATGCGCCCTGCGCGCGTTGGAAACGCTGTTGCGCGCGTTCGTATTCAGCGCGCGCGCCGTCCAACTGCGCCTGCGTCGCGCCGCCCGTCGAGACGAGCGCCGTCAGGCGTTGCACCTCGACCTCGGTTCGCACCACCTCGGCACGCGCCGCTTCGATCTCGCCCTGCGCCGCCTGAATCCGCACGCGCGCGCGGGCCTGCGGGTCTTCCTGCGCGGCGGGCGTGCCCGGCGGCGACCCCTCGACGGGGACGGCAATCTCGACGACCGGCGTGCCTTCGCCGACCGACATCCCCTCGCGCACGAGCACGCGACGAATCTCGCCCGTCGCAGGTGCATTGACGATCACAAGACCGCGCGCCTCGCCATCGCTACGCTCGACGGTCGTCGTCGTTGTGCACGCGGCGGAGACGGCGAGCGCAGTCGTCAAGACGAAAGCGCACGCCTTTGCACGCCGCCTCCTCGACGGCGCGGACAGCCGCAGCGGCGCGCGCTCACTTGTCATCCGGTCTGACACCTGTCGTCTCGCTGGCCGTGCTGGCTCCCGATGTGTTTGCTTCCGCTCTCGGCGTCGGCGCGAAGAGCGACGTGACCGTGTCAGCCGTCGAGGGCGCGGGACGCATTTCGAGTTCGCGCGTGGGCGTGTCGGTTCTGACGGCGACGTTGTTGGCCGCGAGCGTGTTGCCGGTGGCGCGTTGGAAGGTGGCGATGGCTTTGTTGAGGTCGGTCTGCGCTTGCAGTTCGCGCCCGCGCGCGGCGAGCAGTTCGGTCTGCCGTTGGAGGACGAGAAAAAGTGTGGTCGTGCCCGCGCGGAACTGTCGCTGCTCGCTCTCGTACTGCTGCTCTGCGGAGGAACGCGCGGCTGCCGCCGACGCGAGACGCGCTTCGGCTGAACGCAAGGCTTGCGACGAATTGCGCACGTCGGCCTCGATAATCTGTTCGGCCTGCGCGCGTTGATTCTGGATACGACCGCCCTCGGCGAGCGAGCGACCGAGATTCGCTTGCGCCGTGCGATTGCGAAACGGAATCGCAACGCGCACGCCGACGCGGTAGGTCGGGTAGTCCTGCCCGAGCAGGTTCGAGAGCGACTTCGGATAACCGCCGATGAGATTCGGCGTCACCGTGCCGCCGCCGGTGGTCGTGTCGAGCGGGGGCAGTCCGGCGATCACCGAGAGTTCGTTGACGCGCGTGCGGAGCGCGGCGTTCGCGCCCCCGCCCGTCGTCCCGCCGGTTGATTCGGCGGGGATGCCGGAGAGACCGACGGAGGTATACGTGCCGACGAGGTCAATCTGCGGCTTCGTCTGGTCGCGGAAGAAACGCGTGTCTATCTGGTTGATTTCGGAACTCGTTTGCAGTTGCGCAAGCTCCGGACGGTTGTTGATCGCGGCGCTGACGGCCACTTCTAGCGCGACGCGCGGCGCTTCGAGGTTAACGGGCGTGACGGGCGTCAGCGGGCGCGACCACATGGCGGCGGAGCGGTCGGGCAGAATCAGCGTCTTGAGCGTGTTCTCGGCGCGCGTCACGTCCTCCTGCGCGGTGTAGACGTTCTGCTCGAAGGTTGAGACCTGCGTGTTGGCGGCGACGATGTCAATCGGCGCAAGCACGCCGCTTCTGACGAGTCGCTGGTTGCTCTCGACCTGCACGCGGGCTTGCTTGACGGCGTCAATCTGCACCTGCAAATTGCGGAGCGCGAAGGCCAAATCCCAGTAGGACTGCTCGACCTGCGAGATGACTTCGATGGCGCGCTGGCGAAACTGCGCGTCCGTCAGCGAGAGATTCTTCTTGGCAATCTCGATCTGTCGGCGATTGTTGTCGAAGCGCAGGCCGCGCCAGAGCGGTTGCGTGTAGGTCGCGGTGAGCGCGGTCGGGAACTGCGGGTTGAGCGTGACGTTCTGGTTGTTGGTCGTCAGGCGCGTCGAAGAAAAATCGAGTTGATACGCGCCGCCCGCGAAGGGCGAGTAACCGCCGACGCGCGCCGCGCCGGTGAAGTCCGTCTGCTTGACGGAGCCGTTCTGCGCGCCGCCGAGCGTCGAACTGGTCGGCGTGACGCGGCTTTCGTAATAACTCTCGGACGAAAAGACGGGGTCGTAGATGCCGCGCGCCGCCGTCAGATTATATTCGGCAATCTGCACGTCAATGCGCGAGCCGTCTATGTCGTTGTTGTTGGCGAGCGCGAGCGCAATCGCTTCGTTCAAGGTGAGCGGCGTCTGATTGGTGATGTCAACGCCGACGCGCTCCGCGCTCGGCAGAGGACGCGCCGGGGCCTCGAAGTTGGGCGCGATGGGCGGCGGGTCGGTCGGGAGTTCGGCGGGCGCAACGCCCGACGTGCCGACGTTCTGTCCCGGAATTTGTTGCACGCCGCCCGCGCCGGTCGTGCCGGTGGTTGTCGTTGTCGTCGTGCCCTGCGGCGCGGCGTTTCCGGCGGGCGTCGCGGTTTGCGGCGACTGTCCGGGCGCGGTCTGCTGCGTGGAGGGCTGCACCTGCGGCGAAGGCGGGCGCGGCCCCTGCGTGTTGGGCGTCGTCTGCTGGCGCTCCTGCTCGGGGCCGGTCTGCGGCTGCGTGCTCTGCTGCGCCTCGTTCTCGGGGCGCACGGGCGCGGACGAGGAGTTGGGCGGCAGTTGCGTCGTCGAGGGCGGCGGCGAGCCGGGCCGCTGTTGCGTCCGTCCCTGCGTGGACGAACCGGCGGGCGGCGACTGTGTCTGTTGTTGCTGCGCGCTCTGCGTCGTCTGCGCGGGCGCGGGCAGACGCCCCGACCAACCTTGCGCGAGCGCGGCGAACGGCGACGCCGCGAGCACGAAGGCGACCGCCGTCGAACGTAAACCCGTCGCGCCTGTCTTGCGGCGCAGACTCCGCGCGCTGTTAATCACCTGAAGCTTGGTCAACATACCTGTCCTTTACGGTCGCGCCGGAGACGGGGCGGACGACCTTTGTTCTGCGCGCGAAGATGCCCGTCACTCCCGCGTAAGCCTCTGAGAGACGGCGGCCCGCGCCCCCCTTGAAATTGCCGAAGCCCGCGCCCACGTAAGACCACACGCGCGAATCCTTCGCGTCTTCAAAAAGCGAATAGAAGACCGGCACGGCCAAGAGCGTCAGGAGCAAGCAGAGCGTCTGCCCGCCGACGACGAGCACGCCGATGGAACGGTTCGTCGCCGCGCCCGCGCCGCTGCCGACGACGAGCGGAATCATTCCGGCAACGAGCGCAATGGTCGTCATCAGAATCGGGCGCAGGCGGTCGCGGTTGGCTTGGAGAATCGCGCTGTAGCGTTCCATGCCGTGCGCGCGCAGTTCGTTGGTGTGGTCAATCTGCAAAATCGCGTTCTTCTTGACGATGCCGAACAGGAGCAGGATACCGAGCGCGGAGAAGATGTTGAGACGCTGTCCGGCGATGAGAGTTGACAGGAGCGCAAACGGTATCGAGAGCGGCAGCGTCAACAAAATCGTGACCGGATGAATGAACGACTCGAACTGCGCGGCCAGAATCAGGTACATGAAGACGAACGACAGAAGGAACGCCAGCATGAACGACTGGTTCGCACGCTGCAACTCTTTGGACTGTCCCGTGACGCCCGTGCGATAGCCCGCCTCCATGTTCAACTCATCCGCGTAGCGTTGGACGGCGGCCAGCCCGTCGGCCTCCGAACCGTTCGGCGCGAGACTCGCGGAGATCGTCACCTGTCGCTGACGGTTCAGGCGGTCAATCGAAGCAGGACTCTCGCCCTCTTCGAGCCGCACGAGTTTCTCCAAGTCAACCGTGCCGCCGTTGGCCGACGCGACCGTGAACGCGCGCAAACTCTCGCGCGTCCGCCGGAACTCCTCGCCCGCGCGCACCACCACGTCATACTGGTCGGAGCCTTCGCTGTAGGTCGTCACGCGCGCTCCGGCGGCGAGCGTGTTGAGCGCCTGCGCCACGTCGCCCGCCTTGACGCCGAGATCGGCGGCGCGCTGGCGGTCAATGATGATGCGGACTTCCGGGCTGCTCAGTTGAAGCGAGCGGTCGGCGTCGCGGAAGTTCTCATCCTTCTTGATGCGCTCGACGAGCTTGTTCGAATACTCGTCGAGTTTGGCGATGTCGGGGCCGCTGATGAACAGGCCGAGCGACGAGCCGCCGCGCCCCTGCCCGAGGCTCGCGCCGATGGACGAACCGCCCGACGCGCCGATGACATACTCCTTCGGATACTTCCGCTTGCGAATCATGTCGCGCGTCTGCTGAATCAGGTCGGCCTGCGAAGACTTCCGGTCGCCGACCGGACGCAGCTTGACCTGCACCGAGCCTTGATTCGGTGAACCGCCGCCGCCGAACCCGCCCGCGTTGACGAGCGTGCTCTCGACGCCCGGAATCTGGTCGCGCACGTCGCGCGCGACGCGTTCGAGAATTGACTGCGTCGCCGGAAGGCTCGTGCCCTGCGGCGCGCGCAGGGAGACTTGAAAAGCCGACTCGTCTTCGTCCGGCAGGAAGTTGTAGCCGACGTATTTGTAGAGCGGCCAGATGGAGATGACGACCGCCACACAGATGATGACGATGACCCAACGATGCGCCATCGAGAGACGCAGCATCCACATATACGCGGCGTCAATCGGGCGATAGAAACGCCCGCCCTTCGATGTCGTCGCGTGCTTCTCGTCAGAGCGGGTCGCGTGTTTCTCGACGCTCGTTTCCTCTTGACGCGCATGCAGCCCGTCGCCGTCGCCGTCCGCGCCGCCGTCGCCGCCGAGCGCGACGGGCAGACCTTCGGGCGTGACCGATTCCTTCGGCGGTTTGATCCAGCGCGCGGCGAGCATCGGCGTCAGCGTGAAGGAGACGATGAGCGAGACGGCAATCGCGGCGGCTGAGGTCAAGCCGAACGAAGACATGAAGCGACCGACGATGCCCGTCATGAAACCGACGGGGATAAAGACGGCGAGCAAACTGAGCGTCGTCGCCATCACGGCGAGACCGATTTCGCGCGTCCCCTCAATTGCCGCCTGATACGGGTGCATCCCCTTCTCTTCGACGAACCGGTAGATGTTCTCAAGGACGACGATGGCGTCGTCAATCACGATGCCGACCATCAGCGTCAGAGCGAGCATCGTCATCTGGTTGAGCGAGTAGCCGAGCGCGGCGATGAGCGCGAAGGCGGCGATGATCGAGGTCGGGATGGCGAGCGCGGCGATGATGGTCGAGCGGAAGTTCCAGAGGAAGAGGAAGACGATCAGCGCGGCGAGCAGACCGCCGACGACCAAGTGTTCTTCGATGGCGTGCAGGGAGGTTTCGATAAACTCGGACTGGTCGCGCGTGACGACGACGTTGAGGTCTTTCGGCAGGAGCGGCAGAATCTCCGCCATGCGCTGCTTGACGCCCTTGATGACGGCGATGGTGTTCGCGCCCGACTGCTTGCGGATGCCGAGCGACACCGACGGCACGCCGTTCAGAGAGGCCGCCGACTGCGGGTCAACGCCGCTGTCTTCGACGCGTCCCACGTCGCGGATTTTCACCGGATAACCGTTGCGCGTCGTGATGACGATGTCGTTGAAATCTTCGACGCGGGTGACGCGCGAGAGCGTCCGCAGCGTGACGGTGCGCGCGCCTTCGTCGAGTCGCCCGCCGGGGAGTTCGAGATTCTGCGCGCGCAGGGCGTTGGAGACTTCCGTGACCGAGAGATTGAAGGCGCGCAGGCGGTCGGGTTCGACGTAGATTTTAATCTCGCGCTGTCGTCCGCCGAAGACGACCACTTCGCCGACGCCGTCCGCCGATTCGATGCGCTCCTGAATCTGTTTCTGAACGAGGTCGGTCAGTTCGATGGACGAGCGCGGCGCGCTGATGGCATAGACGAGGACGGGCTGCGAGTCGGGGTCGGACTTGCGGACGATGGGCGGGTCGGCCGTCTCCGGCAGACGATTGATGATCGTGCTGACCTTATCGCGCACCTCCTGCGTGGCGAGGTCGGGGTCTTTTTCGAGATTGAAATTGATGGTGACGTTCGAGCGTCCCTGCGCGGACGACGAGCGCATCTCGTCAATTCCCGGCACGGTGTTGACGACGCCCTCGATGATGTCCGTGATTTCGGTCTCGATCTCCTGCGGCGCAGCGCCCGGATTGGTGGTCTGCACCGAGACGGTCGGGATGTCAATCTTCGGGAAGCGGTCAACGCCGAGCGTGAAGAAAGAGAAGCCGCCGACCACCGTCAGAATCAGCACGATGACGGTCGCAAAGACCGGACGCCGCACGCAAATTTCAGCAAGTTTCTGCATAACGAAACCCTAGTCGAAAGTCCAAAGTCACAAGTCCAAAGTCGCAAGCCCGAAGTCGCAGTCCTGAGTCCGACTTTGGACATTGGACTTTCGACTTATTTATTGCCTGACACGCGCGCCTTCGTAGAGTTGTTGAAGGTTGCTGGTGGCGACAATCTCGTCGGGCTGCACGCCGGAGATAATCTGCATCATGTCGCCTTCCGCTTGACCGATCTGCACGACGCGCAATTTCGCCGTCTCGTTCTGGATAACGAAGACGCGGTAGGACTGCGTGTTCTGGTCGGAGAAGACGGCGGAGCGCGGGACATAGACGGCGCGGCTGCCGCCCTGCCGGACGATGCGCGCGGTGGCGAACATGCCGGAGCGGAGCGCGTTGTCGCTGTTCTCGATGGCGGCTTCAATCGTCGCCGCGCGCGACACGGGGTCAATCGCCGGATTGACTGCGGTGACGCGTCCGGCGAATTTACGTTCGCGGTGCGCGTCAACTTCGAGCGAGACGCCCATCCCCGCCGTGATGAATGGGACTTCCGCCTCCGCCACCTGCAACTGCAACTTGAGCGGGTTGGTGCGCAGCACGGTCGCGATGATGGAAGACGGAGTGACGTATTCGCCGACGGCGATGGGACGGTTGCTGACGTAGCCGCCGTAGGGCGCGCGGATAATGGCGTCGGCGACGGCCTTCTGCGCGATGGAGACCTGCGCGCGCGCCGACTCGACCGCCGACTGCGCCGTCAGTATCGCCTGATTGCTCTGGCGCGCGGTGTTGGCGGCGGCTTCGAGTTGCTGGCGTGCGGCGTTGACGCGTGCGCGCGCCGTGTCGCGCTGCGTGCGGTACTGGTCGTAGACGCTGACGGCCACGTCGCCCGTCTCGACCAGTTCGCGGTAGCGTTTCTCGTTGGCTTCGGCGAGCCGCAGTTCCGCCTGTGCCTGTTCGAGGCTTGAGTTGGCGGCGCGGACTTCGGGAATCGTCACGGCGTCGAAGTTGCCGCCGGGACGCAGGCCCAGACGCGCCTCTGCTTGCCTGACGCCCGCCACCGCCTGACTGACTCCGGCCTGCGCCTGTTGCAGACGAAGGCGCGCGTCTCTATCGTTGAGGCGCGCGAGCACGTCGCCCTGCCGGACGAACGCGCCGACGCCCACGGGAGTCGCCACCACCTGACCGGAGGCTTGCGAGGCCACGTCCGAAGTCTCCTCGGCGACCAGACTGCCCGTCGCCTGTATGTAGGAAGGCACTTCGCGCGCGGCGGCCTGCGCCGTCGTCACGACGACTACGGCGGCAGCGTTAGCTGTCCCACCTGCGCCCGCGTCCCTACCCGCTTCCGCGCCCGCCTCCCGACGCGAGTTCTCCTTCGCGTCGGCCCTCGATTCGGTTCTCCCGCAGGCCGCGCCAAAGAATGCAACCGAGAGCGCAAGCGAGGCGAGCGCGGCGGTGCGGGCGTTCCAACGGGGGAGATTTAAAGAAAACATAGACAGCCTTTTTTACCTTTTTACTTTTGACCCTTATTTATTTGAATACGCCCCGCCGCTTCCTTCGGTTACAGAAATTTTATGAGCGGCGCGTCACAATCGAGCGGCAGTTGTTGATAATGCAGATGAATCTATTCGCCGTCTCGCTGCCTATCATCACAGGAAACTTGCGATTAAATGTATTAGAGTGTCGAATATGTCACAGGGGGAAGGGGAAAGTTTATATGAATGAACGGATAGAGGAAAGAGCGGGACGCCTGCGCGAGTTCTTCGGCGCGCGCGACGGGGCGCAAATGCTTGCGACTGAAGCGACGCGGTTCGAGCTATCGCCGGAGGTCGCCGCAGGGTTGGAACATTTCAATATCGAGTGGCACGCGATACCTTCGGCTGACGCCGTCCCGCTCGACGACGCTTACATGGCGCGGCTCTACCCGTCCGCCCCGCGCGATTTCCAACGCCCGCACGAGCACGGGCCGAGTTATCGCGAGCGCATCGTCGAGGGACACCGGCGACATCAGGGTCGCATCGTCGGCGTGGAGACGACGCAGAAGCCGCGCTATCTTCCGGGCAACCGCCAGTTCTACGGCAGCTTCTACGGGCACGACCCCTCCGCCGACCCCTTCGCCCCCTACATGGGCCGCGCCGGGATGATGAACGGCACGCGCTACGCGCACAACTATCTCTCGCTCCGCGAATTCCTCCGCGTCGTCAACGAAGACTGGCGCGCGCGCTCGTTGATGCCCGCAGGCTTTCGCGCGACCGTCTGCCCGCCCGCCGTCTTCAATCTCGTCGGCACGATTTTCCATCCCGAATGGAGCGAGACGGAGACACTCGAACTCGGCTTCTACCGCGACGCGAACGGCAACGCCACCTGCTACGCCGTCGGCTCTCACGCCCCGCGCGATTTCTCCCACATCAACGAGGTCGAGGGCGAAGCCGAATGGTCGCTCATGGGCTTCCGCCTCGCACTCGTCCAAGACTGAAAATAAGGCAAAGGTCAAAAGGTAAAAGGGGTAAAGGGAGAAGTAGAGACTGATTAGAGTCCCGGTTACTTTTGCCCTTTGCCTTCAACTTTTGCCCTTTACCCTTTTTACCTTTACCCTTTTTACCTTTTTTTATCTGTCTATCGTGTGAATCGAAAAACATGTAACCGTCGCGTGCGGCGTCTCGTCTTGCATAGTGAATGGTCGAATCCGAGGCGTGTTTCTCTCCGGCGTCCGGGGCGGCTGATTTTGGAACTCAACATCTTTTGGAGATAAAAAAACAGATGCAACTCAAAGGTTCAAAGAAAATCATGGGCGGGCTGGCTCTGGCCGGAACGTTGATGCTGACGGGAATCGTCGGATTCGCGCAGCAGGCGTCGGGGCAAGACGGGCAGGAGCGCGGCGGGCGTCACGGGCAGCATGGAGAGGGCAAAGGGCGTCGCGGCGGGATGCGCGGCGGCTTCGGCGGCCACTTCGCCGAGAAACTCAACCTGACCGACGCGCAGAAAGCGCAGATGGAACAGATCGCCACGCGCTACCACGAGAGCGCGAAAGCGCAACGCCAGCAGAAGCGCGGCGAGCGTCGCGAAGGTCGCGGCGGATTCGACGCCTTCAATGGCGGCACGTTCAACGAGTCAGCCGTCCGCGCCGCCGCACAGGCTCGCGCCGCCCAACAGGTCGAACGCGAAGTCGCGCACGCGCGGATGATGCACGAGATGTATAACGTGCTGACCGCCGAGCAGAAAGCGCAACTCGCCGCCGACCGCCAGCAGCGTGAACAGAGGCGGCAGGAGCGACGCACGCGTCGCCAGTTGGATACGCAGGAACAGTAGTCCAAGTGACGGAGGCGCGCGTTCGTTCGCGGCGCGCGTTTCCGTTTTCGTTTCGCTTCCGCTTTCGTTTCACGGACAACGCGGAAGGCGCTCGGACGAGCGAGACGCCGCAACGTCCTCCCCGCTCCAGTTCAAGGGTTTAGGTTTCTCGCAGAGTCTCCCCGACAGACACACTTGTTCTCTCCCCTCGACATTTTCAATTTCTACGGAGGGTAACAATGAAAAGCAGAGTCAGGGCAATTCTTTTGCTGTGCGCGCTGGTGGTCGGCCTCTCGGCGACGGCGGCGGCGCAGACCACTTACCGGACGCGCGACGGCAGAACAGTCACGGTCTATCCGAACGGCAGGCGCGTCATTCAAAGAACGAACGGGCGCACCGTCTATCAGGGCCGACACGGGCGCAGCGTCGTCGTCTTGCCGAACGGCAGGCGCGTCATCCGCAGTTCGCGCAGCCGTCAGACGTACCCGCAAACCTATGGGCGCGCGCGCACCTATCGCACGCGCGACGGCAGGCTCGTCACCATTCTGCCGAACGGTCGCAGAATCTACCGTTAATTCGGAGAGGACGCGTCAGCAAGTACAAGGAGGGGGTGAAGTATGAAGAGAGTTTTTGTAGCCGTCATGTGTCTCGTGCTGCTCGCGGGGGCCGCGCTCCCGACGCTCGCGCAGACCTCTCGCAGAGGCTACTACGCGAGACGCGACGTGCAGTCGCGCAGATACGACAGCCAGCGCCGGGTCTATTATGACCGGCGTAATCAGGGGCGTTCTTTCTGGGATAGACACCGCGACAAGGTAACGGTCGCGGCGGGCACGGGCGCGGGCGCGGCCCTCGGTGGCATCACCGGCGGCAAGAAGGGCGCGATCATCGGCGCGCTGCTCGGCGCGGGCGGCTCGGCGCTCTACACCTACAAGATACGCAACCGCAACGACCGCAGGTATTATCGCCGTTGAAAGACGGCGAGCGGGATGCGGGAGTCGTCCGCCAGCCAGCGGACGACGCCGGAAACAAGGGCAGCCCTTTCTCGAACGGAAGGGCTGCCGCTTTATTTTTCGTTCGGATAGATAGAGAATACACGCTTTTGAATCCTGTGCGGGAGATGCGACGCAGCGCGGCGGCGGTTAATCAACTCCTGGACGAGATGACAGATAACGCCGACGCCGTCGCCCCTGCGCTCGCCGCGCACGCCGTCGCCGAACCGCCGGACGTTGAACTCGTCGCGCGCGTCCGCGCGGGCGACGAGGAAGCGTTCGAGGAACTCTTCAATCGCCACCGTCGCCGCGTCGCCTCCATCGCGGGCCGCTTCTTTCGCCAGCGCGAACAGATCGAAGAGGTCGTGCAGGAGAGTTTCACCAAAGCCTTCTTCGCGATCAACGATTTTTCCAATCAACAGGAGGCGTCGTTCGCCGCGTGGCTCGCGCGCATCGCCTTCAACGCGTGCTACGACGAACTGCGCCGTCTCAAACGACGGCCCGAGAGCACGCTGAGCAACGTCTCCGAGGAGGAGAACGCGTGGCTGCGCGAGCGGCTGCACGACGAGAGCGCGGGAGCGCGCATCGAAGACGCCACGGTCGCGCGCGATCTCGCCGGAAAACTGCTGGCGCGCCTGAGCCCCGAAGACCGTCTGGTGCTCGTCATGCTGGATGTCGAGGAGATGTCGGTCTCGGAGATTGCCGAGGCGTTCAAGTGGTCGCTCTCGAAGGTCAAAGTGCGTGCACATCGCGCGCGGGCCGCGCTCCGGCGCGTGCTCGGGAGATTCCTGTAACCGCCCGTTAGCGGCGGACGTTTTAATTTATGAAGCCCGAAGTTTTATCTGAAGGCAGAGAGCAGGTGAAAACCGATGAGAGGCACAAAGAGAGATAGCAGCGCGGAAGAACGGTTCGAACGCCTCGGGCGCGAGATCGTCGTGCGCTCGGCGTCGAACGACGCGGAAGCGGAAGCCGTCGCTGCCTCGCCCTTTCTCTATGCGCGCGTGCGCGCGCGGATTGCCGCAGAACGCGCGCGGCGCGAAGAGGGCGAGAGTTGGCTCGCGCTCCTGAGCGTCGTCTGGCGTTCGGCCCCGGCGATGGCTCTGGCCGCCGTCTTCTCTTTCATCCTTTTCTGGTCTGCCGGTGCGGGAACGACGCCGGCGCCCGCAGTCCTGAGCGACGAGGCGCTGCTCGGCACGCGCGACGCCGGAATCGAGCACGTCGTCTTCGCCGACCGCCAACCGCTCTCCAGCGACGAAGTGCTGGCGACCATTCTCAACGAGGACGAGAGGGAGGGTTCGAGATGACTCCCGCGCGCGGCTCGACCCGACTCAAAATCTGGCTGGTGGTGCTCGGCGTCTTCGTGCTCGGCTGCGTGACCGGCGCGGCTCTGGATAGCGCGTATCGTTTGCGCTCCACAGGCGACCGGCATGAGGGGCGCGGCGGTCGGCGCGGCGGCGGCGGCAAGCAGGACATCTTCGAGAGCATGAAGCGCGACCTCAACCTGAGCGAGCAACAGGCAACCGAGATACGCGCCATCCTCGACCAGACGCGCAACGAATACCGTGCGTTGCGCGCCGAAGTGCGCCCGCGCTACGACGCCCTGCGCCAGAACTCGCGCACGCGCATCCGCGCCCTCCTCAACGCCGAACAGCAACAACTCTTCGACGCCAAAGTCGCCCAACACGACGCCCGACGCGGCGACCGCGACGACAGATAATATCGTTTCCTCAAGTTAATAGCGTTTCCTGAAGTCGGGAGCGTTCCCGCAAGTTAAGCGCGTCGTAGACAAGTCGCGGGCAGACCGCGCGCTTGTCTGCGCTTGAACGTTATCAAGTTCTGTCTTCATACCCCGCCGTAAATCTCTCGAAACGCGTGTCGGATTGCGCTCACTTTCCACACATTTATCTCTTATACTTCGCAAATAACAGACCGATTGCGGACTAAAGAAAGGGAGAGATTATGCAGACAAGAGAGTTGGGAGCGAGCGGCCTCAAGGTTTCGGCGGAGGGGTTGGGGTGCATGGGGATGTCGGAGTTCTACGCGGGGCGCGACGAGCAGGAATCCGTCGCCACGATTCATCGCGCGCTCGATCTGGGCGTCAACTTCCTCGACACCGCCGACATGTACGGGCCTTTCACGAACGAAGAACTGGTGGGCCGCGCTATCCGTGGGCGACGCGAAGAGGTCGTGCTGGCGACGAAGTTCGGCAACATGCGCGGCGAGGACGGGAGTTTTCTCGGCATCAGCGGCACGCCCGAATACGTCGCCGCTTCGTGCGATGCGTCGTTGCGCCGTCTCGGTGTGGAGACGATAGACCTCTATTACCAGCACCGCGTTGACCCGAACACGCCGATTGAGGAGACGGTCGGCGCGATGTCGCGTCTGGTCGAAGCGGGGAAGGTGCGTTATCTGGGGCTGTCGGAGGCGGGCATCGAAACCATCAGGCGCGCGCAGGCGACGCACCCGATTGCCGCGCTGCAAACCGAGTATTCGCTGTGGAGCCGCGACCCCGAAGACGGCATCCTCGACGTGTGTCGTGAACTCCGGATAGGCTTCGTCGCCTATAGCCCGCTCGGTCGCGGTTTTCTCACCGGACGTTTTCAGAGTCTCGACGACCTACCGGCGGACGACTACCGGCGCAACGCCCCGCGCTTTCAGGGCGATAACTTCCGCAAGAATCTCGAACTCGTCCACCACATCGAAACGCTCGCGCGCGAGAAGGGCTGCACGCCCGCGCAGGTCGGGCTCGCGTGGGTGCTCGCGCGGGGCGGAGACATCGTGCCGATTCCCGGCACGAAGCGACGCAAGTATCTGGAAGAGAACATCGCCGCGCTCGACGTGGAACTGACGCCCGCAGACCTCCAGCGCATCGAGGAGAGTGCGCCCAACGGCGTCGCCGCCGGAACGCGCTACCCCGAAGCCGCGATGAAGGCCGTCAACGTCTGACGCCCGCGTCAATTCGAGACGCCGCCGCAACCCGCAAGCGGACACCAAAGGGGCGCAAGAGAAATCCATACGATTCTCTCGCGCCCCTTCTCTGCCGCCCGTCCTCGCCCAAGGCGGCGGCAGAATGCACGTTCCCTGTTTAAGCCCTGACGGCCTCGACGATGCTGAAGGGCGAACGGGTCGGGACGATGCGCGCGAGACGCAGACCGGCGGCGGCGAGCAGTTCGCGGTATTCGGCGGCGGTGCGTTCCGCGCCGCCGGGCGAGGCGAGCATTTCGAGGTCGAGCAGTTTGCTGTAGTGCGGCTCGTTGCCTTCGGGGACGACCGTTTCGATGATGAGCACGCGGCTGTCGGCGTTCATCGCCGAGTTGATGTTGCGGAGAATGGTGATGGAGCGTTCGTCGTCCCAGTCATGGATGATGTGCTTCATCATGTATGCGTCCGCGCCGCGCGGGACGGCGGCGAAGAAGTCTCCGGCCACCCGCTCGACGCGCGCGCAGACGCCCTCGCGCTCTAACAGCGCGTCGGCTCCGGCGACGACCGGCGGCATGTCGAACAGAATCCCGCGCATCTGCGGGTGCGCCTTCAAGACCTGCGCGAGCAGGTAGCCGTGGCCGCCCGCGATGTCGGCGAGCGTCCCCGTGCCGTCGAAGTCGTAAGCCTCGACGATGACGGGAGCGATGGCGGCGGACATGTCCGTCATCGCGCGGTTGAAGATTTCCGCCTGCGGCGGGTTGGCGGTGAAGTATTCAAAGACCTCCGCGCCGTGCACGTGTCCCCACGCGGGGCGGCCCGTCCGGACGCTGTGCATCATCTCGCCCCAGACGCTCCAATGCCATTGCTCGCCCATAAAAATCAGGCCGCCGCGCATCGAGTTGGGCGCGTCCGAGCGCAAGGGTTCGGCCAGCGGCGTGAGCGCGAAGACCTGCGGGTCTGTCTCCTCGAAGACGCCGACGCTCGCCAGACTCCGCAGCACTCGATAGAGCGAACGCTCGTGCGTCTCCGTGCGCGCGGCGAGTTCGCTAACTGGTAGAGGCTTGGCCGAAAGTAAATCGGCGATGCCTAATTTGGCGGCGACGTAGAGGGCTTGCGTCATCATCGCGCCGAAGGCCATCTGCGTCAGAAAGGCTTCGGCCTGTAGGGGCTGCGCGGCGGGCGCGGCGGCTGTGTTCCGGTTCTGCGTGTCCATGATTTCAACTCCTGTCTGAATCTCGCGTTTCTCAATCTCACCCGAAGGGCGGAAGACGTTTTCGCCCTTCCATTGTCTTAACGCGCAAAACGCGACCGGAATGAATCACAGAGCCGCGAAAAAAAGCGGCCCCCGGACGTGGATGAGAATATTTCTATATCCACGTCAGGGGGCCGCTTTCCGTTCGGCGGTCGCGACAAACTCAACTCGCGGCGGCGACAAACTGAACTTTTGGCGGGCCGGTGCTGTTCGTTAGAAGCAGTTTTAAGAGTCCCGACAGGGACTTCTGAAAGTTTTTTGAGGCTGAGGGAAGCATTCAGCCGTCCCTACGGGACTGGTAACATGATTGCTCGATTCCCGGCGATGAATCGCCGGGCTACTGTCAATAGTCCCTACGGGACAAAAAAACCTATTTTCGAAACAGCTTCTTAAAGTTTTGCGAGCCTGCTTCGGTTCGTCAAATTTTGGCGGGCGTGCTTGGAGTTTAGCCCGCGTGCAGGAGCGTGCGGCGTTCGTCGGTGAAGCGCACGTCTATCTTTCCGTCGCGCACTTCGACCACTTCGCCGACGCCGAACTTCGTGTGCAGAATCAACTGGCCCTTCGTGTAGGATTCGCGCGGCGAGTAGGGATGACGCGGGGCGTCGGAGAATGTCGGCGGCGCGTCGGCGCGTCGGCGCGGCGTTCTCGTCGTCGTAGTTCTGGCGGTCTTCTCGGTCGCGTCTTTCTTTACGCTCGCGTTCCGTTCGCGGTAGAGATGATTGCCGTGGCAGGTGCGGCAGATGACGCGTTCGACGCCGCCCTGTGAGTTTAAAGCCACCGCCTGATGCGTCCGTTCCTCTTTGCAACGCCCGCAATATGTCTGCACCTCGTCGCCTAAGCGAACGCGTCTGACGATGCCGCTCGTGGTCATTATGATTCCTTGCAGATGATTTGAGAGATTATCGAACTGATACTCGACACGCTAACATGCGCGACACGGAAATTGAAGCGCCGACGGGAATAGTCAATAATCACGGGCGCAATTTCAATCCCGCCGGAGCCTTGTCGAAACCGGAAGGAGACGATTCACAGTTGGCGTCGAAACGTCCGCCCGCAACTCAAGAGCGCGAGGCTGTCAGAGCTTCCGAGAGCGTGCTCGCCGCCGAGGCCAACCGGCTCAACGAGATTTTGCGCGAGTGCAAAATCAAGGACGAGTTTCGCCCCGTCTGCGCCGCCGCCTTCCTGCTCGCACTCTGGCGCGGCGAGGTTGCGACCGCGCCGACGGTCGTGCTCAAGGAGGTCAACGCGAACGTCGCGCGCGCGCTCCTTGAAGCCGGACGCGCGGAGTTGGCGCAGAGTCTCAGAGTCGAAGAAGATAATGAATCGCTCGCCGCGCGCGCGTGGGAGATCATCGCCATCCTCGAACGCCTGCACATCCGTTCCTTCACCCGCGAGCACGACTATCTCGGACAACTCTACGAAACCTTCTATCGCTACACGGGCGCAAACACTATCGGTCAATACTTCACGCCGCGACACATCATCTCCTTCATGTGTCGCCTCGTCCCCCTCACGCCGCAGACGCGCGTCTTCGACCCGGCGTGCGGCACGGGCGGTTTTCTCGTCGGCGCGCTCGGACGGATGTCGGAGCGGCAGGACGGCGGCGCGTCGGCAGAGATGCTTCGACAGGCGGCGGGCAATCTCTACGGGATGGAGTCGGAAGCCTCGACCGCCGCGCTCTGCGTCGTCAACATGATTCTGCGCGGCGGCGCGGGCGCTAGTATTGTCCGTGCCGACTGCTTCGCGCGGCCCGACTATCCGCCCGTCGAGATAGACTGCGCGCTCCTCAACCCGCCCTTCCCGCATAAGAAGACAGACGCGCCGCCCACGGCCTTTCTCGACCGCGCGCTCCGAAGCCTCAGGCACGGAGGGATGCTCGCGGCGGTCGTCCCCTATTCGCTGCTCGTGCGGACGCAGGACTGGCACGCGCGCATCCTGCGCGAGAACTCCCTGCTGTTCGTCGCCACGCTGCCGCCCGACCTCTTCAGCCCCTATGCCTCCTTCAACACCGCCGTCATCGTCCTGCGCAGGGGCGTCGCGCACGAACGTCGCCGCGTCTTCTTCTGCAAGATTTGGAACGACGGCTACAAGCTCAAAAAGAACACGCGACTCCCGCGCGCGGGCGCGCAACTCGACCAGATGCTCGAAGCCTACGCGCGCCAGACCGAGATGCCCGAACTCTGCGCGCACGCGGAACTCACCGACGCCTCCGAAGAATGGTCGCCCGAAGCCTTCATCGCCAACGCCCCGCACACGGACGAGAGTTTCGTCCGTGGTTTTGAAGAGAGCATCCGCGAGCAGGCCGCCTTCTACGTCCGCCACGGCCACAGGCTGCTCCCGCCCGCAAAGGTTGACGACCGACACGCGGGCACGCAACCTGCGCCCGACGTTTTCGCCGCCGCGCCCCGCGTCTCGCTCGCAGGGATAACGCTCGCGCCCTTCCGCGTCTCCGACCACTTCGACGCGCATCTCGGCGGCAAAGACGAGATTGAAGACCTCGAAGACGGCCCCGTGCCCTTCGTCTCGACGAGCGAATTTATGAACGGCGTCACGGCATGGCGACAGGCGCGGACGCTCTACGAACCGCCCGCGATCACCGTCGCCACCGACGGCAGCACATGCTCCGCCTTCGTGCAGGAGTTTCCCTTCTACGCCTTCTACAAGGTCGCCATCCTGCGCCCGAAGAAAGATTTCAAAATCCCGACCGACGCGCTCTACTTCGTCGCCTATCTGCTCCGGCGCGAACGCTGGCGCTATCTCTACGCACGCAAGTTCGGCAAGAAGCGCATCAACCAGACCTTGCTCTACGCGCCCGCCGACGCCGAAAATCGCCCAGATTTTCAACAGATGGCGACACTCTCAAGACAAACCGCCGCCTTCACCATCATCCAATCCTTCCGCGACGCTTACCGCCGCGCCCTCTCAAATCGAGACGGCGACAGCGCGCACGCAAACGATGACGGAGTTTAAAAAAGAAGGGAGCGAAGCCTATTTTTGTGTTCGTCAAT
>DATLMV010000205.1:0-26290 GCA_035537095.1 Pyrinomonadaceae bacterium
CGCGCCCGCACGCGCGCGCAAGGGGGCGCGGCGCAGGCCGGGAAACGGTTCGAGCCGTCCCTTCTGCTTCGTCGTCGCATACTCGGCTGCGCCCGCCGTCAGATAACCGTCGTCCTCCGGTTTGACCTCGCGCCCCGCGTATTCTTCAACGTCGCCGCGCGCCAGAATCCACTCGCGGCGCAGCGCGGGCAGCCCGTCGCGCACGTCGCACGCCGCGTCGGGGTCGCCCCACGGGCCGCTCGTGTCATAGACGCGCACGGCGTCGTTCTCTTCGAGTTGATTGTTCATCTGGCGCGTCGGCGTCAGAGCGACTTCCCGAAACGGCACGCGCACCGACGGCGCGCGCGTGCTCTCGACGTAAACCCGGCGCGAATTCGGCAGCCGCACTTCGTCGCTGCGACGCTCGTTCTTCTCAGTTGTGCTCATTCGTGTTCACTCTCCGGTCGAGCCTTCGGCTGACCAAAATAAGAGACCGTTCCATCACACGGGAAGGGACGGAACGGCCTCTCGTTGTCTCCCTTCGGCGGTACTAACCGCATCAGGTTCAAAGGGTCTCCCAACAACTTGGGACTCTCAGCCGCGTCCGTCAAAACATGCGGCTCCCCCGTAAAATTGCTCTGCTGTCAAACTGAAACCGAATCAACCCGGAGACTCCGTCCGCTCTAACCTCCGATGAGGCTCATCGTGCGGGCGGGTTGGACGAAGACGCGTTCGTTGATGTAGTGGCGCGGCTCTTTCTTCAAGACGACGCTTTCGATGTAGTCCATGATCTGCGCGCGCGTCGCGCCGCCGCGCACGACATCGCGCAGCGAGTGTTCCGTTTTGGAGAAGAGACAGGTGCGAATCTGGCCGTCGGCGGTGAGACGGATGCGGGAGCACGCGCCGCAGAAGGGTTCGGTGACGGGCGCGATGATACCGATTTCGCCGGGTGCGCCGTCGGCGAAACGAAAGCGCGAAGCGGTCTCCGAGCCGCGCGCCGTGCGGACGGCGACGAGCGGGAAACGTTCTTCGATGGCCGCGCGGATCTCGCGCCCCGAGACGACCGACTCGTGCGACCACTCGTGGCCGGAATCGAGCGGCATGTATTCGATGTAGCGCATCGAGAGGTCGTGCTCGCGCGCGAAGGCGGCGAGGTCTGCAATCTCCGTCTCGTTGTGGCCGCGCACGATGACGGCGTTGACCTTGATGGGCGTCAGGCCGACTCGACGCGCCGCGTGCATTCCTTCGAGCACGTTCTCTAGAACGTCAACGCCGGTCATCCGTTTGAACACGTCGCGCCGGAGACTGTCGAGGCTGATGGTGATGCGGTCGAGTCCGGCGTCCTTCAACTCTGCGGCGCGCGCCGAAAGATTGAAGGCGTTGGTCGTGAGGGCCAAGTCTTGGAGGCCGCCGATGCGCGCCAGCTTGCGGACGAGGGTTTCGATGTCGCGGCGCAGGAGCGGTTCGCCGCCCGTCAGGCGTATCTTCTCGATGCCGAGCGCGACGAAGATTTCCGCGACGTACTCTATCTCCTCATAAGTGAGCATCTGCTCTTTGGGGGCGGCGGGCGGTTCGCCGTGCGGCAGGCAATAGAAGCAGCGGAAGTTGCACCTGTCGGTGACGGACACGCGGAGGTCGCGTATCGCACGCCCGTATGAATCTGTGAGCACTCGCGTCAATTAAATCTTTTAGCCTCGGGAAACAGTTTCGCTTGTCATTCGATAGACTATCATACGCCGCCCGCGCGCCGCCTTCCAAACGACCGCAGGAACGACGAAGATGAGCATGTTCTTACATTTGATGCGGGAAGCGCGCGCGGGGCACGACGGCGGCGAAGGTTGATGAAGGGGTTGCTATATAAACATCAAGAACGGAGGTGAGACGCAGGGAGAGTCGCGCGCGGGGAGCGAGGAAGGTTCGTGTTCGGAGATGTTGAAGAGACGTCAGGGGGCCGTCTTGTGTAGTCGCTCGGCGTTCTTCTTGATGCTGTTGCTGAGTTGGATAATGTCTCTGAGGTCGCGGCTGGCCTTGGTCGAGAGTTCGGCGTCCACGACGTTCGGATTTTTGAAGAACGGGTTGGCGACGAAACTCGCGATCCGCGTGTCGAGCAGCGCGAGCCAACGCTTGGTTTCGTGAGCGGCGGGCGAGATGTAAGAGCCGCCGCCGTCGCCGTTGGCGTCGAGATGCGGGAGCGCGAGATACTTCTTGAGGCGCGAGGCGCGGCGGTTGATCTCTCCCGTGTGGCGGGCAATCTGTTTGAGGTCGAAGGCGGCGTCGTCGCGTGCCGTCGTCGCCGTGTGCATCGCGTTGTTGAGTTCTTGGATGACGCGGTAGTCTTTGGAAATCTGTTGGATAAGCAACTGCTGCTGCCGCGCCGCCAGTCGCTTGTCATCTTCGGAGACGATGACGGGGTCGCCGAGATGTCGCAGGTTCCACTCGCGCTGTCGTTGATTGCGGTCAATCACGGCGCGCGCGCGGGCTTCGCTGGTGGCCGATGCCGACGAGAGCCTCGGCGTCGCGCCCTGTGCGCTCGCGGAGACGACGGCGGCGAAAAGGAAGACGAGCGCGGCGGTCGCCTGCGCAGCGGCGCGGGCGGCAAACGAGTTTGCACGATAACTCTTCATCGCAAACCTCCAACTTGTAGAGAACCATACGGGGCGGGGAACTCGCTCTAGCGAGGACTGACGCGGATCGAAGTATAGTCCTCCGCATACTTTCACACAATAGTTATTCGGGCGCGGCATCTCCGGCGCGGGCGTTGAGGAGCAGCGCGCGGGCGTTGCGTTGGAGGCCGGAGAGCTTGGCGCGCTTGATGGGGCTGCGGCGGAAGCGCGCGGCGTAGGTGTCGGGCGTGAGTTGAAGAATACCTTCGAGACTAGCGTTGACGCTTCCGGGGCGCGGCGCGAAGCGCGGCTCGCCGGTCGGCTTCTCGAAACGGTTCCAGGGGCAGATGTCCTGACAAATGTCGCAGCCGTAGAGCCAGCCTTCGAGATGCGGGGCGACCCCTTCGGGCAGATGCTCCCGGCGCAGTTCGATGGTCGCGTAGGAGATGCACTTGTTGGATTCGACGACGTAAGGCTCGACGATGGCCCCGGTCGGGCAGGCGTCGAGACAGAGCGTGCACGTCCCACAATGGTCGTCTATCCGGTGCGTGTCGTATTCGAGTTCGAGGTTGAGCAGCAGTTCGCCGAGAAAGACCCACGAACCCTGTTCGCGCGTAATCAGGTTGGTGTGCTTACCGATCCAGCCGAGTCCGGCGCGCACGGCCCATGCCTTGTCCATCGTGGGCTGCGCGTCTACGCAGACCCGGCCTTCCGCTTCCGGCCACTCTTCACGAATCCAAGCGAGCAGCGCGCGGAGTTTGTCGCCGACGATATCGTGATAATCGTCGCCCCAAGCGTAGCGCGAGATTTTGCCGGTCGAACAGTCCCCGGAGTGTTCGTGCTGTGTGTAGTAGTTGAGCGCGACGGCGACGACCGAGCGCGCCTCCGGCATCAGTTGACGCGGGTCTGTGCGCCGCGCCGTGTCGCGCTCCATCCAACCCATCTCGCCCTGAAACCCGCGCCGCAGCCACTCCTCCAAACGCGCCCCTTCCGCTTCGAGCGGCACGGCGGCGACGATGCCCACCCCCTCGAAACCCAACGCGCGCGCACGCTCCCTGATCCTCGCCGAACGAAGACGCGCACGCTCCCCTGTCTCCTGCAAAACCTCTCGCATCATTCAACTAAACAAGACCAAAAGAACCGAAGGGAAAGGTCGAATGGGTAAACGGGGAAACGGTTAAAGGCAATCGCTTTCTCCTTTTGACCCTTTCTCCATTTCCCCGTCTACCCTTTCCTTTGAATTTCTTGCGTGATTATAACAAAGCTTGCGCGCTGGCGCGGCGAGGGGCTAAGCTGGATTCGGGCGGCTGTGGCGCTTCAGGAAATCAGGCTCTCTCCTATTTGCTCGCGCGCGTCGGTGTTATAATCGCGCGCGAGTTCCCCTGCGACAACGAAAGATAGGCGGCGCGCGTCGAACGGGTGTCACGGTTACGGCGCGGGCGCGTGAGATGTGCGCGGGTGTGCGGGTCGTGCAGCGGGAAGTTGGTTAGAGATAAATGGTGTCGAAAAAAGTGGACGAAGAGAGAAACGAAGAGAGTAATAAAGAGACGCTCGCGCAGAAGGCCGGACGGCTTTTGTTCATCGGTCTGCCGGTGAAAAAGCTCGACCCGCACACGCGCAAGATGCTCGGCGAAGTGCAACCGGGCGGCGTGATCCTGTTCGGTCGCAACGTCGAGACGGCGGCGCAGGTCGCTCTGCTGAACGCGCAGATTCGCGACGCCGTCGGGCGCAAGGTCATCATCGGAGTTGATCAGGAGGGCGGCCTCGTTGACCGCTTCCGCGACATCTGCGAGCCGATGCCCTCTGCGAAATCTATCCGCAACGCCGGACGCTCCGACCTCTCGCAGAAGTTCGGCGAACTGACGGCGCGCGCTCTGCGCCTGCTCGGCTTCAACATGAACTTCGCGCCCGTGCTCGATCTCGGCGGCGACAATCACGACAACGGTCTGCGCGGCAGAACCTTCGGTTATCAACCGGGCATCGTCTCGCGTCTGGCGGGCGCGTATCTCGACGGGCTGCAACGCGGGCGCATCATCGGCTGCGGCAAACATTTCCCCGGTCTCGGCGGCTCAAGCGTTGACTCGCACAGGCGTCTGCCCGTCGTCACGCACACGTGGGAAGAGATTCTCGAACACGACCTGATGCCCTTCATGGACTTGATGTTTCACCGTCCGGGCGAGCGTCTGCATTCCGTGATGGTGAGCCACGCGGCCTTCCCCGACGTGTCGGAATTTTTGCAGGAACTCTTTCGCCGCACCGCCGAACTGCCGTCGCTCGCCGAGTTGCATCAACTTCCGGCCACCATCAGCGGCAACGTCGTCATGCGCCTGCTCCGGCAGGTCTTGAAGTTCGACGGGCTCGTCATCACCGACGACATGGAGATGGGCGCGGTCGTGCAGACGCTCTCGGTCGCGGAAGCCTCTTTGCGCGCTATCGAAGCGGGCTCCGACATGGTCTTGATCTGCGAGCAGGAGGCCAACTTCAAGGCCGCGCGCGACAAGTTGGTCGAGGGCGTCGAGACGGGACGCATCAAGGTTCAGGCTTTGGACAAAGCCGCCGCACGCATTGACGCCGCGCTCGCCATCGCGGGCGAATATGAGTCGTTCGGCGAAGAGGAATTCCAAGCGGTCGCGCGCGAACTGGCCGAACTCAAACAGACCCTGAAGATGGCCGAAGAGACCGGCGAATACGCCCCCGTCTACGGGACGGAAGAGGGCGACGTGCGCAGCTCTTCAAATTTTTAAAGACGGATTTTTAAAGACGGATGTCGGATGCCAGATGTTAGGTCAAAGCAATCTGTCTTTCTCTAACATCTAACCTCCGGCATCCAACATCTTTTTCAGGAGGCTTTTTATTCGTGCGTCAATTGTTCACGCTGGTACTCGTCTGCGCGCTCGTCTCGTCGGCCACTCTTTCCTTCGCGCAGACCGCGACGCCGACGCCGGTCGTCGTCGCACCTCCGCCCGCTCCGACGGTTGACGCGAGTCCCTATCGAGACGAAGCGGCGCGCATCATCGGCGCGGCGCTGACGGACGACACGGCCTATCGTCGTCTCGCGTATCTGACAGACCGCATCGGCCATCGCCTGAGCGGTTCGCCGCAACTCGAAGCGGCGGTCAAGTGGGCGGTCGAGGAGATGCGGCGCGACGGTCTGGATAGAGTGCGCGCGGAGAAGGTTCTGGTTCCGCATTGGGTGCGCGGCGCGGAGAGCGCGGAGTTGTTGGAGCCCGTCGCGCGCCCGCTCGTGATGCTCGGTTTAGGCAACAGCGTTGCGACACCGCCCGAAGGCATCACCGCCGACGCGGTCGTCGTCCGCAACTACGACGAACTCGAAGCCCTCGGCGAAAAAGTGCGCGGCAAGATCGTCGTCTATAACGTGCCGTTCACGACCTACGGCGCGACCGTCGCGTATCGCGGCGGCGGCGCATCGCGCGCGGCGAAGTACGGCGCGGTCGCCGCGCTCGTCCGCTCGGTCGGGCCGGTCAGCCTCTCGACGCCGCACACGGGCGCGCTCCGCTACGCCGACGACCAACCGAAAATCCCTTCAGCCGCTTTGACCGTCGAAGATGCAGAGACGCTCGCGCGGATGCAGGCGCGCGGCGAGCGCATCCGCCTGCGCTTGAAGATGGAAGCGAAGTTTCTGCCGGACGCCGAGTCGGCCAACGTGATTGCCGAACTGCGCGGGCGCGACCGTGCGGAGGAGGTCGTCCTCATCAGCGGTCATCTCGACTCTTGGGATGTCGGCGCGGGCGCGCACGTCGACGGCGGCGGCTGTCTCGTCGCGTGGGAAGCCGTGCGGCTGCTCAAGCAACTCAAACTCCGCCCGCGCCGCACGATTCGCGTCGTCCTCTTCACCAACGAAGAGAACGGTCTGCGCGGCGGCAACGCCTACCGCGATGCCTACAAGGCCGACGCAGCGAAGCACGTGCTGGCTATCGAATCCGACGAGGGAGTGTTTCGCCCGCGCGGCTTCGGTCTGGATAAGGACGCGCCGCCTCTTGCGCGCGTCAACCTGCGCGAGATTGCCAAACTCCTGAGCGGCATCGGCGCAGACCAGATCGGGGCGGACGGCGGCGGAGCCGACATCGGCCCCATCATGCGCGAAGGCGTCGTCGGCATGGGCCTCGACGTTGACGGCACACACTACTTCGACATCCATCACACGCCCGCCGACACGCTCGACAAAGTTGACCCCAAAGAACTCGCCCTCTGCGTCGCCACGATGGCCGTCATGGCCTACGTCGCCGCCGACCTCCCCACGCGCCTCGACGGTAAGCCGACGACGAAAGACTGACGGATAAGAAAGGCGTCAAAGGTTAAAAGGGGAAATGGGTAAAGGGGAAAGAAATGCTTCTGACACGTTCGCCATTTCCCCTTTTGACCTTTTGACCTTTTACCCTTTCCCTATCCCTTTACCCCTTTAACCTTTTCCCCATTTCCCCTTTTATTTGAAATTGGCCGCTTTTTCGTCCGTCTGTTAATTCTTGGAACTTTTCGCGTCCGTCGTGCGAATCACTTATGACCGAACACCGACGAGCGCGAACGGATAACAGATGGCGTTGTCGAACCCCCCAAGCGATTTGGATTTGTTGCGGCTCATGCGGGCCGGAGATGAGGATGCGTTTGTCGCGCTCTACCGGCGCAGGCAGGGCGGCGTCTACCGGTTCGCGTTGCAGATGTGCGGCTCGACGGCCATCGCCGAAGACGTGACGCAGGAGGTCTTCATGGCCTTGATGCAGGACGCGTGCCACTTCGACCCGTCGCGCGGTTCGCTCGCCGCGTATCTCTACGGCATCGCCCGCAATCAAGTCCTGCGCGTGCTCGCGCGCGACCGCGCATACGTCCCGATGCACGACGACGCGGACGACGCGCAACCGTCTGCGACGCCCGACGCGCTCATCGCCGACTGCGATGTGCTCGGCGACCTGACGCGCGGCGAGACGATTGAGCGGGTGCGTCAGGCGGTGCTCGCGCTGCCCGCGCATTACAGAGAGGTGGTCGCGCTCTGCGAGTTGCAGGAGTTGAGCTACGCGGAAGCGGCGGCGGTGTCGGGTTGCGCGGTCGGGACGGTGCGCTCGCGCCTGCATCGTGCACGGGCGATGTTGATCGAGAAGTTGCGCGCGACGGCTGAGGTCAAAGAAGCGACGACGACGACGGATAGTTTTCGCACGGCGAGGTGCTTCGCATGAACTGTCAGAATTTTGAAACCAACGTTCCCGAACTGGCGCGCGGACTCCTGATGGACGCCGCGACGCGCGAAGCCGGTCTCGCGCATGCGGACTCCTGCGCGAGATGTAGAGCGCGGCTCGCCGTCGAGCGCGCGCTCGACGGCGGCCTGCGCGCCGTCGCCCGATCTGCCGAAAACGAAAACGCACCCGCGCGCGTCGAGTCCGCGCTGGTCGCCGCCTTCCGCGCGCGCCGCGCCGTCCAAACAGAGATGCACGCCGCGCAAACAAACGCGCCGCATGTCGCTTCAGAGAACGACGCGCAGCGTGCGGCTAATGTCCTCCCCGCTTCGTTCACGCGCGAAGCAAGCGCAAACAACGCGCGCTCTTTGAACGAGATGCAAAGGGGCAGCACGCTTCGCTTCCCGCGCACCGGTCTCCGCGCCGCCGCCGCCGCCGTCCTTATCTTCTGCGTCGCCGGTCTCGCATGGATGCTCGCCGGAGGCAACGTCGGAGAGCAGACGCGGGAGACGGCGCGCACGAGCGTTGACGCAGCCGCGATCAACGCGGCGCAGCAGACGCGGAGCGACGCGCCCGCAACGCCCGCGCCGGAGAATGGCGACGCGCTCGCGTCCGCAAACTCGCCGGACTTGAACTCTCAGGCCCGTGAATCGCGCGACACAGTTTCGCGGCCCGCCGCCGCTCTTGCATCAATCAACACGGCGACCGGGAGGCGGCAGAACGCGCCGGAGTCAATGCGTGCGAACGCGCGCGCGATGCGCGGGGGCGTCGGCTATAGCAACGCGCGTTACGACTCGCGGCGCGGCGCGGCGCAGGGCGCGGACGCTTCCTTGAATCAGGGCGAGGCTGAGATCACGACCGACTTCTTTCCGCTGGCGGGCGCGAGCGAGTTGACGGCGACAGACGGCGGGCACGTCGTCCGCGTCGAGTTGCCGCGCTCGGCGCTCGTCTCGTTCGGGCTGCCGGTGAACGTCGAGCGCACGGGCGGGCGCGTCAAGGCTGACGTTCTGCTCGGCGACGACGGCGTGGCGCGCGCCGTCCGCTTCGTGCGTTGAACGCGCGCGCCGACTTGACCTCGCTTGTTCTTAAGTTAAATCCGAAAAGCGTTTGATTGCTTCGTCATTCTTAAACGTGAACATTGTTGAAAGAGAGGACATTATGAAAACTCGTAGAGTCTGGATAAGGACGCTCGGCATGACGCTGTCGCTGTTGTCAAACAGCGTCGGCGTGCTCGCGCAGCAGCAGCAGACGAAAACGCCCTCGAAGGCGGAACAGATGCGCCGCGTCGAGGTTATCGAACAGGAGCGCGTGATGGTTTCCAATGATCCCGCCGAGGGCATCGTGGAGGGGCCGGTACGCGAGCGTTCGGACAGAACATTTGAGTTCCTTTCGTTGGAGATGAGTTTCAACGGCAAGGTCGTCAAGGGCGCGCCCTATTCGGCGGAGGCCGTGACGGAGATCGTGCAGGTGCTCGGCGACGGCAATCGCATCGTCAAGAAAACATCCGCGAGCGTCTATCGTGACGGCGACGGACGCACGCGCCGCGACCAGACACTCGGTTCCATCGGCCCGTTCGCCGCCGCAGGCGACCCGCCGCAAACCTTCTTCATCAACGACCCGGTCGCTGGCGTCAACTACGTCCTCGACCCGCGCAGCCGCACGGCCCGCAAACTGTCTTTGACCACCGTCGGCGGCGGGCCCGGCGAAGGCGCAACCGTCATCGGCTTGCCGCCGAGAAAGCGCGTCAAGGTCAGAGACAGGGACGATGATTTCGTCGTGGCGGTTCCCGCGCCGCCGCCGCACGGGTCGGCAGGAGTGCACGTCTCTGCGCCGCCGCCGCCTCCCTTGCCGGGCGGTATCGGTCAAACCTTCCACTACTCAAGCAAGAGCGAGAACGTGCAGAAAGAGTCGCTCGGCGAGCGCCAGATCGAGGGCGTCAGGGCCGAAGGCACGCGCAGCACGCTGACGATTCCGGCGGGCGAGATCGGCAACGAACAGCCCATCAACGTCGTCTCCGAACGCTGGTATTCGCCCGAACTCCAAGTCGTCGTGATGACCAAACACACCGACCCGCGCTTCGGCGAAACCACCTACCGCCTGACCAACATCAACCGCAGCGAACCCGCGCGCACGCTCTTTGAAGTCCCCTCCGACTACACCGTCAAAGAAGGCCCCGCCGTCCGCACCTTCATGCGCACGCTCCCGAAGCCGAAGGAAAAGGAAGAGAAGTAGAACGCACCTCAAACACCGTCAAACCGAAAGGGCGAAGCGAGATAATCGCTTCGCCCTTTATCGTCTCTTTCCCAAACCCGCGAATGAGCATCGCCTGCGCCGACGGCCTAACCGTCAAAGCGTTGCGGCTGCGCGGCGGACGCGTCTTGTTCGTCAGATTATCCTTCGTCCTCCGGCGGCGGCTCCGGATTCACACCCCAAGTTTGAGGATCGTACTGTGCTTCGGCCTCGTCCCAATTTTCTTCCTCCGTACGCTCAAACAGCATGTCCACGCGCAGGTCGGGAGAGATATTGTTATCGTTCAAGACTCTGCGGATGAGCGGATGCTCGTCGAAGTTGGGAGCGACGACAAACATTATCGAGACGAACGAGGTGAGGGTAGATTCCCAAGTGACCTGATAGCGGCGTGCGCGGGCGATTCCGTTGTGAATCATCTCCTCTAAAACTTCTACGGGAACTTCTCCCAACGGAGACGAGTAGCGGGGAAATTCCACGCCGACATCGCTGTATTCGCTCAGAAGATACTTCGCCATTCGCGCGACGAAGTCCGCGTCCGCTCGTCTCTGAAAAGCCTCTAGCTGCTCCGGACGTATCCTCATGTCGTCTCCCCGGACGGCGAGAGCCGCAAAAAGCGGCGAATCAACTGATTGACGAAGACGGCATAAACGGCGTCGAGCTTTGGCACGTCAGAGAGTTTTTCGCAATCCAGCCGTAGCGCCGGTTGCGCGGGGGAGACTCTCCGTTCGGCACGATGACGAAGCCGTAAACCCAATTCATCGAGTCGTCCGCCGGAGCGCCGTGCCCGACTCCATAGACGCGTATCTTGACGGGTTTAGGATTGATCTTCGGATGTAATCTATAGAAGGTTGTTCCGACCGGAACGGTGTTGGTAGAAACGCCTCCCATGCCGGGCAGAGCGGAGACGATATTGACGTAACCGGCAGGACTATGCTCGTCGGGCGTGCGCGGAAGATAATCTTCGACGGCCATGTTAGTTTGATCCACCTTCGGGTTATAACAGGGCACTACCTTGAGATTTCTAATCTTGTCGGTCGAGCGCTTGTTGGCGGGGTCTTCGCCAACCGGACACGCCTGATAAGTTGCCCGACTATTCTTCGGCGGCGGGTTATTGACGGCAGGCATACTGGCGGGGCCTTCCGGCACTTCGCGGTATCTCTCTCTGATGGCGGCCAACTCGATCCAGCCGGAGCCGGGCTTGAAATCTCCGGTCGGCTGCGGCGGCGTGCCCTCGTAGCTGCGGTAGCTGAGGCCGAAAGCATAGACACACACTTTGCCGTTAATGGTCATCTTCTGACCGAAGTTGATCTTGACGGACGTGCTGCGCACGACGCCGCGGATGCCGCCCTGTCCATCGTAGAGATAAGGACGCGGGTCGGTGGGCGGCGGCGCGCCCGCAGGCGGATAGTCCTGTGGAAGGTTGCGGTTGAAGGGAAAGCTTTCGCTGATTTTGTACTTATTTTTCCGCCTCCGTTTCGGGTTTGTTTCGAGGACGCGCGCCCCGTTCGGATAGCTTCTTCTGACGAAACGTGCCAGCCGGTTTCGCTCCTTCAACGGTCGCTTGCGAAGCTTACGCGGCGTCCCGTATCTAAATCTCAAAGGAAATTTTTTGCTGTAATTTTTAATATAACCCGCCGGACACCCGCAGACGGGGCGCGGCTTATTGCGCCCCATGATTAACTTGCGCGCGTTCTTGGCCTTGCAGTTGGCCTGTGCGGCTCTCGCCATAGCCCCCGCCATATATTTGTTCCCCCGTCGCTTGATTTAAGACCACACGCCCGGAATCGTCGTCGCGCACTTCGGGCACTTGCCGTCGCGCCCGACCTTCTGCTGTTTAATATGATAACCGGAGCGTTCAATCAATAGCTCGTCGCAGGTGGGGCAGTAGGTGTTCTCCCAGCGACCGACGTGGCCGGGGAGGTTTCCGGCGTAGATGTAGCGGAGACCGGCGGCGCGGCCCGTCTCGCAGGCGCGGACGAGTTGTTCGGGGGTGGTGTTGGCGTTCCCGGTCATGTTGTAGTCTTGATGGAAGGCCGTGACGTGCCACGGGATGTCGGGCGAGACGGAGGCGATGAAGTCGGCGGCGCGGCGGAGTTCGTCAGGCGAATCGTTGAAGCCGGGGATGACGAGCGTGACGATCTCCATCCAGAAGCCGCGCTCGTGCACCATCTTGACGGTGTCGAGGATGTTGTCCACGACGCCGCCGAGTTGGCGATAGTTGCGGTCGCTCATGGACTTCAAATCAATCTTGTAGCAGTCCGTGAAGGGGCGGATGTAGTCGAGCACCTGCGGCGTCGCGTTGCCGTTCGAGATGAAGGCGGTCTTGAAGCCTTCGGGCTTCGCCTGCCTGAAGACTTCGATGGCCCACTCGGCGGTAATCAGCGGCTCGTTGTAGCTCGTGCCGACCAAGGACGCGCCGCACGACTTGGCGAGCGTGACGAGACGTTCGCTCGACACGATGCGCGGCGCGACGCCCGCCGCATCGTCGCGCAGCGTTTGCGAGGTCAGCCAGTTCTGGCAGTAGCCGCAATGGAGGTCGCAGCCGAGCATGCCGAAGGTCAGCGTGTCGGAACCGGGCAGGGCGTGGAAGAAGGGTTTCTTCTCGGTCGGGTCGCAGGCGAGCGCGGCGACGTAGCCTGAGGGCGCGCGTAAGTGTCCCCCCTCGTTGAAGCGCACTTTGCAGATGCCGCGCTTGCCTTCTCTAATCAAACAGCGATGCCCGCAGGCGTAGCAGCGCAGGTCGCGCGTGCCCTCCAGATGCTCGGTCAGTTCGGGCGCGCCTTCAACCGTCATCTTGTCTAAAATTTCGGCGAGCGATGCCGCCTTCGTGCTCATCGGCATAATTTACACAACCCCTTTCTCGAAAACTCGCGCGGGTGGCGAAAGAGTCTTGAGCTAATTATACTCTGATAGCGTTCAGCAATCAGCTTGCCAAGCCATGACCGAGAAGCACAGGCTTGCGGACAAAGTTTTTGCCTGAAGCCGAACGCCGAAAGATGAAAGTTACACACCGATGATTATCAAACAACTGACGCTCACAGCCTTCCAACAGCACACGCGCATTCTGGCTTGCGAGCAGACGCGGCGGGCCATCTGCATAGACCCCGGCGACGACTCGGAGAGTATCAACGCGGCTATCGAGGAAGACGGGCTGGAGTTGCAGGCCATCGCGCTGACGCACGCGCACATGGATCACGTGGGCGGCGTCGCGTCGCTCAAGAGGTTGAGGCCGGAGGCCGAAATCATCCTGCACGAAGCCGACGAGTTCATCTACAACGCGCTCGCCGAACAGCCCGCGTGGATCAACATCCCGCGCGGGCAATGGAGCAGGCTCGGCTTCCAGTATGAGACGCCGCCGCCGGTTGAAAGGTTTTGGACTGAAGGCGAGCTTTACGAAGTCGGGACGCTCGCCTTCCGCGTCATTCATTGCCCCGGCCACACGCCGGGCCACGTCGTATTGTTCGAGGCACACGAGCGGAAAGTTTTCGTCGGCGACTGCCTGTTCGCGGGTTCAATCGGGAGGACGGATTTGCCGGGCGGCTCAAGCGAGCAGTTGATGGATTCGCTTCTGAATAAGATCGCGCCGCTCGGCGACGACGTTGTGGTCTATTCCGGTCACGGCCCCGAAACCACCATCGGCCACGAACGCCGCACCAACCCGTTTCTCACGGGCGTCTATCAGATAGGAAAATTCTTTTAAAAACAGTGACAACTGACGAGTGACAAGTGACGAGCAAGAGAAGGAGTTATTATTGAAGGAAGATGAGAGAAAAGCTGAATATAGCTTTATCTCGTCACTTTTTCCGGCTGGTCACTCGTCACTTATCAGTCGTCACTTCTTTTCCGTCGGCTTGTGGAGTTCTTGATTTTTGAGTTTTTCCCAGTTGTCTTTTGCGTCGCCGGTGAGTTCGCTCGGCAGGGTTTCGACGGGGACGTTGTTGTCGGCGCAGAAGGTGCGCCAAAGCAGAAAGCGCGTGTCGAACTGTCCGGTCTGGTCGGAGATTTTATTCGACACCGCCTGATTGTCTGTTTCCTTGTTCTCGGGCACTTCGCTTTTGTTCCTCGCTCTCTGGAATCTGCGCCCGCTCGCGGCGCGGCGTCTATCTTATAATACTTTCACCCGATTCCGCTGCCCCGGCGCGCGCTCTCCGCAAACGCTCGAACGATAGACGACAGACGTTGGACAAGAACGGACGATAGACGATGGACGATAGACCATAGCCAAACAGTTCCCCCTTATCATCCATCGTCCGATAGAGATGTTTTGTCCATCGTCTATCGTCCGTCGTCCATCGTCCGTTGTTAAGAGGCTTTGCCGACGAGATAGGGTTCGCTCGTGGGCGCGCTCGTGCCGCCGGAGGGTTCGAGCGTGACGGCGAAGGTCGGGGCGGCGGTGGCTTCCGCCGGAACGCGGTCGCGCAGCGTGCCGCGACCGGAGGCGTCGGTGTTGAAAACTTTTCCGGGCATCGGCGCGCGTCCTCCGGCGATGAACCAGAGTTGATAAGCCTTGCCTGCGGGCGCGGGCGGCAGGTCGGCGGCGAGCAGCATCGCGCTGCCGGTGCGCGGGTCGAAGGCGACGGTGGCGTGTGCGTCGGGCGCGGCCTTCGTTCCGGCCAACGCGACGATGCGCGCGCCCGGTGCGGTCAGCATCTCCCGCTCTTCGCGCGCTCGCGCGAGTTGCTGTTCGGAGAGGTCGGCGCGCGCGGCGAGTTGGTCGGCGCGCGCACCGAGACGCGCCATCTCGGCGCGCATCTCTTTGTTGCGCTGCCAGACGGTCAGAAGCGTCGCGGAGAGCGCGATGATGGCGAGCGACGCGGCAATCGCGCCGAAGGCGAAGGCCGGTTTGCCGACGACGAAACCGCTCCTGTTCTGTCCTTTGACGAACGGCAGGACGTTTGTCGCAGACGCGTCCGCGACCGGCGAATCAACCGCCGTGCGCGACTTCTCAGAGGCGCGGGCCGACGCAGTTTCGTTCGCGTTTGCGATGTCGCGCGCGGCGTCGGTCTCGATGCTCGCCAGAATGCGTGCGCGGAGGTGTTCGGGCGGCGCGACGGGCGCGACCGTGTGCGCGAGCATCGAGGCCGTGAGACGCAGTTCGTGAGCCTCGGCGCGACACTCGGCGCAAGCGTCGAGATGCGCGCGGAGCGTGCGCGCGTCCTCGCCGTCGAGCACGCCGAGCGCGTCGAGCGAGAGCATCTCTTTGTAAGTTTCGTGGTTCATCTAACGTTTAAAAATTTCCCTCACGCTCAGAAACCCGAAAGCACGTCGCCGACTCTTCCGCGCAGCAGTTCGCGCAGCTTCGTCATGCCGGAACGCATCCGCGTCTTGACCGTGCCGAGCGGTTCCTGCAAGCGCGCGGCAATCTCGGTCTGCGACAATCCCTCGAAGTAGGCGAGCGCGAGCGCGCGCCTCTGCTCTTCGGGAATCGCGGCGAGCGCGCGTTGCACGACCTCACTCTGCTCGGCGCGAAAAGTCTCCGCCGAAGTATCTACGAAATCTTCCGTCAGCCCTTGCGCCGAAGCGGTCGCCAGACGCTCGCGCGCATTCGACGAACGCAGGCGGTCAATCGCCCGGCTGCGTGCCAGCGTGACGAGCCACGTGAAGGGCCGCCCGCGCGTCTCGTCGAAACTCGCGGCGCGCTGCCAGACTTGCAGAAAGACCTCCTGCAAAACGTCTTCCGCCTCGGGGCGGCTATGTAAGATACGAACGAGCAGGCCGAAAAGGATGGGACTATATTGATCGTACAGCGAGGCGAAAGCCTTTTCGTCACCACCCGCGACGGCGCGCAGCAGAGCTACTTCGGCACTATCTGATAATTCGCGTCCGGCAGACAAACGCTTTTGACCTCCCGTCGGAAGCAAGACGGGTCAACACCTATCAAAACCTACGGGACAGGCATCAACTTCGGATTGCGGCGGATGCCAATCGTTCGGGATTTGACATCCTAGCACAAACTTTTGCGAACCAGTTTCAATTTATGGATGACAGAGATTGCGAGTTTATCGCAACGAAATCATAACAGTATGAAGTGAAGGATTTCCTGTCGCGCGTGTGTTGATTGTGCGCGGGTAAGCATTGGAGGCACGGAAAAAGCCGCGCATGAGTTTTCAGGAAAACTCATGCGCGGCTCTCTCATCGTGCAATTCAAAGCAGATATTTAAGCGACGGTTATCTCCGTGCTCAGGTACACGTCCTGAATGGCGTTCAAGAGCGCGATGCCCTCGTCCATCGGGCGCTGGAAGGCTTTGCGACCGGAGATGAGGCCCATGCCGCCGCCGCGTTTGTTGATGACGGCGGTGCGGACGGCCTCGGCCATGTCGCTCTGTCCTTTGGATTCGCCGCCGGAGTTGATCAGCCCGCAGCGGCCCATGTAGCAGTTCGCCACCTGATACCGCACGAGGTCAATCGGATTATCGCTCGTCAGTTCCTCGTAGATTTTCTTGCTCGTCTTGCCGTAAGAGCTTTCGATATTGAGGGCGTTGTAGCCGCCGTTTCGCTCGGGCAATTTCTGTTTGATGATGTCGGCCTGAATGGTGACGCCGAGATGATTGGCTTGGCCCGTCAGGTCGGCGGCGGTGTGCATGTCGCCGTCCGAGGCTTTGAACTTCGGGTTGCGCAGATAGCACCAGAGAATCGTCGCCATGCCGAGTTCGTGCGCGAGGGCGAAGGCTTCGGAGATTTCCGTGATCTGCCGCGTGGACTCGTCCGAGCCGAAATAGACGGTCGCGCCGACGGCGACCGCGCCCATGTTGTAAGCCTGTTCGACCGTGCCGAAAAGCACCTGATCGAAACGGTTCGGATAGGTGAGCAGTTCGTTGTGATTGATTTTGACGACGAAGGGAATCTTGTGCGCGTACTTGCGCGCGACCGTGCCGAGCACGCCGAAGGTCGAAGCGACGGCGTTGCAGCCGCCCTCGATGGCGAGGCGGACGATGTTTTGCGGGTCGAAGTATTGCGGGTTGGGAGCAAACGATGCTCCCGCCGAATGCTCGATGCCCTGATCCACCGGAAGAATCGAGAGATAACCCGTGCCCGCGAGCCGTCCCGAATCAAAGAGCGTCTGCATGGAGCGCAGCACGCGCGGGTTGCGGTCTGACGCCGACCACACGCGGTCAACGAAATCCGGCCCGGGAATCTCAATCTGCTCTTTCGGAATCGTCTGCGTCGTATGTTCAAGCAACTTGCGCGCATCCGCGCCCAAGAGTTCCTCGAACCTGTTGGTTACGCTCACGTCGCGTTGGAACGGGGCTGACATCGTCGGTTAATCCTCCTGCTGATAGAAGTCGAGAGCATCGGCTGTGCCGGTAAATTCGGTCGAACTCAAGACGCCAATTATAACACGAACGCGGGCGCACTTCGGAGAGGCCGCCGCCGGGGCGCGAGTCAATCGCCGACGGATTCGCCGCCTGCATTTTGTAAACGGCTAAAACGGGATGAAATCCGCATTCCGAGCGCGGCGACCGCTTTACGCGGAAGGGTTCGAGACGGGTCGGAGGACTTCGTAGCTTTCGGGCGCGATGATGAGCAGCAGGTTTCCCTGTTCGGTCGTGAGTTCCTGATGGACGGTTCCGGGCATGGCGCAGATGAAGTCGCCGGAGGTCATCACCTCGTCGCCCGTCCGCAGGTCGCCTTCGAGGACGAGACATTGCTCGATGCCCTTGTGCCGGTGCTTCGGCACGCGCGCGCCCGGCGACATCCGCACGAGCGATGTCACAAGGCCGTGCGCCTCGTCGTTGAAGAGTTGCTTATAAAAAACTCCATCGTCCTCGGTCGCCTCCCACGGGCGCGCCCCGGCGCGGATGGAGAACAGACCTGCGTTTGCCGTCGTCGCGTTTGTCGGCGACGCTTCCGCCGTCGGCTGGCTCGCCACCGCGCTCTCTCGCGGTTCGAGGGCGACGCGCGCGAGCAGTTTATCGCGCACTTCAACCGAAGGCGTGACGCCAACGTCGTCCCATGCGAGTTGTTCGACGACCACGTCGAACGAGCGCAACTCCGCGACGCACTCGGCGCAGCCCGCGTCGAGATGCTCTTCAAAGTCGCGCGCTTCCGACGGGCCGAGGCCGCCGACCGCGTAGAGGGCGGCGCGCTCCGTGATTTCTTCCGTGGTGTGCGGGGTACTGCTCTGTGTCATCTCTCGTTCCCACCTGTCGCCGTCAGGACTTCGCGCAGTTTCAACATGCCGAGGCGCGTGCGCGTCTTCACCGTGCCGAGGGGTTGTTTGAGTTCGGCGGCGATCTCGCTATGACTGAGGCCCGAATAGTAGGCCAACTCGATGACCTGTCGCTGGTCGGCGGAGAGCGTGGCGAGCGCGGCGCGCACCTTCGTCTGCATCTCGCGCACGGCCATCGCCTCTTCCAGATTTTCGGTCGTGGCGGTTTGGACAGTCAGGTCGAGGGGGTCGTTGCGTTGGTCGTTGCGTCCGGCGCGGAGGCGGTCAATGGCCCGGCTGCGCGCGATGGTCGTCAACCACGCGAGCGGCGAGCCGCGCCCTTCGTTGTAATCCGCCGCGCGCCGCCAGACCTGCGTGTACACGTCGAGCAGCACCTCCTCGGCTGCGCCCACGTCGCTGACGATGCGCAGCACGAGGCCGTAGAGCAGGCGACTGGTCGCGTCGTAGAGCGTCGAGAGCGCGTGTTGGTCTCCGTCGGCGACGCTTTTGATGAGCGCGGCCTGATCGAGGGCGCGTGCGCTGGAAGATGCGGCGAAGTTGCGGGCTGATGTCAACGCCTGCCTGACTCTCTTTCATCCTACGAGATAACCGACCCGCTCGGATTTGTCGAAATATTTGCGAGGAAAAATTTCGCTCGGCAACGGTTGCGTCTAATATACATCGAACCGCCCGCACAAATGAAACAGCGCGCGGCGGGCCTGCTGCAAACGCAGTTGCGAAACTCATTCGGGCTCAAGCGTCAACTGGCGAAAGGCTTCGCGCAGGCGGAGGGCGACGCTTCCGGCGGCGACGGTATAGCGGTGAAAATCGAAGCTCGTGACGATGGCGACGCCGAGCGTCGAGGAAGTGAGAAAGATTTCGTCAGCATCGCCGACGTGCGCGAGGTCGCTCGCGCTCTCGACGAAGGGCAAGGCCATCTCGCCCGCGAGTTCGACGAGGCGCGCGCGCGTCACGCCCGCAACGGCTCCGGTCGTGAGCGCGGGCGTGTGGAGCGTGCCGTGCGTCACCCAGAAGAGATTCGCGGTCGTGGCCGAAGCGACCTCGCCGCGCTCGTTCAAGACGACCGCCTCGTCGAAATCGCGTGCGCGCGCCTCCTCCCACGCGAGCGTGTGTTCGAGATAGTTGATGCTTTTGACGCCCGCGAGCGGCGAATGCGTGTTGATGCGGAAGGGCGAGACGGTGAGGGCGAGTCCGGCGCCGGAGACGTTGCGCGCGTCGGCTGTGATAATCAAGAGGTCGGTCGGATGTTGCGCGCCGCCGCGCGCACGCCATGCGCCGCGCACGCTCCGGCCCAGAAGCATCACGCGCGCCTGTCCCGTCTCCACCCTGTTCGCTTCAATGACGCGCGCGACGAGCGCGCCGACGCTCGCTTCATCGAAACCCTTTCGCCCGACCCCCGCGCGGTCGGCGTGCTCGGCGAGACGCGCCCAATGTTGCGGCCAGAGAAACGGGCGTCCGCCGTGAATCGCCGCGACGGTGAAGACGCCGCGCCCGTGCAGGGTCGCCGCCGTCACGGGCGGCAGGCGCACTTTCGTCTCTTCGAGCAGGCTTTCGTTATGGATGACGTAAGGATGCACGGCTTCAATCTCCCGTCGGCGACGGCAGAGAGGATACATGAACGCGTCTGTTGCGAGCTATGAGAAAATAGACGGCGCGAAAACTGTCGAGACATCGGACGAGTGCTCTACGGCTTTCGTTGATAAACCGGGTTGAGATTCGCCTGACGTGGTTTGCGACCGGAAAACTTTACAGGGCCGCGAACGGATAGCCCGACGCTGATAGGCCGGAGACGGAGACAAACGATGCTCTCGCCCACCGAACGCTTTTCGAGCCGCGTGGAAAACTACATCAAATATCGTCCCGGCTATCCGCCGGAGATTATCCGCCTGCTCGCGGAGGAATGCGGGCTTGTCGGCGAGTCGGTCGTCGCGGATGTCGGGTCGGGGACGGGGATTCTGTCGGAGTTGTTCTTGCGGCACGGCAACGCGGTTTACGGCGTCGAACCGAACCGCGAGATGCGCGAGGCGGGCGAGCGTTTGCTGCGCGCCTATCCGCGCTTCCGGAGCGTCGCGGCGAGCGCGGAGGCGACGACGCTCGGCGACGCAAGCGTTGACATCGTCGTCGCCGGACAGGCGTTTCATTGGTTCCGTCACGACGAGGCGCGACGCGAGTTTGCGCGCATACTCAAACGCGGCGGCGCGGTCGTCCTCATCTGGAACGAGCGGCGCACGAGCACGACGCCCTTCCTCGTCGCCTACGAGCGGCTGCTCTTGCGCTACGGGACGGATTACGAAGCCGTCAATCAACGCGTCGGCGTCGAGACGATTCCCGGCTTCTTCGGGCATGACCAGTACCACACGCGCGTCTTTAACAACCGTCAGGACTTCGACTTCGAGAGCCTGCGCGGGCGTCTGCTCTCTTCCTCCTACGTGCCCGAGGCGAGCCATCCCGACTTCGCGCCGATGCTCGCCGAACTCCGCGCCATCTTCGACGCGCACCAGCAACAAGGCCGCGTCGCTTTCGAATACGACACGCGCGTCTTCTACGGCCAACTCACGAACTAAAAAAAGAAGGGGAAAGGGGAAAAGGTTAAACGGGAAAAGGGAAAAGAGAGAAGGGAAAGAGAGAAAGCCTTTTGCTTATCCCTTTCCCCCTTTTCCCCTTTCTTATTCCGCCGCCGCCGCGATGGCTTCCGCACGCAGCTTGTCTTGGAGCGAGGTTCGCCAAGCCGTCTCAAGTTCGGCGACGCTGGCGGAGACGACCTGCGCGCCGCCGACGTTGATTCGCAGTTCGTCGCCGCCCGCGCGCCCGACAACCCGGAGCGGGCATCCTTCCTGCGCCGCGATCTCTTCGAGACGCGCGCGCGCCTCGTCGGCGAAACTGATGATGATGCGCGAGGGCGTCTCGCCGAAGAGATGCGCCGTCGGCGAAAGCGTGTCGGCGGGGAGGGTGACATCCGCGCCGACAGCAGGACGGTTGAGCGTCGAGAAACAGGACTCGGCGAGCGCGACGGCGAAGCCTCCGTCTGAGCAATCGTGCGCGGAACGAAGCAAGCCCTCTTCGGCGGCGCGCAAGACGGCGCGCTGCACGGAGAGTTCGCGCGTGAGGTCAATCGCGGGCACGCGGCCCCGTTCAATCATCCCGGCGGTGGTGCGTCCCTCGATGGTCGCGGCGTATTCGCTGGCGGAGAGGTCGCCGTCGCGCGTCTCGCCGCAGAGCGCGATGAGGTCGCCGTCCGTCTTGAAACCGGCTTGCACGATGCGCCGCACGTCTTCGACGAGGCCGACCATACCGATAACGGGCGTCGGGTGAATGCCGCGCCCTTCGGTCTCGTTGTAGAAGGAGACGTTGCCGCTGATGACGGGCGTCTGGAAGGCGCGGCAGGCTTCGGCCATGCCGTCAATCGTCTCGGAGAAAGACCACATCACTTCGGGCCGCTCCGGCGAAGCGAAGTTGAGACAGTTCGTGATGGCGAGCGGTCGCGCGCCGACGCAGACGACGTTGCGCGCCGCCTCGGCGACCACCAGCTTCGCGCCCTCGCGCGGGTTGACCGCGCAATAACGACCGTTGCCGTCGAGACACATCGCCAGCGCGCGCCGCGTCTCCTTGATGCGCACGACCGCCGCGTCCGCACCGGGCAGCACCGCCGTGTTCGTCCGCACCATGTGGTCGTACTGCGTATAAACCCACTCCTTCGAAGCGATGTTCGGCGCAGACAGCAGACGCAGCAAAGCGTCCGTGTGATCGGGTTGAGAGTCCGGCTGATTGACTGGATTCGTGCTTTCAACTTCGGACTGTAAACTTTCAAAGACGGGCGCGGTCGGCGGCGCGGGCGAGATGATGTCGAGACCGCCGCCGACGGCAACCGCCTCTTTATCAAGTGTCTCTGCAACGTCGTCTCTGGCCTTCATCGGTCGCTCGTAGAGCGGGGCTTCGTCTGTGAGAAAGATGCCCGGAATCTCGGCCACGGTCGCGCCGTGATGGACGACTTGGACGCGTCCCGTGTCGGTGACTTGTCCGATGACGACGGCGTCGAGTTCCCAACGGCGGAAGATGTCCATCACCTGCCGCTCGCGCCCCTTGTGCGCGACGATGAGCATCCGCTCCTGCGATTCCGAGAGCATGATTTCGTAGGCGGTCATGTCGCGCTCGCGCTGCGGGACGTTCGTTAAATCAATCGTGATGCCGGTTCCGGCGCGCGCCGCCATCTCACACGAAGACGAGGTGAGGCCCGCCGCGCCCATGTCCTGTATGCCTGCGACAGCACCGCTCCGCATCGCTTCGAGGCAGGCTTCGAGCAGCAGTTTCTCAAGGAAGGGATCGCCCACCTGCACCGTCGGGCGTTTCTCCAGAGCCTCCTCGTCAAACTCGGCGGACGCCATCGTCGCGCCGTGAATGCCGTCTCTTCCGGTCTTCGCGCCGACGTAGAGAATCGGATTACCGACGCCGACTGCCTTGCCGAAAAATATCTGGTCGCGCCGCACGAGTCCGAGCGCAAAGGCGTTGACGAGCGGATTGAGAGCGTAAGCGTCATCAAACGCGACCTCGCCGCCGACCGTCGCCACGCCGAAAGCGTTCCCGTAATGCGCGATTCCGGCGACGACGCCCGCCAAGAGAGCGCGGTTGCGTCGCCCATTGGCGGCATGCGCGAGCGTGCCGAAGCGCAGAGAGTTCATCGCGGCGACGGGGCGCGCGCCCATCGTGAAGATGTCGCGCAGGATGCCGCCGACGCCCGTCGCCGCGCCCTGAAAGGGTTCGATAAACGAAGGATGATTATGCGATTCCACCTTGAAGGCCGCGCACCAGCCGTCGCCGACATCAACCACGCCCGCGTTCTCGCCGGGCGGAACAATCACGCGCTCGCCGGTCGTCGGCAGACGCTTCAAGTGGACGCGCGATGATTTATAGGAACAATGCTCCGACCACATCACGGAGAAGATGCCGAGTTCGACGTAGGTCGGCTCGCGTCCTAAAAGTTCCTCGATGCGTGCGTATTCGTTGGCGGTGAGATTGTGCGCGGAGATTACTTCGGGTGTGATTTGCATAAGACGGCGACGGGTGACGTGCGACAAGTGACGAGCAAGAAAAAGAGTTTAACTTGTCACCCGTCACTTGTCACCCGACGCCGTCTCGGGTTCATGCGCGGCCCTGCTGGCGGACGCGTCGCACGTCATTTTTCGCTCAACACTTTGTCAATCGCCTTGCGCAACTCTCCGGCCTTGATGCGCCCCTTGTGATTGAAGGCGAGCTTTCCCTGACGATTGAAGAGGAAGGTGGCGGGGAGTTCGCCGCGCCAATTTTTGTCTATGCCGTTGATGGCGGCTTCGGGGTCTTTGGCGTTCAGGAGAAAGGAAGGGATGCTCCCGGCGCGCATCTTTTCGATGAAGGCGGGCACTTCCAGTTTGATTTCGCTCGCGTCGTCGAGCGAGACGAGGATGAAATCGAGCCCGCGCGCGCGATACTCCGCGTCAATCTTAACGAGGTCGGGAAACTCTTCGCGGCACGGGTCGCACCACGTCGCCCAGAAGTTGACGAGCAGCGGGCGCGCGTTCGCCCCGTCGCGCTGCAAGAGTTTCAAGAGGCCCGCTTCGTCCACCTCTCGAATCGTCGTCGCTTCCGGCTTCGCCGTCTCGACCTTGAGTTCGACGCGCGGCGCGCTGTTCTTCGTCTCCTGCACAGGCGAGGACACGCGCGCCCGCACGCCCGAAGACATCAGAGCTAAACTTGCGCCGAGCGCGAGCGTGAATAAGAGGATGCGTCTCTGCATAATTTAAGAGGCCCGCTTGATCGAACAACCGAAGGCGCGCGCTTCCGTCTTGGCGATGGGCTTACCGGCGAGCGCGGCGTCGAGCGCGTCGCGCAGGTCGTTGGAGGTGATGGCGTCGCCGTTGCGCGAGTTGTCTATCCGACCGCGATAGACCAGTTTGTTGCTCGCGTCGAGGAAGTAAGCCTCCGGCGTGACGAGCGCGCCGAGACGGTCGGCAATCTTGTTGCCGTTGTCTTTGAGGACGGGGAAACTGAAACCCTTCTCCAGCGCGTGCTCGGCAATCGCGTCCGACGATTCGGTCGAGTTCGAGTTGATGCCGACGACGTTGATGCCGCGCCCCTTGTAGTCCTGCGCGAGCTTTTCCATGCGCGCGTTGTAGGCGTTCGAGACCGGGCATTGCACCGAGATGAAGATCAAGACCGTGCCTTTCGCGCCGCGCACCGATGCCAGTTGACGTTCGACGCCTTTGACATCGGGCAGTTTGAAATCGGCGACCGTCGAGCCGATGGCCGTGCCCGCCATATCCTCAAAACCATTATTTGCACCGACCGGAGACGCCGCACACAGCGCCGCCAAGGAGAGCGCGCACGCGAGCAGGAAAGCGTGGAAGCGAACTTTTTTCATAACGAAAATTTGAACTCCTTTCAGGGGTTTTCTCACAGGGAAGATGCCAGCCAGATTAGCAAAATAAGTCGAAAGTCCAAAGTCGAAAGTCAGGAGTCGCCGGACGAAGCGCGAAAGTTTTACAACGCGTTTACAACGCGCGCCGCGCTTCCCGGCTGCGAACTTCTGTCCTTTGACTTTAGACGTTGGACTCGCAGACTTTCTTTCAACTCTTTTTTAGACGAGCGCGGCGAGCGTGGCGGCGAGCGAGCGGAAGATGTCGCGCCCGTCGGAGGAGCCGAGCAGGTCTTCGCAGGCGCGTTCCGGATGCGGCATCAGTCCGAGCACGTTGCGCTCGCGGTTGCAGATTCCGGCAATCGAGTCGCGCGCGCCGTTCGGGTTGGCCTCGTCGGTAATCTCTCCGCGCGGGTCGCAGTAGCGAAAGACGATGCGGTCTTGCGCTCGGAGTTCGGCGAGCGTCTCGTCGTCGCAGACGTAGTTGCCTTCGGCGTGTGCGATGGGAAGACGCAGCACGCTTCCGCGTTCGAGTTCGAAGGTGTAAGGCGTGTCGGCGGTTTCAACGCGGACGTTGATGTGTCGGCAGATGAAATGCAGGTCGCGGTTGCGAATCAGCGCGCCGGGGAGGAGTCCGGCTTCGCAGAGGATTTGAAAACCGTTGCAGATGCCGAGCACGAAACCGCCGCGCGCCGCAAACTCCTTCACCGATTTCATCACGGGCGAAAAACGCGCGAGCGCGCCCGCTCTCAGGTAGTCGCCGTAGGAGAAACCGCCGGGGATGATGACGGCGTCGAAGTCGGCGAGATCCGTGTCCTGATGCCAGATGAAGGAGACGGGCTGGCCGACGTGTTTGGAGATGACGTGGTAAGCGTCGTGGTCGCAGTTGGAACCGGGAAAAACTATCACGCCGAACTTCATGATTCGCACATCTCCACGCGGTAATCCTCAATCACCGGATTCGACAGAACCTCGCGCGCCATCCGCTCGGCGGACGCCCGCGCGCCGTCAGCGTCGAGCGCATCATCGAGCGCAATCTCGAAATACTTTCCCTGCCGCACGTCGGCGATACCGCCGAAGCCCAGCAGTTCGACCGAATGCTGGATGGCCTTGCCCTGCGGGTCGAGCACGCCCGACTTGAGTGTCACGTAAACTTTGGCTTTCACGAATACTCCATTCAAAAAGTGACGAGTGACTAGCAAGAGCAGAAAAGTGATGAGCGACGGGTGATAACTAAAGAGCTTCTTGCTTGTCACTCGTTACTTGTCACTAGCATTAAAGACTCGCGCGAAAATCGCGTCAACGTTTCGCAAGTAAGTATCGGGCGAGAAGACGCTTTCAATCTGTTCAGTTGAAAGCTTCCCCGTGATGTCTTTGTCCGCGAGGACGTGCGCGTGAAAGTCGCCGCCTTCGTCCCATGTCCGCATGGCGTTGCGCTGCGCCCATTCGTAGGCGGTCTCGCGCGAGACTCCGGCGCGCGTCAGGGCGAGCAGGAGTTGGCCGCTGAAGACGAGGCCGCGCGTGGCGTTCAGATTTTCGAGCATGCGCGCAGGATAGACGACGAGCGTGTCTATGAGCGACGCCGCTTTGGCGAGCATATAGTCGAGCGCGATAGACGAGTCGGGGAGCGTGACGCGCTCGGCGGAGGAATGCGAGATGTCGCGCTCGTGCCAGAGGGCGACGGATTCGAGTCCGGCGACCGCGTAGCCGCGAACGA
>DATLMV010000206.1:0-26946 GCA_035537095.1 Pyrinomonadaceae bacterium
GGCTGTGCTCGATGTTGCCGCCGAAGTAGCGGGCGGCAATGAGCGCGGTGGTGATGACTTCCGCGTCGCTCAACTCACAGCGCACGTCATTGATGTGCCCGCTGGCCTTGAGCAAATCATCAACTATGCAATAAATTACGGTCGTGTGATCGATCACCGCTCCCCTCCTACTTTCGTTTGGCGACGAAGTGGAGGGGATTTTCCTTTGCTTCTCAAAGAACTGGCAAACCCCTAACTAGCAACTTGGATTAAATAGATAAAAACCTTCGCTCTTTCTATTCACGATTTACGATTCACGATTTACTACTTCTCACGTTTGCGTGCCGCAGTTGGCGCAGAACTTCGCGCCCGCCGCAACTTGTTGCTGGCAGTTCTGGCATTCTTTGGGGGCGAGCGACTGGCCGCAGTTGGGGCAGAATTTTGCGCCCTGCTCGACGGGCGACTGGCAGTTCGGACAGGGCACGGTGGCGGCTTGCGCCGACTGTTGCGGCGTGCCGCAGTTGGCGCAAAACTTCGCGCCCGGCGGGTTGTGCGTCCCGCACTTGGCGCAGGGCGTGCCCTGTGCGCCGCCGCCGCCCGGCTCGCCGACGCTGCGGTTCTGCTGCTGCCCGCCCTGACCGCTGATCGCTCCGGCCATCATCTGCCCGTAGCCGAACCAGAGCCCGAGTCCCATGCCCTGACCGGCTGCGCCGCCGGGTTGACGCGCCGCGTCGGGCAGAGCCTCGGCGGCCTTGTAGCGCATGTACTTGTCCATGTCGCCGAGCGCGCTCATCGAGGCGCGTTCGTCAATCTTCTTCTGCACCTCTTCGGGCGGCGTGATGGCCGAGATGATGATGTCAACGAGTTCGAGTCCCTGCTTGCTGAAATCGTCGGCGACGCGCGCGCGCACGCCCGCCGCGAGTTCGTCATAGACGGCTGGCAGGTCGAAGATGGTCTTCAGGTTTTCGCCGAGCAGGTCGTTTAAGCGCGAGACGACGATGTCGCGCAAAAACTCCCCGACCGCTTCGGTCGAGACGATGCCGCGCGTGCCCGCGATGGCCGAGACGAAGAGTTGCGGGTCGGCGACGCGAATCGAATACTTGCCGAAGGCGCGCAGACGCACCATGTGGAGTTCGGTATCGCGGAAGGCAATCGGCTCCTTCGTGCCCCACTTCAAATCCTGAAACGTGTGGCGCGCGACGAAGACGACGCTCGCCTGAAAGGGCGACGTGCCGCCGAAGGGTATTGAGAGCAGGCGCGTCAGGAGCGGGACGTTCATCGTCGTCAAGGTGTGGCGTCCCGGCCCGAAGGTGTCGAGGGCTTTGCCGTCGCGGAAGAAGACCGCCGACTGGTTCTCCTGCACGATCAACTGCGCGCCCATCTTGATGTCTGCCGAGCCCGCGTCGGGGACGCGCCGCACGATCTGCGCGCCCGACGGGTCGTGGAACTGAATAACTTCGATTGCCATGCTCATCGTCTCCTTCAAAAGCGTATTGCAAATTCAGACTCGAATCACCGAGTCGCTTACTGCTTGATCCTGATGTCGCCGCTGACGGCTTTAAGATGGATTGACTTGCCGCCCTCGCCGATGCGACCGGCGGCGTGCTTGCCAGCCAGCATCTTCTGCACGGTCAACCCCAACGCTTCGTCAACCTCTATGTCGCCGTTGATGGTCTCGGCCTTGATGTCGGCGTCGAGTCCTTCGGGCAGGCGCAGTTCGATGTCGCCGCTGACGCTCGTCAGGCTGCTCGACGCGCGCCCGTCCTGCTCCGCCTCCCCGAGTTCGACCTTCGTGTTGCCCTTGATGGTGCTCGTGACGACCGCGCCGCCGACGCCCGTGAGTTCGATGTTGCCGCGCTGCAAACGGACGACGATTTCGCCGCCGCTCAAGTCTGCCAACTTCACGTCGGAGTTGGTCGAGGAAATCTCAAGCTGTCGCAGCGTGTGCGGCAGCTTCAACTCGTAGCGCACTTCAACCCGTCCGCTCACGGACGACGCGGTGCTGAGCCTGAGCGCGTCCTCTTCGTGCGAGAGTTTGATTGCGACGGCGCGACGCTCGGCCTCCGAGCCGCCGTGCTTGATGATTCGCAACTCGACCCTCGGCTCGTCCCAACCCTCGACGCGAATCCTGCCGCTCGTGTTCTTTAAAGAGACGCTCGCGCCCTCTCCGAGCGGGTAAGTCTTCGTGATAACCGTCTCGTCGTCCGAGACATCCGCGCCCGCTTCGTCGAGCATGCCCAACCGCGCTTCATTGGCCGTCTCCGGCACGACTGGCTCAATCGCCGGAACCGGCGGAACCGGCGGCACGTCCGGCTTTCCCGTGTGAACGATTTTGACGACGCGACCGCGCATCTGCTCGCGCCGCACCGAGACGGCGTAGAGCAACGCCGCCAGCGTCGTCGCGCCCATCACAGCGATGATGGCGAACGCGAGCAGCCAGCCGCGCTTCTTGCGGCGCGCGGGCGGCGGCCCTTGCGTGACGTGAGCGGTCGCGTGCGGCGGATAGTAAGACGTAGCGCGCGTCTGCGAGACCGAATCGGTCGCGCCGCCGGGGATGGGCGCGGTCGGCGGCGCGCCGCTCGACTGCCCGGACGGCGTGAGAATCTGCGTCGGCATCTCGCCCGACGTGCGCTCGTAGGTCGGAGTCCCGCACGAGCGGCAGAACTGCTGCCCCGCGAACAACTCGGCCCCGCAATTTTTACAACGTTCCGCCATCGGCTCAACTTTCCTCAAACTCGCTCCGGTTTCCCGCACCAATCAACCGTCGGCGCACACCGTTTGATTCCGACCGCCCGACGCTCTGACGACCTTCATTCAGCGCGAGCTTCATCTTCAAGCGTCGAACAACGAACGCGCGCCCTGCGAACCGTCGCCGCCGCCGCCGGAACTGTCAATCGTGCTGTGCCGCTCGTCGAACGTCTGGTTCAATTCATCCAGCGCGCGCTCGGCCTCGCCGACCGCCGTTTTGAGTGCGCCCGCAGCATCGCCCGCCGCCTTCGTCTGTAGCTCGCGCACCTTCGCGGCGAGCGCGTCCGTGCGTTCGACCAGAGCTAAATCGAATCGGTAAAGCGACTCAAGCTGCTGTTCCTCGACCTTCGTCACGTCGAAGAAACCCGCGTAGCCGTAGGTGGCGAACCGGACGCGATTCTCTATCCGGTCGAGCTTCTTGACGAGACGCTCAAGCGGCCCGATCTCGGAGAGTCCTCCCGGCGCGTTCGTCAACTCGCGCATCGCATCCGTCAGCGGCGTCTTCAATGCGCGCAGTTGGTCGGCCAGATGTTCGCGTTGCAGCTTGTCCACATCACGCCGCCGCTCGCGTTCGACGTAGCCGCCATAACCCGGGATGCGTTGCGCGAGCCGCGCCAACCAGTCACGTTGCTGATCACTCATAAAATTTCCTCAAAAGAGAATGGGAGCGGATGTGCGGGAAAAACCGTCCGCTTTTGCCCCGTATCCAAACTCCGGCATTTGACCCCGCGCCTGCTTGCTCGTCCTGATTCTAACACCCGCGCGCCAGTTTCGCGCCCTTCCGTGTTGCATGCGCGACGCGCGGGGCTTTATTATAAAGCCTGATTTATTCTGACCGGCACGTCAAGCGGGCGCGGCGGTCGAAACTCCAAACAGACCTCACTGGGCACTAACCAAACTTCTCAGGAAAAGCTATGGTTGCTGAAATCGAACAATCTCCCGGCGCAGGCAAGTATGTCTATTGCATCATCGAGACGAAAGAGCCGCGCTCCTTCGGGCCGGTCGGCATCGGCGGTCGCGGCGACGACGTGTACACCGTCCATCACGACGGGCTGGCGGCGGTCGTCTCCAACACGCCGCTCGTCGTCTACGACCCGACCCGCGAGAACGTCTTCGCGCACGAGCAGGTCAACGAAACCGTGATGCGCGAGTTCACCGTGCTGCCGATGGCCTTCGGCGTCCTCTTTCGCACCGAAGACGACATCATCGAACTGATGCGCGGCACATACGACGCGCTGCGCGACGTGCTCGCCAAGATGGAGGGCAAGGTGGAGTTTGGTCTCAAGGTGAACTGGGACAGGGAGCGCGTCATCTCCGAGATCGAACACGTCAGCGAAGAGATTCGCAACCTCAAAGAGCAGATCACCTCGCGCGCCTCCGGCTCGACCTACTTCGCGCGCATGCAACTCGGTCGCTTGATTGAAACCGCCCTGACCGATCAGGCCGACGCTTACGTCCGCGAAGTCTATTCGCAGTTGCGCGACACGGCGGTCGCTTCGCGCGCCAACAAACCCATCGGCGACAAGATGATTATGAACGCCGCCTTTCTCATCGAACGCGAGCGCGAGGCCGAGTTCGACAGCAAGGTCAAAGAGATTGCCGCCAAATACGAGGGCAAGCTCTCCTTCAAATACACCGGCCCGTGGCCGCCCTACAATTTCGTCCACATCCGCCTCAAACTCGAACGCGGCGAAGGCGCGGCGTAAAGACAGAGGTTAGATGCCGGAGGTTAGATGTCAGGAAAAACCGGCTTGGTTTTGTCTGACATCTAACCTCCGACATCTAACCTCCGACATCTACTCTTATGTTTTTCCTAGACGACATCCTGCTCGCGCCGGTCAACGGGTTCAAGTTTATCATGCGGCAGATTCAGCAGATTGCCGACCGCGAGTTGAACGACGACACGGTGATTAAAGAGCAGTTGCTTGAGTTGCAGATGCGTCTTGAGTTGGACGAGATTTCCGAAGAGGAATACACGGAGCGCGAGGCGGAAATCTTCGCGCGCCTGCGCGTCATCAAGGCGCGACAGTTGGAAGCCCTGCAACAAGTCCACACGGCGGAGAGTTCTTCGCTCGTCATCGAATCGGGCGGCGACGACGAAGCCGAGAGCGGCTTCTGGGAACCGGGCGGGGGAGAAGACCGTTGAAGCAGCGAGGCGAACGGCGGTCGCGCCCGAAAGACGGGCCAGACCCCGCGCCGCGCCGGAAGAAAAAATCCCCAACCGCTGTCAAAGCCTCCGCCAAAACAGTCTCGCCTACGTCCGACAAAGGCTCACCTGCGTCTGACAAAGTCTCGCGCGCATCCAGCCGGAAATCTTCGGCGAAGAAAAAATCTCCGCCTGAACAGAAAAAATCTCCGTCCGGCGCATCCGCACATGCGCAGCGAAGTCGCGCCGCTCAAAGCTCCGCGACGACGATGCGCCGCCCGTCGAAGCGTCAAACATCTTCCCCCGCAGACGACGACGCACAGGCGGCGACTCTGCCGCTTCCTGCGTCGCGTTATCTCTTCTTCGGCGGCAAGGGCGGCGTCGGCAAAACGACCGCCGCCTGCGCCGCCGCGCTGCATCTCTTAGACGACGCCACAGAGTCCGGCGCGCGCATCCTTCTCTTCTCCACCGACCCCGCGCATTCGCTCGCCGATAGTCTCGGCGTCGCAATCGGCGACGCCGTGGTCGAAGTCGCGCGGCGCGGCGCGGCGCGTCTCGACGCGCGTGAGATGGATGCGACGCGCGCGCTCGAAGAGTTCAAGACACGCCACCGCGCCGTCCTCAAAGAGATTGCCGACCGGGGCACGCTCCTCGACGAAACCGACATCAACGAACTGCTCGACCTCTCGCTGCCCGGCATGGACGAAGTGATGTCGCTCTTTGAACTGAGCGAGATTGACCGCGCCGGGAGCTACGCGCGCATCGTCGTTGACACCGCGCCGTCGGGTCACACGTCCCGCATGCTGCGGCTGCCCGAAGTCTTCACGCGCTGGATACACGCGCTCGACCGCATGGCCGAGAAGCATCGTTTCATGGTCGCGCAGTTTGCGCGCGGGGCACGCCGCCGCGCCGACGAAGTTGACCTCTTCCTCCGCGAACTGACGGAGCGAGTCGCGCGCGTGCGCGCCATGCTCTACGACGAAGCGCAGGCCGCCTTCACGCTCGTCACCATCCCCGAAGCCCTCAGCGTCGAGGAGACGACGCGTTATCTCAAGTTGCTCCGGCAGGAAGGCGTGCCCGTCACAGACCTCGTCGTCAACCGCGTCGAACGAGAGCACCACGATTGCCCCTACTGCCGCGCACGCGTCCGCAGCCAGACGCGCTGGCTCAAACGCATCGAACAAAGTTTCGACGCGCTCAACATCCGTCGAGTGCCTTTGCTCGCAGAGGAAGTGCGCGGCCCCGCCGCCCTCCGCCGCTTCGCGCGCATCGCTTGGACAAGCGGCGAAACCGAAACACAGCAAGACATTGATGCCGAGACGCGGGAAGACATAGGTGTGGAGACACAGCAAAATCTTCCCGCGTCTCGGGCGCCACACGGCGACGCGGCTATCAAATCAATTTCAGCGATTTCTTTATCATCATCTGCCTCAGCCCTTCCCGCGTCTCGAAGGTTTACGGTCGAGCCGCGACGTTTGCTCATCTTCGGCGGCAAGGGCGGCGTCGGGAAGACGACGGCGGCGGCGGCGGCGGCGCTCTCTCTGGCGGAGCGGGACGCGTCGGCGCGCGTGCTCATCTTTTCCACCGACCCGGCGCATTCGCTCTCCGATAGTTTCGACGAGCAGATCGGCGAGTTGAAGGAGCGCGTCGCGGGGCGCGCGAATCTCGACGCGATGGAGATTGACCCCGCCGCGCGCTTCGAGGCGTTGAAGGAGCGTTACCGCAGTTGGACGGATGAACTGTTCGAGTCTTTGACGGGCGGTTCGCGTTGGGAGGTGCAGTTCGACCGCGAGGCGATGCGCGAGTTGGTCGCGCTCGCGCCGCCCGGCATTGACGAGATTGCCGCTCTCAGCGTCATCAGCGACCTCATCGAAGATGAGAGATATACTTCCATCGTCCTCGACACCGCGCCGACCGGACATCTCGTCCGCTTTCTCGAACTCCCCGAAGTCGCGCTCTCTTGGGTGCGGACGTTTATCAAGTTGCTCTTGAAGTATAAGAATATCGTGCGCTGGGGCGGCGTCGCCGAAGAGTTGGTCGCGCTCTCGAAGAGCATCAAGCGCGTGATGTCTTTGTTGACGGACGCCGAAGTCTGCGAGTTTGTCGGCGTCGCCATCCCCGAACGGATGAGCCTCGAAGAGACCGTCAGGCTCTCCCAGACGCTCGCGCGGATAGGCGTCCCGATGCGGCGACTCTTGATCAACAACGTCGTCCCGACGGATGCCGCCGACCATTGCGACTTCTGCGCCGCACGCGCGCGCGCGCAACGAAGCGTCCTCCGTGAATTTCAGAAGCGACTCGCGGGCGCAGCCGAACTCTATCTCGCGCCGCAACAACCGCACGAGATACAGAGTCCCGCGCGTCTGCGCGAACACTTCGCGCGCTGGCAGTCGCCGGAGAATTTGTGAACGGCGATTTTCGATTGGCAATTCGGCGGAAGCCGGATGGATAATGGGCGCGGGCGCGGATAGCGCGGCAGACTTCTTCGATGAAAAAGAGCGTGAACAAAAAGAGCCGGAGCGATGCGTCCGCCGCGCGCGAGACGCGAAAGCCCGACAGGTCGCAGGTCTTCTACGTCTATTGCGTGGGCGAGCGGGATGCGCTCGACGCGATGCTGGCGGGCGAGTTGCCGCCCGCGATAGAGAGCGGGGCGAGTCTGGAAACGGTCGGGGGCGGCGAGTTGGCGGCGGTCGTGAGCGGCGTCGCGGCGTCGGACTACGGCGAGGCGACGCTCGAAGCGCGCCTCGCCGACGCGCAATGGACGGCGGCGCGCGCGATGCGACATGAACAGGTCGTCGAATATTTCGCCGCGCGTGCGAGCGTCGTCCCCTTGCGCTTCGGGACGATCTATCTCGAACGCGCGCGCGTCGAGGCGATGCTCAAGGAGCGCGACGCCGAACTCCGCAGTATCATCGCGCGCCTGCGCGGGCGCGACGAGTGGGGCGTCAACGTCTTCTGCGACCGCGCGCAACTCAAGGAGAGGATTGCCGCCGTCAGCCCGCGCCTGCGTGAACTCTTGCAGCAAGCGGAACAGGCGTCGCCGGGGCAGAGCTACTTGATGCGGAAGAAGGTGGAGTCGCTGCGCGCGGACGAAACGCGCGTCGAGAGCAAGCGCATCGCCTCCGATATCGAGCGCGCGCTCGCCGCCGCCAGCGAAGGCGCGGCCCGCCTGCGCGTGCTCAAGGGAGAAGCGGCGGAGCACGGCGAGTTGACCGCCAAGCTCGCCTACCTCGTCGCGCGCGAACGTTTCCCCCATTTTCGCGCCGAAGCCGAACGCCTCGCCGCCGCACACGCCGCGCTCGGCTTTCGCATGGAACTGACCGGCCCTTGGCCCGCTTACAATTTCGCGTCAGGAATCGAACAAGATGAAGAACCGATAAGGGGAAAAGGTTAAAGGGAAAGTGTTGAAAGGGATGAAGCAAACAACCCTCGCCCATCTCTCCTTTAACCTTTCCCCGTTTCCATTCTCAGTGTCTTATCTATTCCTGTTAAAATCTGAAATGCAAAATCTTTATGACTGAAGAAGATTTCAAGTTCGACGAGGAAGACGAGTTATCTCTGTTGGAGACGCTCGATCACGTGCTCGACCTCGGGCTGGTGATCGCGGGCGAGATAACGATTTCGGTCGCCCATATTGACCTGATTTACGTCGGCCTCAACGTCCTGCTCGGCTCGGTTGATACCATCGAAGAAACCATCGGCAAGCGGATGAAAGAACTCGAAAGCCCGAAAGCCGAAAGTCCAACGTCCAAAGTCATAGATTCCAAGTCGCAAGTCTGAAAGTCCAACGTCCAAAGTCAAAGGTCAACTGCTTTGACTTTGGACGTTGGACTTTCAGACTTTAGACTTCTTCCGGCTCGTCACCCGTCACTTTTATCATGAATCTGTACGCGTATTGTTTGAGCGATGAGATGGCGCGGGCGGCGGGCGCGGGCGTGGGCGGCGCGGAGGTGCGGGAGTTTGAGTGCGGGGGCGTGTGGGTGTTGGTGAGCGAGTTCGCGGGCGAGCGTGTGGGCGTGACGCGGGAGAATCTGCTGGCGCATAACCGCGTGGTCGGCGACGTGCTGGCGCGGACGACCCCTCTGCCGTTTCGCTTCGGCACGCTCACGAGCGAGACCCGCCTGCGAAACTATGTGGAGACGAATCGCGTGTCGCTGCTACAGTCGCTCGGGCGCGTGCGCGGGTGCGTGGAGATGAGCGTCAAGATTCTGTGGAACGCCGGGGAGGTGCGGCGCGCGGCGGAAGAGACGGCGCGTGCGGCGTCGGGCGCGGGCGTTGAAGGAAGCGGCGCGGCGTATCTGCTGGCGAAGCGGCGTGCGCTGGCGGAGAGTGAGGATTTGCGCGTGCGTGCGGGAGAGATTGCGTCGCGGCTGGCGGAGACGTTGGGCGAGACGGTGCGTGAGGCTCGCGTGCGCGTGAGGCCGGAGGAGGCTCTCGTAGTGCGCGCGGCGCATCTGGTCGAGCGCGCGAGGTTGGATGATTACCGGGCGCGCGTCCATGCGGCGCGCGCGAAGTTGCGAGAAGCGGAGGGGCGCGGCGAGGGCTTGCGCTTCTTGACGAGCGGCGTGTGGCCGCCATACAGTTTCACAGATGTTTCCGCTTAACAATTCGAGCAGAGCGTTGCATGTCTCATGTCGAGACGGCGAGGTCAAAGGCTTGCGCCCGTGCGTCGAGAGTATAGACACAGGGCGCGGGTTCGGAGTAATCTGTTGAAGCATCCCCCCGAACCCCCCATTCCGGCGCAACCGGAAGTTGAAACAGCGCACGCCGAAGAGTTCGTCGAACAACTCCGACGCGTGGCCGACGTGTTACCCGAACGGATCAACATTGACTCGCAGACGGTCGAGCAGGGTCTCGCCAAACTGGTGTTGACGTTGATCGAGTTGATTCGCCGCCTGTTGGAGAAACAGGCCGTGCGCAGGATGGAGGGCGGCGGCCTGACGCCTGAGCAAGTTGAGGAATTAGGACTCGCTTTGATGAAGCTGGAAGCGAAGATGCAGGAGTTGAAGGCGCAGTTTGGATTGGCCGACGAAGAACTCAATATTGACCTCGGCCCAATCGGGCGTTTGATTTAAGGTAATCGAGCGAGAACTGCTATCGAGAGTCTGGCGGCCTTTCAAGGTCTTGCATGAACGGGCCAGCCCCTTTTCGAGAAAGAGGCGAACAGTTGTCAAGCGAGCGTTCAAGTCTGATTACGGCGCGTCCCCCCGGCCTCGTGGACGTGCTCGACCGGATACTTGATAAAGGTCTGGTGATTGCGGGCGACATCAAGGTGTCGCTGGCGAATGTCGAGTTGCTGACGTTGCAGATTCGCCTGCTCGTCTGCTCGATAGACAAGGCCGAGCAGATCGGCCTCAACTGGTGGCGTTACGACACCAACCTGACGACGCGCGCCGAACGCGCCGAAGCCGAGAACGTCGAACTGCGCGAACGTCTCGCCGTGCTCGAACGAGAGGTCAGGCAACTGAGCACGCCCGCCGCGACCGCAGCGGCGACGGATACGGGCGGCGAGCGTGCTGCGGCAGCAGCAGGTCGCGCCGGAAGGAGTTCCGCCAGCAAGGGTCGCACGGCGGGCGGGACGAAAAAGAGCAAGGGGAGTTCCCGTTAAAAGAGTTTCGAGTGAGTGAATCGTTGGCAGGCCGCCCGCGAGCATTCCCGACGTGCTTTTGTCGGGCCGACCTGTCTTTGTTATCAAGTGGCCTCGTTTTGCTCGCGCGTTCCCGAGAAGCGTGATCTTGAATCTGGAGAGGAAATCAAATGGCTGTTGAGAGAGCACCGGGCGGGACAAGCTTGATTGACGTGCTCGACCGCGTGCTGGATAAAGGCATCGTCATTGACGCATGGGTACGCATCTCGCTCGTCGGCATTGACCTGATCACGGTGGAAGCGCGCGTCGTCGTCGCGTCAATTGACACATACTTGAAGTATGCCGAGGCCGTCGGTTTGACGCCCGCCGTCTCACGTCCGGCCCTGACGCAGACGACCGCCACCGAACCCTTGACGGACGACACACGTCGCCGCGTCTCAATCGAAGTAGAGAAGAGTTGAAGTCGGTAGCCGGTCGGAGTGTAGCCGGTCGCCAGAGCGCGCAGGGTGCTCAAGGCTTTCCACCGGCTGCGAACTATCGTCTGTTCTGGCTACCTCTTTTTATCTATGGAGAATCGTCTGACAGATGCGGGGCAGTCCGTCGGCAGTCTGACGCCCGACCGCACCGCTCAGGACTTGCAGGCCCATCACTACGAACTGCTGTTCGGGATGACGACGCAACTCCTCGCCGCGCAGAAGGTTGACGAGCGGCTGCTCTTGACGCTCGACACCCTGACGAGCGGACTCGGCCACCCTTGCGCCGCGCTCGCCCTGATTGACAAGCAGACGGCATCCTTGCAGATGCGGATGGCGGTCGGCTTTCCCGACGACGATTCCGTCCGCCATTTCGAGATGCCGCTCGACTCCAACGTCCCGTACGTCTCCATCGTCCACGACGGGCGGCCCGCGTGGATCACACGCCAGAACCCGGAGGCCGCCGCCTTCCTCGACCAGTTCAAATGCAACTTGGAGATGCTCGCGCTGCCGCTCTTCGGCGAGCAATGGGCCTCGAAGAAACTCGAAGGCGAGTTTGCGCGCCGCCCCTACGCCGACGATAAATACTGGCTGCCCGAATCCATGTGTCTGGGCGCGCTCTACATCGGGGCCGAGCGGCAGACGATGGACGAGAAGCACTACCACATGCTGCTGCGCTTCGCGGACTGCGTGGGCGTCGTCATCTCCGCCGCGATGCAGACGGAGCGGCTGGCCTCGACCGTCAGCAAGTTGCAGCGCGAGCGGCAATGGGTCGAGTCCATCATGAAGTCGGTGGCCGACCCCATCGTCCTGACCAACCTCGACAACGAAATCCTCTTACAGAACCGCCGCGCCGAAGAACTCTTCAGCGGCTCGAAGAACGCGAGCGAAGGCAAACGACGCGCGCTGGAGATGAACGATCTGCTCTTCTCCGCATATCTTTCGAGCGCAGCCGTCTCCTCGACCGAAATCATCGGGCGCGACCTGACGCTCGTTGACCCGCTCGAAGGCTCCGACATCCACTTCGAAGTCATCTCGACGCCCGCCTTAAACGCGCGCGGCGAGCGCATCGGCATGGTCTCGATCTTCCGCGACGTGACCGACCTGCGCCGCGCCAACGAAGAACTCGCGCGCAACTTCGTCAAACTGCAACAGGCCGAGGCCGAGGCGCGGCGCGAGCGCGACCGTCTGGATTTGATTATCGAGAACGTCGGCCATCCGGTCGCCGTCTGCGATTCGAGCGGCAACTTCATCCTCTTCAACGCGCGCGCCGAGCATCTCTTTCAACAGGAGGCCGTCTCGGAAGCGCGGGCCGCGCGCGCCGTGCGCGCCAACGCCGTCAAGCTCACGTCGTTCATTTCCGCGCTCGCTTCCGGCGTCGAAACCGGGCGGCAGGCCGAGATCGAACTGCTCGACCCGGAGACGGGCGTGACGCTGCCGATGGAGATTACTTCGGCGGAAGTCTCGGACGCCAAAGGACAGGTGACGGCGGTCGTCTCCATCCTGCACGACCTCTCGGAGATACGCGAACTCGAACGCCGACGCGTCGAGCAGCAGTTGTTCGAGTCGGAAAAGTTGGCGGCGGTCGGGCGTCTCGCCGCTTCAATCGCGCACGAAGTCAACAACCCCTTGGAAGCCATCAAGAACTCGCTCTATCTGTTGACGACGAGCAAGAGCGTCGAATCCAACGAGCGTTTCCTCGAAGTGGCGCGCAAGGAGACCGAGCGCGTCTCACACATCATCCGGCAGATGCTCGGCTTCGCGCGCCGTTCGGGCGAGGTCGAGTGGGTTACGGTCAATCAGATTCTGGAAGAGACTCTGGTGCTGGTGGAAAAGAAACTGCGTCAATCGGGCGTGCGTATCGCGCGCGCGTTCGACGGCGAACTGCCGCGCGTGCGCGCCCGCGCAGACCAACTCCGGCAGGTCTTTCTCAATCTCGTCCTCAACGCGCAGCAGGCCATCGAAGGCGCGGGCGAGATCAAGATTCTGACCGAGAAATACGAGCAGGCGTTGCAACCCTCCATCTCGATTCAGATCAGCGACTCGGGGCGCGGCATCGGCGAAGCGGAAATCTCGCGCATCTTCGAGCCGTTCTTCTCGACGCGCACGAAGGGCACGGGCCTCGGCCTCTGGGTGACGCAGGACATCGTGCGCCATCACGGCGGGCGCATCGAAGTGACGAGCACAGAGGGACGCGGCACGACCTTCAACATCATTCTCCCCATCAATTCCCCCACGCTGGAAAACGATGGAACCCCGCAATAACAGGACGAACGGCAATGGTCGCCCGTCGTCGGCCACAAGCTCGCGCATCCTCGTCGTGGACGACGAAGAGAACGTCCGTATCACGACGGCGGCGATTCTCGAACAGGACGGCTACGAGGTCGAGATGGCGAGCGACGGGCGCGAGGCGCTCGACAAGATCGAAAGCACCCACTTCGACCTCGTGCTCACAGACCTCCGCATGGAAGGCATGGACGGCAGCGCCCTCCTCAACGAACTCCGCACCGAGCATCCCGAAATCCTGACGGTCGTGCTGACCGGCTACGCGTCAATCGAATCCTCGATTGATGCGCTGCGTCTCGGCGTCTATGATTATCTGGTCAAGCCCTGCGTCGTTGACGACCTGAAGCGAACCGTCCGGCGCGCGCTCGAACATCAACGCCAGCGCGCGCGCATCAACGAACTGTCGAGTCCGGTCGTGGAAATCTGGGACGGCATCCTGCTGCTGCCCGTCGTCGGCACGCTCGACGATGCGCGCGCCGCGCAGATGTCGGGCGCGCTCCTGAACATGATTCGCAGCAAGAACGCGCAGATTGTGATTATTGACATCACGGGCTGCACGGCGGTTGACACCTCGACCGCCTCGCATCTCATCAACACGGTGCGCTCTGCTCGACTGCTCGGCTCGCTGGCGATCATCACGGGCGTCAGCGCGCTGGTCGCCGCCGATCTCGTCAAGCTCGGCGTCAGTCTGGAAGACATCACGACGCGCCGCCGCCTCGCCGACGGGCTGCGTCTGGCCTTCACGCTCAGCAATCAACCGTCGGCGCACAACCGGCCCGCCGACACCGAGAGCGGGCGCGCGACGCCTCCGGAATAGCTCCGACGGAAATTGATTTTGTTTTACCGCCCTCCACCATTTACTATTGAGCGTTCAACTTTTCGCAGTTAGCCGGGACGCGGTCTGTTTTCTATGTCATCGTCAAGCGACACACAACATCTCTTGGAGGAGACGGCGGGGCCGCCGGAGGAGTGCGCGCGGCTGCTGGTGGTGGACGACGAGGAGAGCGTCGCGCTGACCATCGGGGAGGTCTTGCGGCAGGAGGGCTTCGAGGTGGACACGGCGTCGAGCGGCACGGAGGCCGCCGAACGCTTGCAGACGACCGTCTATGATTTAGTCCTGACAGACCTGCACATGGAGGGCGGCGACGGTCTCTCCGTCCTCGAAGAACTACACCGTCATGCGCCCTTCACCATCGCCGTCGTCTTAACCGGCTTCGCCTCGGTCGAATCGGCCATCGCCGCGCTCCGGCAGGACGCATACGATTATCTCATCAAGCCCTGCATCATTGACGAACTGAAATTCACGGTGCGGCGCGGACTCGAACACCGCCGCCTGATGCTCGCCGAGCAGAGGGCGCGCGCCGCGCTCGAACTGTTGAACCGCGAATTGGAGGAACGCGTCGAGGCGCGCACCGCCGAGTTGCAGAATCTCAATCTGGAACTGGCCGCCGCCAACCGCGCCAAAGACATCTTCCTCGCCACGCTCTCGCACGAACTGCGGACGCCGCTCACGCCCGTCCTCGGTTGGGTCAACCTGCTGCGCTCGGCCAACGCCAACATGGACGCGACGCTGATGAAGCAGGGGCTCGACGCCATTGACCGCAACGCGCGACTGCAAGCGCGCCTCATTGACGACCTGCTCGACATCTCGCGCGTCGTCTCCGGCAAGCTGCGTCTCGAAGGCGAACCCGTTGACCTGTGCAACGTCGTCGAGAGCGCCATCGAGACCGTGCGCGGGCAGGCGACGGAGCGGCAGATCACGTTTGCCGTCGAACTTTCGGACACACCGCTCGTCGTGCAGGGCTCGCCCGTGCGCCTGCAACAGATCGCTTGGAACCTGCTCTCGAACGCCGTCAAGTTCACGCCGAACGGCGGGAGCGTCGAAGTGCGCGTCTTCCGGGAGGGCGCGGAGGCTCATCTGGTCGTCGCGGATACGGGCATCGGGATTGCGCCGGAGTTTCTGCCGCACGTCTTCGATCTCTTCCGGCAGGCGGACGGCTCGACCACGCGGCAGCACGGGGGTTTAGGTTTGGGGCTGGCGATTGTACGCGCGCTGGCGGAGATTCACGGCGGGGTTGTGCGGGCCGAATCGGAGGGCATGGGGCGCGGCGCGCGTTTCACGTTCACGATGCCGTGCAACACTTCCGCGAGCGACCTGCCGAGGGCTGAGGACACAGGGGCAACTCTGGATTTCTGTTCGCCCGTGCTCCTCATCGAGGATTCGCAGGAGACGTTGGAACTGCTGCGAATGCTCTTTACGCGCAAGGGCTGCACGGTTATGACCGCCGAGACGGCAGCCGACGCTCTGGAAATCGCCGCCGCCAAGCAGCCCTGCGTCATCATCTCGGATTTAGGGATGCCGGAGATGGACGGCTGCGAACTGCTCGCGCGGCTGCGCGGCATCTCCGGTCTGGAAGAAGTGCCCGCCATCGCGCTCTCCGGCTACGCGATGGACGAAGACCGCGACCGCGCCCTCGCCGCCGGATTCTCCGTCCACATGGCGAAACCCGTTGACCCCGAAGAACTCTTCTCCATCGTCAAACGACTGACAAATCAAAACTAGTCCCGAGTCTAAGAGTCCAGAGGCAAAAGAGGCGAGATGCTTTCCCGCTCTTTTAACCTCCGGACTCTCGACTGAAAATCGTCTAACGCTTTCTCTTATTTCAGACGCGCTTTGACGTGGACGGTCTGCGGCGCGGAGATGAGATGCGCGATGTCCATCTTCGACGTGTTGCGTTCAAGCTCGCGGCGCAGGTCGCGCTCCTGTTGCGAGGCGGGCAGTTCGCGCCCGACGCTTGCGCCCTGCGTCCAGATTTGGAAGAGAAAATATTTGTCGCCGTAGCGATGAAAACTGACCTGCGTCGGCTGCGCTTCGCGCGCTGTCCCGGCTTCGGCGGTGTGTGTGATAATCATTTCGGACTTGCGCCCGTCGGTGCTACGCACGAGCAGGGCCTTCTCCGAGTTGCGCGCGATGCGCTTGATGTCGTACTCGCCCGCCGGAAGCGTCTTCTGCCCGACGACGAACTCGAAGGGGATGTTGACCACGATGCGCTGCTGCGCGGTCTGCGCGTTTGCCCCGACGGTTGCCAGACTGAATAATAGTGCGAACATCACGACGACTCTCAAAGCCTGCTTTTTCATAACTGTCTCCCTGATTTGAACAGGCGCGAACCGAAGCCGCGCGCGCCTGCTCTGCTTAGTTTGTGGAACCGGCCCTTCCTTGCCGGTTGCTTCGCCACGCATCCGAGCTTCCATGCGAGCGTTCAGCCTGCCGCCTCGTTTGGGCACGTCTCCCTTTCGGGATTACAATGACCGAACAATCTGGCAACTAAACTTCGTATGTAAAGCATCGTCTAACCTCACAGAGAGACATTACGAGGCGCAGGCGAAAAAGGTCTTTAAGATGCCCTCAAAGCTCTTCCAAATATTTCTGAAAGAGTTTTTAAAGGGTTTTCAAAGCGGCTATGAGTAGCAGGAGCAAGCAGTTATACAAATTCGACCGTTTCCTTCTGGACGCGGGCGAACGCGTGCTGCTGCGCGACGGCCAACACGTTCCGCTCACGCCGAAGGCTTTCGAGACGCTCCTCGTCTTCGTCCGCAACAACGGGCGCATCATGGAGAAGGACGACCTGCTCAAAAAAATCTGGCCCGACACCTTCGTCGAGGAAGCGACCCTCGCGCAGAACGTCTTCACGCTCCGCAAGGCTCTCAATCAGGCGTCGCACAAAGGGCAGGACAAAGCTCAGGCCGCCGAGCATCGCTACATCGAAACCATCCCCCGGCGCGGCTATCGTTTCCTCGCCGACGTGCACGAGGTCGAGGAGGAAACGCCCGCCCCTCTAAATGAAACGGGCGAAGAAGAAGCATCCTCCGTCGCGCCGCATCCGGCGCGTGAGCCCTTCACGGCGCATGAGCCCGTCATCGCCCGTTCAAATATGGACGAGACGGAAAACTCTGCCGTGTATTCGCAGGCAGCGCAACGCGCGCCGCACGGCGGCCACGGCGACGACGTGCACGCGAACGGCAACGGCCAAACGGCGAACGCGGCAAACGGGCAAGCATCGGCGGCTGCGCAAGACGTGAAGCTTCATGCCGGACGCGCGTGGGCGGGCGACGACCGTCGTTCCGGCGTCGAGCGAAGTCACCCGAAGTTGGGCGCGTTGTTGATTGCGTCGGTCGTCGTCGTCGCGGCTCTGGGCGCGACCTTCGCGCTCTACAAGTTCACCGTCCGGCGGCAGAGCGACGCCGCCGCGCGCGCAGTTCCCTCTTCCTTCGACTCGATGAAGGTCACGCGGCTCGCCATCAACGGCAAGGCGGAAGAAGCGGCCATCTCGCCCGACGGCAAATACGTCGCCTACCTGACGAACGACGCCGGACGCCGGAGCATCTGGATCAGGCAGGCGGCGACCACCAACAGCAACGCGCAGCAGATTGTTCCGGCGGCAGAATCGGGAGGCTACGGCGGCATCGTCTTTTCGCAAGACAGCGAGCACATCTACTTCGTCGCGTGGCAGAACACGGACGTGCCTTCCGTGCTCTATCAAGTGCCGGTCTTCGGCGGGCCGCCGAAGAAGATTCTGTCGCGCATCAACAGCTATGTCAGCCTCTCGCCCGACGGGCGGCAACTCGCCTTCCTGCGCGTTGATTACGCGGGGTCGAACCCCGTCACCAATCTGATGATCGCGAGCGCGGACGGCAGCGCCGAGCGCATCCTGACGACGCGCGTTGCGCCCGAACATCTCGGCGAGCCCGCGTGGTCGCCCGACGGCGCGACGCTCGTCTATCCTCTGAAAAATCTCGAACCCACACCCGGCTCCGCGACGCTCGTCGAAACGCGTCTGAGCGACGGCAAGGAGCGGCAGATCACCGCGCAACGTTGGCACAACATCTGGCAGTTGATGTGGCTGCGCGACGGCAGCGGCCTCGTGATGAACGCCGCCGAGCAGGAGTTGAGCCCCGTCCAACTCTGGCTGCTCTCGTATCCCGCGGGCGAGGTGCGCCGCGTCACCAACGACCTCAACAGCTACGCGGGCGCGAGCCTCACCGCCGACGCGACGACGCTCGTCACCTTGCAGACCGACCTGATCTCGAACGTCTGGGTCGCGCCCGACGGCGACGCCAGCCGCGCCGCGCAAATCACGCAGGGCACGGGCAAGTACGACGGTTATTACGGATTGTCATGGACGCCCGACGGGCGCATCGTCTATGCCTCGATTGCGAGCGGCGCGTGGGACATCTGGATCATGAATGCCGACGGCAGCAACCAGCGACAGTTGACCGTGGATGCGCGCTCGAACTACGGCCCTTCGGTCTCCGCAGACGGTCGTCACATCGTTTTCATCTCGAACCGCGCGGGCGGCGCGTTCAACGTCTGGCGGATGGACATTGACGGCGCGAACCCCAGACAGTTGACCAACGGCAAGGGCGAAAACTTCGCGCACATCTCGCCCGACGGGCGTTGGGTCATCTATGCGACCGTCGGCTTCAGTCATCCGAACCACGTCTGGAAAGTCCCTTTCGACGGCGGCGAGCCCGTCCGCCTGACAGACCGCAACGCCTCTTGGCCCTTCATCTCGCCGGACGGCAAACAGTTCGTCTGCACCTATCAAGCCGAGCCGAGCAAGCCATACAAGCTCGCCGTCATCTCCTTCGACGGCGGCCCGCCCGTCAAGCTGTTCGACCTTTCGCCGACCGCCATGATGAACATCGTCTGGCTGCCGGACGGGCGCGGCATCACCTATATTGACAATCACGGCGGCGTCAACAACCTCTGGCTGCAACCGACCGACGGCGGCGCACCGAAGCCCATCACCGGTTTCAAGTCCGAAGGCGTCGGCGCGTACGACTGGTCGCCCGACGGCAAACGACTCGCCTGCTCGCGCGGCATCGAAAATTCCGGCGTCGTGCTCATCAAAAATTTCAGATAGCGTCTCCTTTATCAACCGCAAAAATTTCCGTTAGGCACGCGCCCGCCCGCCAACCGTAAAGAATTTCGTCAGCCCGTCAGCCGGAGAAATTTCGGATACAACGCCTCTCATCAAGCGTCGCGCCGCGCGCGCAACGTGAGATGCGTGACGACCGCCGCGACGATGATCGCGCCGCCTGAGATGGCCCAACGTGTCGGACGTTCGCCGAGAAAGATAAAGACCCACACGGGATTCAAGACCGGCTCGACGTAACCGACGACACCTGCGTCGAGCGACCGCACGCCGCGCGCGATGCCGAGCGTGAAGAACGTGTAGGCGATGCCGATCTGCACCACGCCGAGATAGAAGATACTCAACCCATCGGACAGCGTGAGTTTCAGGCCGACGCCCCCGAAGAAGGCGGGCGCACAGACGAGCGCGAGCAGCAAGTTTCCGTAGATGACCGAAGCGGCGCGATTGCCTTCGCGCGTGCGCGGGTGGCGCAGGAGCAGCGTGAAGAAGGCGAAGCAGAGGCCGGAGGCCAACGCCGTCAGGTTGCCGCTCAGGTCGTCGGGCCGGAGTTCGCCGACGAAAAAGAGCGACATCCCTGCGACGCAGACGGCGACCATGTAGAAGTCGCGCGCGCGAAACTTTTCGCGGTAGAAGAGCGGCTCGAAGAGGAGGATATAGACGGGCGCGGTGTACTGTAGAAAGATGGCGTTGGCGGCGGTCGTCAGTTTGTTGGCGACGACGAAAAGCAACAACAGCGCGGCGTAGAGCACGGCGGCGATTGCCGTCACGAGGTTGAGACGAAAGCCCTCGCGCCGCGTGAAGTATGCGACGGTCAGGGCCGCCAGCAGCGAACGCCCGAACGAAAGCTCGTAGGCCGAGAGCGAGACCGACTTGATAAACAGCCCGCCGGTGCTCCACAAAAGCGCGGCGATGAGAATGAAGTAGATGGGCGGGAGGGTCGAGGGCGGCGGGGTGCTGGACGGAGCGGGAGTGCGCGCGGCGGGCGTGCCGACCTGTTCTGCTTCGTCCTTCATCTTGAACGCGAGAGATGCATAATTGAAAAGCGAGGGCGAAGATGATAAACCAACGGCGCGCAAAAGCAACTCTTAATTCATAAGGCGCGCGGGCAGGCTCCCGTCGCTTGAATAATTCGATGCAGAAATTGGTGCTTCTCGGTTTGGCGGGCGTGGCGGGAACATTCGGACGCTACTGGTTGTCGGGCGTCGTGGCGCGGCGATTCGGCGAGACGTTTCCATGGGGGACGCTCGCCGTCAACGTCGCCGGTTGTTTTCTCGCCGGACTTCTCTTTTATTTGATACAGGAACGCTTTCCCGCGAGCGACACTTGGCGGGCGGTCGTCTTCACCGGATTCCTCGGAGCGTTCACGACCTTCTCCGCTTACGGCTTGCAGACCTTCACGCTGATGCAGGAGGGCCGCTTCGGGCTGGCTGCGCTCAACGTCGCCGCGTCGAATGTCGCGGGGCTGTGCATGGTCTGGTGCGGCTACTCGCTGGCGAGAGTTTTGTCGGGCGCGCGCTGAACAGCGCGTGCGGGCTTGGACGGTGACATGCGGCAGCGGCTTGTCGTCCTTTCCGCGCGTTGGTATATACTGCGGAATACATCCGCGACGGTCGCGGCGGCATCTAAAATATCGTGCAAGAAAATTGCCGGTTCGATTCTCCCAAACATCCGGAGGATGACCAAAAATGAACGAATTTCCAGCTAACAAGCAAAATTACAACCCGACGCAACCGTGGCCCCCGCAGGCGCGGGAGGGCGGTTGGGGCAGCCTGCAAGCGCAAACGGCAGCCGAGGCGACTGTCGCCGAGCGGATGTCGTTCGTGCGCAAAGTCTATGCGCTCTTTTTCGCGGCGACGCTCTTTGCCATCGGCGGCGTCGCGCTCGGTTTCCTGTTTCCCGAAATCTTGATGAGGCCGGTCGTCGAGCATCCGTACATCACGCTGTTCGTCCTGCTCGGCGGCGTGATGGGCGCGCAGGCCGTGCGCCACGTCGCGGGCGTCAACCTGCTCGCGCTCTTTGGCTTCACGACGCTGACGGGCATCATCATCTCGCCCTTGATGGCGATGGTCGCGGCGACCAACCCCGCGTCCATCTGGCAGGCGGGGATTCTCACGGTCGGCATCTTCGGCGGGCTGACGGCCTACGTCTTCATCTCGAAGAAGGATTTCAGTTTCCTGCGCGGGATGGTGACGACGGGCCTGATCATCGTCTGTCTGGCGAGCCTGCTCAATTTCTTCATCGTCGGCTCAAGCGCGCTGATGTTCGCCGTCTCAATTGCCGCGCTCTTTCTCTTCTCCGGCTTCGTGCTCTACGACACCTCGAACATCATCCGCCGCTACCCGACCAACGAATACATCGCGGGCGCGCTCGATCTCTATCTCGACGCCTTCAACATCTTCCTCGCGCTCATCCGCATCCTCAACGCGGGCCGACGCTGAAGCGAAGCGACGAAAACTAACTCAACTTAAAAACAGCAGCGGCGAGTTGTCTATCAAACAACTCGCCGCTGCTGTTTTAGTCCGCTTCCCTTTTACCCGCGCGCACGTCTTTTAGAAATTGAACTTGACGGCGAGTTGGAGTTGGCGCGGGGTGACGAAGGTGGTCGTCCCCGACGCGGGCGAAGAGAATGAACGCGGGAGGCCGAAAGCCGCCGCTCCCGTCGGCGCGGTCAGGACGCCGTTTGCGCCGCCGGAATAGTTGAAGAAGGTGTTGTTGACGAGCGCGACGTTCGGGTGGTTGAACAGGTTGAAGGCTTCGAGGATGAGCCGGAGTTGCATTGATTCGTTGAAGTGAATGGCGCGCGTCAGCCTCGCGTCGAATTGATAGACCGACGGCGTGGTGAACTGGTTGCGGACGGTTCCGGGCAGACGGTCGTTGGCGCGGTTGCCGTCGTTGTTCGGGTCGCCCGCGACGAGCGCCGAGTAGGGCGTGCCGGATTGAAACTGCATGATGGACGAGATGTTGTAGTCGCTCAAGAGAGCGCGCAGGAACGCGTTCCCGCTCCAAGAGATGCGCCCCCATTCGTAGATCGGACTGAAGACGAAACGATGGCGCAGGTCTGTGTCGGAGCGCGCATAGTCGGCGGCGGGGTTGAGTTGGTTCTCGACGATCTTGGCGTCGTCCGCGCCGAAGACGACGATGGTCTGGTCGGGCCTATCGTCCTCGGCCTTCGAGAATGTATAGGCGGCGATGAACTGGAAGCCGCGCGTCAGGCGTTGGGTGGCCTGTATGGCGAGGCCGTTGTAGAGCGACTTGGACGCGCTCTCGAAGATGCTGATGCGATTGTAGGACTGTCCCGCCGCGCGCGAGATGGGGCGGGCGGTGGAGAAGCGTTGAAACGTGTAGGTCTCGCCCGCGAACGTGCGCGCGAAGGGGGTGGGCGCAAACAGGTTGATGTCGCGCGTGCGCGTCAGGTGAACGCCCTTGTAGAAGAGATAGGTTGCCGACAAGCTCAGGTTGCGCAGCACCTCGCGCTCGACGCCGAGACGGCCCTGCTGCACGTAGGGCTGCACGTAATCTTCCGCGAAGAGGAAGAGGTTCGGGTTGGAGGCGAAGGCGGCGGGCGGCGCGCTGAGAATGTTCGGGTAGGTGAGGACGGCGTTGACTTCGTTGGCGGCGGTCTGCGTGTTGTCGTTGATGGTGACGCCGGTCACGTTGATGCCGTTCTGCGAGTGCGCCGTGCCGAGCACGATGGCCGGAGTGCGCCCGTAGTAGATGCCGTAGCCGCCGCGCACGACCGTGCGCTCGTCGGGCGCGTAGGAGAAGCCGAGGCGGGGCGCGAAGTTGTTGGTGTCGCTCGGGCAGCGGCTCGTGTCTATGCCGTTGCTCAAGAGCAGCGGGTCGGGGTTCCGGACGGGCGGGCAGGCCATCTTCTCATAGTCGTAGCGGACGCCGAGATTGAGCGTCAGGTGCGGGGTGACGCGCAGGTCGTCCTGTGCGAAAAAGGCATACTCGGAGAGGTTCGGCTCGGTCGTGCCGCCGGAGGTGTTCGGCCCCTCGAAGTTCTGCGTGTAGGACGACGGGAGATTGTTGGCGAAGGCCGTGTAGCTCGGGAAGGTGTAGGAGCCGGAGAAGAGACCGGGGAAGAAATTGAAGATGCGGTCGAAGTTGAAGTCGAAACCGAACTTGTAGTTGTGCCGCCCCGAAACGTAAGAGACGTTATCTATAAACTGGACGCGCTTGATGGTCGTCTCGCGCGGGCTGAAGTTGTTGCGACCGATGCTTAAGTTGCCGCCGCCGAGCGTGTTGATGACCGCTTCGGGCTGCTCGCTGTTGGCTTGGCCCGGCTCTTTGTCGCGCGCGAGTTGGAAGCGAAACTCGTTGACAATCTTCTGCGTCAGCGTCGAGGCGAGAGTGCCGGAGAGGGTGTCGCTTTTGACGAGACTGTCGCCGGAATGTTCTTCGGCGCTGAGGGTTCCGTTGTTTTCGTTGTTGCGCCCCGTAAAGCCCTGATGGTTGTAGCGCAGCGAGAGTTGATTGCGCGTGTTCAGGGCGATGTCGGTCTTGGCGAGAAAGACATCCTGACTGCGCCCGACCTGATACGTGTTGAGTTTGGGGAGCAGGATACTTTGCGCGGCGGCGGGCGCGATGTTGATGTTCGGCACGTCGAGCACCTGCGGCACGTCTGCGCGCTGGCCGTCGTAGGTGAAGAAGAAGAAGGCGCGGTTCTCGACGATGGGGCCGCCGATGCGCCCGCCGAACTGGTTAATCCGCGCGGGCGGACGCTTGTTCGGCAGCCCGCGACGGAACTGGTTGGCCTTCGTCACGGGGTCGTTGGCGTTCAGGGATTCGTCGCGGAAATACTCGAAGAGGCCGCCGTGAAAAGTGTTCGTGCCGGACTTGGTGACGACGTTGATGACCGCGCCGCCCGCGCGCCCGAACTCCGCCGAGAAGCCGTTCTGGTTGACCTGAAACTCCTGCACGGAATCTTCCGAGAATTGATACGGCGGGCGCACGCCGCCGCGACCCAATGCCTGACCGAAGAAGGTGTTGTTGTTGTCAACGCCGTCCACTTGGAGGCTGTTGAGCGTGCCGCGCTGGCCGCCGACGGAGAGGTCGCCGCCGCGCGGGTCGCGGATCACGCCGGGCGTGAGCGTGGCGAAGTCCTGAAAGTTGCGACCGTTGATCGGCAGGTTCTCGATGGAGTTCTGGTTGATGGTGGTGGCGACGGAGGTGCGCGTCGTCTCGACGACGGGGGCTTCGCCCGTCACCAGCACGTCGAGCGAGGTTCCGCCGACCGAGAGCGCGATGTCGAGCGGCGTGATGCTGCCGACCGTGACGACGACGTTCGAGAGCGTCGAGGGCTGGAAGCCCTGCGCGCCCGATGTCTTGACGGTGTAAATGCCCGTCGGCAGGAGAATGATGCGGTAGTTGCCTTCGTCGTCGGTCGTCGCGCTCTTCTCGAAGCCCGTGTTCTGGTTGGTCGCCGTCACGGTCGCACCCGCCACGGCGGCCTGATTCGGGTCGAGCACGCGGCCCTCGATGTTGCCCGTCGTGGCCTGCGATTGGGCGAGCGCGACGACGCAGCCGAGCACGAGCGACGCACACAGCACGACGAGACGCGCCGGAACGCATGAGGTATTTCTGTGCATAGATTCCTCTTTCGGTAGATGATTCGGGTTGGACGGTTCGCGGGACGCTGCTGCCCGCCGGGCGAACTCTGAATCCTGCTTGAAGGCAGACTCTCGAACGCCGTTAACGTGCGCGATAGTAAGCGCGCCGACGCCCGGCGGTCAAGCAAACTTTCGCTCCGCTTCTGTTTGCGCGGAACGAGAAACGCACGCGCGACGCGCGACTCTCCGGCGCGCGACGCGACACGCTCTTTCGCACGTCGCCCGCCGACGCAAAACGAGCGGACTCAGGCTTTCGTGCATGAGTCCGCTCGTCAAATCATCTAAACTGACCGGCGTTTAACTTTCCTACTTGCGTCCGAGGGCGAGCGGGCGGAAAAGGTCTTGGAGATGCTTGAGGCCGCCCGCGTTTTGCAGGAGACTCATCGCGCCGATGTAGCCGTAGCCGAAGAAGAAGAGGAAGAGAAAGGGAATGGTGAGCCAGAGTCCCATGTGCGCGGCGTAGAGGATGGCGCAGAGAAAATATGCGGCGGAGGCGAGTTCGAGAAGCGGCAGGAGGCCGCGCTTGCGCCGGTATTTTTTCCGCTTCCACGTCGCGTCCGTCGTCGCTTCGACGCGATACTTCGGCGTCCGCACAAACTCCGACTTGATGCCGAGCATGGCTTCCAAAACGGCGCGCGCGTTCGAGAAGGCGAGGCCGATGCCGACCGCCATCACGAGCGGCAGGTGCATGAGTCGCCGCGTGCGCGTCTGCTTGGTGTCGAGATACCAGACCGCCGAGCCGTAGAAGAGGATGACCGAAAGAGTCGAGAAGAAGAGGACGGGCACGTCGAAGATCATCAGGTTGTAGAAGCCCTGATTGTAGCGGACGAGCAGCAGCGGAAACTGTAGGAAGCTGACGATAATCATCAGAGGATAACTGATGTTTCCCGTCAGGCGAAAGAACATCTCCAGCCTGACCCTCAAGGGCAACTCCGCGCGCCAGATGCGCGGGTACAACTTGATGCCGACCTGCATCACGCCCTTCGCCCAACGTCGCTGCTGCGTCTTGAAAGCGTTGATGTCAACCGGAATCTCCGAGGGCGCGTCTTCGTCCAAGAGATAGACGAAACGCCAGCCCATCAACTGCGCGCGGAACGAGAGGTCTGTGTCTTCGGTCAGCGTGTCGTGCTGCCAGCCGCCGGAAAGCTCAATCGCGCGACGCCGCCAAATCCCTGCCGTCCCGTTGAAATTGAAGAAGCCGCCCGTGCGATTCCTGACCGTCTGTTCGATGACGAAATGGCCGTCGAGCATGATGGTCTGCAAGCGCGTCAGCAGGTTGTAAGAGCCGTTGATGTGCGACCAACGCATCTGCGCGCAGCCGACGAGCGGGTCGGTGAAGTGATGGACGAGTTTACGCAGGCAGTCGGGCTTGGGCACGAAGTCGGCGTCGAAGATGGCGAGCAGTTCGCCCTTCGCCGTCTTGAGGCCGTTCTCCAACGCGCCCGCCTTGAAGCCCTCGCGGTCTGTCCGGTGGATGTATTGAATGTCGAAGCCCTTGCGCCGGTAAAGCTCGACGGTTCGGCGTGCGGCCTCGCGCGTCTCGTCGGTCGAATCATCCAACACCTGAATCTCGAAACGCTCGCGCGGGTAGTCAATCGCCGTCACGGCTTCGAGCAGGCGTTCGACGACGTAGAGTTCGTTGAAGAGCGGAAGCTGGACGGTGATGTGCGGCAACTCGCTTTCGGCGTAGAGCGCGGCGGGCTGCGGCCCCATCCGCCGGTAACGCCAGAAGTCGGCCACCTGTTTGACGCGATACGCGCCGTAGACGGCGAGCAGCATCAGGATGGAGAAATAGAGGATGAGCACCGTCCAATCGAAGGCGTCGAGTTGATAGAGCGGGCTGATGTTGCTGGCGGTCTTGGCGAAGGCTTCATCGAAGTAGAGACGAATCAGTTCGTCGGGCGCGGGCGCGTCCAACAGAGCGAAGAGCGACGGGAGCATCATAGCGTTTATCTTCTCAAAGCCTCGAAACCCGAAAGGCGTCCGGGTCTGCGGTTGCGGCGCGCGTCCCTCGCGTGCAGACGTGCGCCGCCGAAAAACTTCCGACCGAAAAAACTTCCCGCTTCTCACACGAAACGAGCAGCGCCTCCGGTGAATCTCCGGCGCTGCCCGCTTGGATGCATATTCTAGCCGAATGGACGCCCGCCGCCAAACCGAACCCCGCGCACGCGAACCG
>DATLMV010000207.1:0-22459 GCA_035537095.1 Pyrinomonadaceae bacterium
TGATAAATCCCCAACTCGGACGAAGCCGCGTTGAACTGCGCGGCGGCGGTGCGCTGCTCGGCCAAGACGAGATGCGCCTCGGCCAACTCGATGCTCAACTGCGTGCGGTCTTTGAAGTCGGTCTCGCGCGCGAGTCGCTCGCGTTCTCCGGCGGGGATGTACTGCATCGGCGGCGCTTGTTCGGGTTGAATGGTCGGCCCCTGACCGCGCGCGGCAAACAGCATACAGGCCGCGCCGAACGACAGCATGGAGACGAGTCCGACCGCGACGACCGCCGGACGCAAACTGACAGACCCGAAGCTTCGACGCCTTCCGTTCATCGCCTACCGCGCGCCCTTTCTCTTCGCCTTCACGCCCTCGCCGCGTTTAACCTGCTCGCGCAGCACCGGCAGGCGCAGGTTTATCTGGTCAATCTGAAATTGAAACTTCGCGGCGTCGGCTTTGGCGAGAAACGTCTCGTAGTTGGCGAGCGCGTCGCTGTACTCGCCGAGTTGGTCGTGCATCCGCGCGATGAAGAAATATGTGACGACGTTCTCCGGTCGGGCCTCGCGCAGCCATTTGTATTCGGCGAGAGCTTCGCCGTAGAGATTCAACTTGTCGAGCGCGGTGGCGAGATTGGCATGCGCCTCATACTCCTGCGGCGCGGCGGCGACGACGCGCGTCAGAATCTGCGCGGCCTCTTGAAAACGCCGGGCCTGCACGAGGGCGGACGCGTAGCCGGTGGCAATCTTCACGTTCTGCGGCTCAAGCTCGGCGGCGCGTGAGTAGTATTCGAGCGCGCGCTGCGGGTCGAGCGTGCGATACATCCAGCCGAGACGCGCGAGCACGAGGACGTTTCGGGGTTCGCGCGTCGCCAGTTCTTCCAGACGCGCGCGCGCCTCCGCGCTCTCCTCCGTGTCGGCGAGAATCTTCGTCCGCAGGGCTTCGACCGCCGTCAACTTCTGCGCCTCCGCGCCGAGCGCATCGAGGATGCTCAGAGCCTTTTCGGTCTGCCCCGCGCGCGCGTAGATGCGCGCCACGTCCGCCGCGAGCGGCGCGTCGCGCTTCGCGGCCTCTTCGAGCGAGCGCAGTTCGGCGACGGCGTTCTTCGCGTCCTTCATGTCGAGGAAGACTTCGGCGCGCGCCAGACGCGCGGTCGGCGGCTGCGGGTCGAGCGCGAGCGACTTGTCGAGGCTTGAGAGGGCCGAAGGGTTTTCGCCGAGCGCGTGTTCGGCCAGACCGCGCGCGAGCCAATGCGCGGCGGTCGCGCCTTCGAGGGCCGTCAAGCGTTTCCAGAGTTCGAGTTCGCCGCGCAGGTCGCCGCTCTTGCGACGCAGGGCGGCAAGCGTCGTCAGCGCGAGCGTGTTGCGCGGGTCGAGTTCGAGAGCGCGCGCGAGCAAGGGTTCGGCTTCGCGTTCGCGTCCCTTTCCGGCGAGAAGCGCGCCGAGCGAGGCGTGCGGCAGCGTCCACGCGGGACGCAGTTCCGCCGCGCGACGCAGCGCACGCTCGCCCTCCGCTTCGCGCCCGAGCGAGATGAGCGCCGCGCCCTTCTGGTATTCGGCTTCGGGAAATTCGGGCCGCAGCTTGAGCGCCTGCTCGTAAAATTCGACGGCGAGTTCGAGTTGGTCTTTCGCGCCGCGCTGGTGCGCGTCCTGCCCGCGCTCGAAGAGTTTGACGGGGTCTGCGGCGTCCTCTTCATCGAGTCCGGTATCGTCCTGCGCGCGCGCGGAGACAGCCGCGCTGTGCAGCAGGAGCGACACGGCGAGCAGTAGATAGAGGATGGTTTGAGAACGAAAACGAGAAGGCATGGACAGCAACGACCACTTCAACCTTGCAACATCGTTTGCGACGCGCGCCGGAGATTCGAGCGGAAACGATTTCGAGTCCGAATATAACATGCGTCTGCGCGCAGCGTCCACGCGCACGCCTTTGATGCGCCCCGCGCGCTCGAAGGTTTGTATTGAGTCAGGAGGAAAATGTGAGCCGCGTAAAAGTTGGCGGAGAATTTCAAACTGAAGCCGCCGCGCAAAGGTTCGACGGGTTGCGCAGCGAGAGAGGCATGGGATAACATGCGCCTCGCACGTTTCACACACACAGCAGACAATTTCGATGGCGGGGCGGGAGGGGCGCGAGCCTTCGCGCGTCTCCGACAAGAGCTAACGGGGCAAGCAAAAATTTTGAAGATAGGCGCGGTCGAAGAAATCGAGAGCAACGCGGGGACTGATTCCGGCGTTGCCGCCGTGTCGCCCGCCGCCGAAGCGAAAGAGCAGGTGCTGCGTGCTCTGTTGCGCGAGTTGGGTTCCGTGCTCGTCGCCTTCTCCGGCGGCGTGGATAGCTCTTACGTCGCCTACGTCGCCAACGACGAACTCGGCGCGCGCGCCCTCTGCGTGACGGGTGAATCGCCGAGCCTCGCCGACCGTCAACGCCTCGAAACCGCCGCCCTCGCCGCGCGCTTCGGCTTCCGCCACGAAATCCTCGACACCGAAGAACTGGACAACCCGCTCTATCAGGCCAACGCGCCCGACCGCTGCTACTTTTGCAAGTCGGAACTCTACACGAAATTCACGCCGCTCGCCGTCGAGCGCGGCCTCGCCTGCGTCCTCGACGGTTCGACGACCGACGACCTCGGCGACTACCGTCCGGGCCGTCGCGCCGCCGCCGAACAGGGCGTCCGCAGCCCGCTCGTCGAGGTCGGGATGAGCAAGCAGGAGGTGCGCGAACTGAGCCGCCGCGCCGGACTCCCGACGTGGGACAAGCCCGCCAGCCCTTGTCTCTCCTCGCGCATCGCCTACGGCACGCCCGTCACTATCGAACGCCTCCGCACCGTGGATACCGGCGAGGAGATCATGCGCGAGTTGGGCTTTCGGGAGTTTCGCGTGCGCCATCACGACGAGTTGGTGCGTCTGGAAATTGCCCGCGCGGAGTTCGACCGCGCGCTCTCGCGCGAAATGTTCGACGAACTCGCCCGACGCTTCCGCGCGCTCGGTTTCCGCTATGTCACGCTCGACCTGCATGGCTACCGCACGGGCGCGATGAATGAAATCTTGAAAAAGGTAAATGGTGAATAGTAAATGGTAAATGGATGAACCCCGCTCTTTCCATTTACTATTCACCATTTACCAGACGGAGATGAATAAATGGCACAGGCACATCCGATGATAGAGGACGCGATCAACGTCAAGGAAGCGAATCCGTTCGAGTCAATGATGGAACGCTTCGACCGCGCGGCGCAGTTGTTGGATTTGAACCCGGACTTGTACGCGGTGATGAGAGTGCCGAACCGCGAGTTGAAGGTCTATATCCCGACGCGCATGGATTCGGGGCGGATCGAGGTTTTCGAGGGTTTCCGCGTCCAGCACAACTTCGCGCGCGGCCCCGCAAAGGGCGGTATCCGCTACGCGCCCGACGTGAATATAGACGAAGTGCGCGCTCTGGCCGCGTGGATGACTTGGAAGTGCGCGGTCGTCAACGTCCCGTTCGGCGGCGCGAAGGGCGGCGTCATCTGCGACCCGTCGCAGATGTCTCTGGGCGAACTCGAACGCATGACGCGCCGCTATGCCGCCGAGTTGATTGACTTCATCGGGCCGGAGAAGGACGTGCCCGCGCCCGACATGAACACCAACGAGCAGACGATGGCGTGGATTATGGACACCTATTCCATGCACGCGCGCCATACGGTGACGGCGGTCGTGACGGGCAAACCCGTTGACCTCGGCGGCTCGTCCGGCAGGCGCGAGGCGACGGGGCGCGGCCTGCTCTTCGTCATCAACGAAGCGGCGAAGAAGTTCAACATGTCGCCGCCCGCGACGCGCGTCGCCGTGCAGGGCTCGGGCAACGTCGGCGGCATCGGCGCGCGCCTGCTGCACGAGGCCGGTTACAAAGTGGTCGCCGTCTCCGACATCAACGGCGGCATCTACAACCCGAACGGCATAGACATCCCCGAAGCCATGACGCACCTGCAAAACACGCGCTCCTTCGAGGACTACGCGGGCGTCGAACGCGTCACGAATCAGGAACTGCTCGAACTCGACTGCGACGTGCTCGTGCCCGCCGCCACCGAAAATCAGATCGGCTCGCACAACGCCGACCGGATCAAATGCAAGGTGCTGGCCGAGGGCGCGAACGGCCCGACGACCGCCGCCGCCGACCAGATTCTCCACGAAAAAGGGGTCTTCGTCATCCCCGATATCCTCGCCAACGCGGGCGGCGTGACGGTCTCCTATTTCGAGTGGGTGCAGGATAGGATGGGCTATTTCTGGAAGGAAGATGTCGTCAATTCGCGTTTGCAGGACGTGATGGTCGCCAGTTTTAATGATGTCGTGAAGTACGCGGCGACGCACAATGTTGACACGCGAACGGCGGCCTATATGCTGGCGATTGACCGCGTCGCCTACGATACGCGGATGCGCGGTATTTACGCGTGACAAAAATGTGTTGGACTTTTTCGCGCTAAGTGGTGAAAAACTCTTGATTTCCAAGCGAATCTAGAGTATGGTCTGGCGGAATTTGGTATGTTAGGGTAGGCTCGCTTTATTGATAAAGAATATCGTCGAAGCCCGAACATATCGAGCGCATCGTGTTGACAGTCGCACTCCTGTTTTCGTATAAGCAGATAGTGCAGTAAGTCTAAGCACCCATGTAGTTAACAGTTGAGAGGCGCAAAGAGGCAGTAGTTAGAGCGCCCGCGAACACAGATGAAGTGTTCCGCTCCTCTCGCTGCTCCGCTCCATCTACAAGACGTTTCCGGTCTAGGGCGGTAGCAGTTTTCTTTGACTTTTGTGTTTGTACGCTTGTAGTTGGAGCGTCCGCGTCCTTGCACGTTTTTGTCTGGCACGGCGCAGGTGTCTTGATGATTTGACCGCTTCGGGTCGAATCAAGCATGACTCCGGCACGGTTCGGCAGGGCGGGTTAGAGAGCGGTCGCCCCCTTCCGCAAAATTATAAACTCATTTCGCAGGAGGAATGCGATGAGACTCGCGAGAAGAGCGCTTGTTGTAGCGCTCACCACGTTGATGCTGTGTGCCGCAGTATCAGCCCAAACGTTACGGCAGGAGAACGACCCGCGCAATACCGCTCCGACCGTTGGCACTGGCGGCTCACCCGGTGGGCCAACCGGACTCTTCACCATCTATGATGGTCAAACCCTGCGCAAGGGAGAGTTCACCTTCAGCATTGCTTACAGCAATTATGACCGCGACCCCGGCAATGCCGATTTTGTCGAGATTCCGGTCAGCTTCCAACTCGGTCTCGGCGACCATGTCGAGATTTTCTACAACACGGATGCGTACCGTGGCGTCAAGGTCAACAATCCCCAGAACCTGTCCGGCTTCTACCTGCCGAACTCGCAGCTTTTCCGGGGAACGACGCTGACCAGCGGCGCGGCCATCGTGCTCTCGCCCGTCAGGGTGAGCGGCTCGACGCTCTTTCCCAACGGCGCAATCTTCCGTCCGGTGAACGGCCAGCCGTTCGTCCAATTCCCGTTCGTCGGTCAGCCCGGCCCTAACTTCGGGCTGACGGGCAACCGCATCGCGCCGCCCTTCACCAGCCGTCTGGGCGTGAGCGCCAATACGGAGAGCGGCAACTTCGGCGGCGCGGACAACTTCCCCGGCATCGGCTCGGTCTTCGGCAGCATCTTGCCGGGCATCGTGCTGACGACGCGGACGATTCCGCCCAACCTGACCTTCAACACGCTGACGGTGCCCGACCTGTTCACGGTCGCGCCGACCTATCTGGCCGACGCGCCGTTCGTCAACCGTCTCTACGGCGAGTCGTCGTTCAGCACGCACACCGTCGGCGTCAACTTCCGCCTGACGGGGCCGAACAACCCGCTCAGCCTGAACCTGATCCCGATGTACCGCTTCTATCTGGATAAAGCGGACGACGCGCAGGGCTTCAACCAGTTGCAGCGCGGCGCGAGCCCCGGCGGCGACATCGGCGACTTCGGTCTGTTCGGCGTCATCGGCGGTCGTCTGAGCCGTTCGGTGCACATGGCGGTCAACTTCGGTTACTTCCTGAACAGCAACCCGCAGTCGGAAGCCTTCGGAGTGGGCAAGGTCTCCTTGCTCGACCGTCCTGATGAGTTCATCTCCGGCATCGGTTTCGATTTCCCGGTTAACAAGCACTTCCAGCCGATGGCTGAATTGAAGACCATCTACTACGTCGGTGGCCGCACGCCGAACGCCTTCGCGAATAATCCGGTTGATTTCTTGGGCGGCGTCCGCATCTTCCCGCGCCGCTGGTTCGGCTTCAGCGCATGGTATCGCGCGCATCTCAACCAGCAGGGCAAGCGTCTCTTTGGCGACGCGGACTTCCCCGGCGGCTTCGAGCAGTCTGACGACCCGCACGGGTTCGGCTTCCAGTTCTTCGCCGGTCATCGCAACGAGCGTGCTCCCGAGGTTCTTCCGAACCAGCCGCCCGTTGTCAACCTGTCGGCGAGCACAACGAGGGTCGTGCTTCCCGCCGAGTGCGGAACGGGCTCGCAACCTGATCCGGCCTGCACCCCGACGACGGGAACAGGCACGTCAGTCCAACTCTCCGCGAACGCGACCGACCCCGATGGCGACACGTTGCTCTATACGTACTCGACCACCGGCGGCACGATTCGCGGCGACGGCCCGAACGCGACGCTTGATCTCTCGGGCGTTCAGCCCGGCACGTACACCGTGACGGTGGAAGTTGACGACGGCTGCGGCTGCGTCTCCTTCTCTTCGACCACGGTGACGGTTGAGAGATGCCCGTGCATCCCGATTCCCGCACCGACCTGCCCGACAGTTCGCGTCAGTTGTCCCGATACCGGAACCATCGGTCAGCCCGTGACCTTCACGGCGGATGTCTCCGGCGGCGACCCGAACGTGACCCCGACCTTCAACTGGTCGGTCTCGAACGGAACTATCAGCAGCGGTCAGGGCACGAGCTCGATCACGGTTGATACGACCGGCGTGACGGGTACGATCACGGCAACGGTTGATGTCGGCGGCTTCGCGAGAGACTGCCCGGCTTCGGCGAGTTGCACAGTCTCCTTCCCGGTGACTCCGGTGTTCCGTAAGTTCGACGAGTACGGCAACATCAGGTTCAACGATGAGAAGGCACGTCTCGACAACTTCGCGGTGGCGTTGCAGAACGAGCCGGGTGCGCAGGGCTACATCATCGCCTACGGTGGCCGCAGAGGCCGCTCGGGCGAGGCTCAGGCGCGCGCCGACCGTGCACGCGACTACCTTGTCAACGAACGCCAGATTGATGCATCCCGCATCGTCACGGTTGATGGTGGATTCCGTGAAAACCTGACGGTCGAACTCTACATCGTGCCGCAGGGCGCGACGCCGCCGACCGCTTCGCCCAACGTTGACGCCAGCGAAGTGACGACGACGAGCGAAAGACCGACAAGGCGTCGGCGTCCGCGTTCACGACGCGATGACGACGAATAAACCCAAACCGCTCGCGTCTGCGGTTTGACGGACGCGGCCTCTACCGAACGCGGGCGATGTTTCTCCTGTAGAAGCATCGCCCGCTTCGCTTTTATCCGCCCCCAATTTGTCCGCCCCGCGCGCCTGAAGCCGACGGCGTGGGCCGCGAGATACAACCGCCGCCCGCTCGCAACGCATCTTATTTGAGCCGGTTTAGCGGCGGTTTTCCTTGTCGTTTATTTGACGCGTTTGAATGTTAGAAACCGTGTGCGGCGAAGCGTGCTCTCGACTGTCGCGCGAGACCGCCCGGCCCGTTTCCGACTTGAAGCTTAGAGATATTTTCCAAAAATGATGCAAAAAACCCGACGCATATTCTTCCTCTTCGTTCTCTTCGCGCTCGTTGCGCCCGTCCGCGCGCAGCAACCCGCGATGGTCGCTGCCACGGCTGACGCCGACCCGATGCAGCGTTCAAGCAACTGGCTGGTCACGGGCCCGATGGGCGGCGACGTGCGCGCGCTCGTGATTGACCCGCAAGACCCGCAGCGTCTCTATCTCGGCACGATTGACGGGCAGATTTACACCTCCTCGGACGGGGCCGTCCAATGGTCGCGCCTGACGGGCTTTAACCAGCCCGGTCTCTACATAGACAACCTGATCGTTGACCCGCGCAACCCGCAGGTCATCTTCGCCGCCGCGCACAGGCACAAAGAGCCGGGCGGTTTTTTCAAGACCTCCGACGGTGGCCGGACGTGGCGTGAAGCGCCCGAGTTGAAGACCGAAGCCATTCACTCGCTGACGCAAGCGCCTTCAAACCCCGACATCCTTCTGGCGGGAACCAACAGCGGCGTCTTTCGTTCGACCAATGCGGGCGACACTTGGGCGCAACTGCCGAACAACGTCGCTTCTTATCCGAACAACGTCGAATCGCTCGCCGTTGACCCGCGCGACTCCGATGTCATCTACGCGGGCACTTGGTGGCTGCCCTACAAGACGACCGACGGCGGCAACACTTGGAAGATTATCAAGACCGGGATGATTGACGATTCCGACATCTTCGCCATCGAGGTGGACGCGCGCCAGCCCGACCACATCATCGCCTCCGCGTGCAGCGGCATCTACGAATCGAGAAACGGCGGCGGGAATTGGCGCAAGGTCAACGGCATCCCTTCGCAGTCGCGCCGGACGCGCGCCATCGTCCAGCATCCCGCGTTGCCGCAGGTCATCTACGCCGGAACGACCGAGGGCTTCTGGCTGTCCGCCGACGGCGGCAACGACTGGCGCGTCACCACGAGCCGACAGAGTTTTGAAGTCAACGCCATCGCCGTCCATCCGAAGAACCCGCAGACGGTCTATATCGGGACGAACAACTACGGCGTGATGATTTCGCGCGACGGCGGCAAGAGCTTCCTGCCGAGCAACGAAGGCTACAGCGGACGCCGCGCCTATTCCATCATGCCCGACCGCGAAAAGCCCGGACGCGTCTATGCGACGACCATCAACACCGCGACCGGCGGCGGCTATTTCTACGTCAGCAACGACGGCGGCGAAACGTGGCAACTCTCCACGCGCAACATGCCGGGCCGCCTCATCACCTATTCCGTCCTGCAAGACCGTCAGGACGGCAACGTTATCTATCTCGGCACGAATCTCGGTCTCTATCGTTCGACGGATAGGGGCGTGGCTTGGTCGCCCGTGACCGCGCCGAAGCCGAAGCCCGCCCCGCGCAGCAAACGGCGTCGCGGCAGCAGCGCGGCGGCGAAAACCGCGACCGCGACAAGCACGTCGGCAACCGCCTCAGCATCGCGCGCCGACGATAACGTCAAACGCGCGCAAGAAGCACTCAACGTCGCGGGTTACAACGTCGGCACGCCGGACGGCGTCGCGGGCACGCGCACGGTCACGGCCATCAGAAAGTTTCAGGCCGACCGGCGGATCCCCGTCTCCGGTAAACTCGACGACACGACGCTCATGGCACTCGGTCTCGCCGGTGGCATGCAGACTTCCGGCACGAGCGGCCAGCCTCTCCAATCCGCGCCGATTATCCTGACCGAGCCGATCAACGCGCTCGCGCACCTCTACGAGGAGCGCAACGGGCGGACGGGGATGCTCGCCGCCACCAACGCAGGGCTCTATCGCACCTACGACCCCGAACAGGGCTGGGAAAAACTCTCGTACATCTCCGGCGTTAATGCGCGCACGCTCTGCGTCTCGACGACCGGGAGCAAACCGCAGACCATCTTCGTCGGCACGGCATCATCCGGCGTGCTCGTCTCGCACGACGCGGGCGCGACGTGGCAACAGGTGACGAACTTCCCCGTCATCGCTCCCGTCAACGTCATCGAGCAAGACCCGCAGCGACCGACGCACGTCTATGCGGGCACGACGCAGACCTTCTACGTCTCGCAGGACGGCGGCGTGAAGTGGGTGCGGCGCGGCGGCAATCTCCCGCTCGGCAGTTATACGAGCATCGTCATCAACCCGAACAACACGAACGAGATTTTCACAGCCGACGCGTGGGAGAAGGGCGGCGGCGTCTTTCGTTCGACCGATGCGGGGATGACATGGAAACGCGCCGATCCGATGTTGCCGAGCCGACGCGTCTGGGCGCTCGCCCTCGACCCGCGCGACCCGAGCAAGATTCTCGTCGGTTCACACTCGGCGGGCATCTACGTCGCACAGCGCGACCCGAGCGCCGCCGCAGCCAAAGAATAAAGAGCCGGAAAAATTATCCCGGCAGACATCAGGAGAGGGGAAGGGCCACTGGCCCTTCTCCTTTTCCGTTCGGGAATGGCGCGCCCGCATATTTCTCACACGCGCCGGGTGCGCCGATGTCGCCTAATGCCTTGACACACCGTATTGCGCCGTCGTAAATTGCCCCCCTACCTGGTCAAATGGCCGGTGATTAGCGGGTCACGCGGGTGATCCACGGGCACGACGGAAATCGCAACTTGACAAGACACTTTTTCCAACACTACACGGCTCGCATCCCCGCCTTAAATCTTTCCCGATCCGCACAATCACCAGCAGCAGCGTTGTACTCGAACATCATCGCTTGAAACGTTTCAAGCCCGCGCGTTCCACCCGACGCGCCGTGCCGAAGCGGAAAAAATTTGAACAGGTGTGGCGCGAAAAGCTCTGCGACGCGCCGAAATTCCAGCAGGAGTTCGACAGGAGTTTGCATGTCCACAGAAGATAACAAGCCGGTTGATGGCGAGACCACCAACGACCAATCCCAGACATCAGGGCCTTCGAGCGACGCGGCCAACGCGGGCGCTCCCGCCGCCTCGTCGTCCTCAACAACCGCTTCATCCGCTGCCTCTACCGCGACAGCCATGACCGAAACGTCCGACGCATCGGCGACCAACGAGACGCCGCCGTCAAGCGGCGCGGACGCGTCCGCTTCGAGCGCGTTTAAAACGACTCAAATGTCGCCCAAGTCGTCGAAGGCGACGGACGATGACGACGACGATGACGATGACGACCGGCGCGGCTCCGGCGACTTCGACTTCGGCGCGATGCTCGACCAGTACGAGCAGGAACAGGCCGCTTTTCAGGAAGGCTCGGTCGTTAAAGGCACGGTCGTCGGCGTGAGCGAGCGCGGCGTCGTGATTGATTTCGGTTTCAAGTCCGAGGGCGTCGTCAATCAGGAAGAGTTCATGGAGAACGGCCAGTTGACGGTCAAAGCGGGCGACGAAGTGGAAGTGCTCATCAAGAGCATGGAGACGCAGGAAGGCGTCCCCATCCTGTCGCGCGCCGATGCCGTCCGCATGCGCGCTTGGGATGATTTGGAGAAAGCTTACCGCGACGGCACGCCCGTCAAGGGACGCATCACGGAGCGCGTCAAGGGCGGCCTGCGCGTGGACGTTGACGGCGTCGCGGCTTTCCTTCCGGGCTCGCAGGTGGACACGCGGCCCGTCCGCAATCTCGAAAGTTTGCGCAATCAGGAGATCGAAGCGAAGGTCATCAAGCTCAATCGCAAACGCTCGAACGTCGTCCTGTCGCGCAAGGCCGTGCTCGACGAGCAGAACACAGACCAGAAGGGCAAGACGCTCGACCAACTCGAAGAGAGCATCATCGTCGAGGGCCAGATCAAGAACCTGACCGACTACGGCGCGTTCGTTGACCTCGGCGGCATCGACGGCCTCCTGCACGTCACCGATATGTCGTGGGGACGCCTGCAAAATCCGGCGGAACTGTTCAAGGTCGGCGAGAGCGTGCAGGTCAAGGTGATGAAGTTCGACCGCGAGCGCGAGCGCGTTAGCTTGGGCTACAAACAACTTCTGCCCGACCCTTGGGAATCGGTCGAGGAACGCTTCATCATCGGCACGCGCGTGCAGGGCAAGGTGGCGTCGGTGACTGACTACGGCGCGTTCATCGAACTCGAACCCGGCGTCGAGGGTCTGGTGCACGTCTCGGAGATGAGTTGGTCGAAGCGGATGAAACATCCGTCGAAACTGGTCGAAGTCGGGACGGATGTCGAGGTCGAAGTCTTGGGCGTTGACCCGAAAGCGCGGCGCATCAGTCTCGGCATGAAGCAGACGCAGGCGAACCCTTGGGCGACCCTGCGCGACCGTTATCAAATCGGCACGCGCGTCTCGGGCCGCGTCCGCAACCTGACGGACTTCGGCGCGTTTATCGAAGTCGAAGACGGCGTTGACGGTCTCGTTCACGTCTCCGATATCTCTTGGAACAAACGCATCAAACATCCGGGCGAAGTGTTGAAGAAGGGGCAGGAGATTGACGCCGTCATCACCAATATTGATACGGAGAATCGTCGCCTCTCGCTCTCCATCAAAGACACGGAGCCGAGCGCGTGGGAACGCTTCATCACCGAACACAAGTCCGGCGATCTCGTCTCGGGCAAGATCACGCGCTTCGCCAACTTCGGCGCGTTCGTCGAACTCGCGGAGGGCTTGGAAGGTCTCTGCCACGTCTCGGAGTTGTCGGACAAGCGCGTCGAGAAGCCGGAGGATGTCGCGCAGATTGGTCAGGAGATGGAGTTTAGAATCCTGCGCATCGAGCAGGAGTCGAAGAAGATCGGACTCTCGGCGCGCGCCGCGTCGCACGATGAACCCATCGTTGATACCAAGAGCTATTCGACGGAAGCGGGCGGCGGCATGGCCTCGCTCGGCGAGTTGGGCGGCTTCTTCAACCAGAGCGCGTCCGGCGGCGGAGATTTAACCCCCGCCGCTGGCGATGCCAGTACGGACGACGGCGACGACAAAAACAACGGGAACAACGAGGGCGTCGAAACGGAAGGCTAACGCCTGACATCAATCAACGTCCCGCACAGTCCCGCGCGTGTCTCGAACAGATGCGCGCGGGACTTTCGTTTGAGATGAAGAATTAACAGGATAGACAAGATAAAGGCGGGCAGGATAGACAGGATAAGCAGAGGGTAAAAGGGGAAGGGGTTAAAAGGGCAAAAGGTTAAAACAGTTAGCCCCAACTCTAGAAGCATGTAGCCCCGACCCTTTCCCCTTTAACCTTTTGCCCTTTCCCCCTCAATGTTTAAATCCTGTCTATCGTGCTCGTTCTTATCCTGTCCATCCTGTTTGAAATTCCGCTAAGACATTTTGCTTGCTAGAGTTAGGGCGTTTCTGTTACTTTACAGCGCGTCCTCACGAGCGCAACTTGCAGCAAAATTCCCGACCCGCCTAAGGTCGTTTCGGGCGAGAGCGGAGCCCTTGTCGGTGCGAGAGGTGATAACGGTATGACGAAAGCGGAGTTAGTGGAAGATGTCGCGCGCGCGGCTGAGCTAACCAAGAAGGACGCGGAGAAACTGGTCGAGATAGTTTTCGAGAGCATCATCGCCACGCTCAATCAGGGCGAGAAGATAGAGTTGCGCGGCTTCGGCAGTTTTCGCGTGCGCGAGCGCGGCGCGCGGCGCGGGCGCAATCCCAAGACCGGCGACCCCGTGGACATCCCCGCCAAGCGCGTCCCCTACTTCAAACCCGGCAAGGAACTCAAAGAACTCATCAACGAAGACTCGCCCGCCAGCGACACCAACGCGCCCAACGCTTCCATTTCGGCCATCCCGCCCAACGCGCCTTCTCCGCCCCTCGCCGCGCCGCCCGCGACAGACGACACCGCCGAACGTCCGGCGTCGAGCTTCGGCGGCGGCGACAGCGGCGCGAGCAACAGTCCCGACACCGCAAGCGCGGGCGGTGGCGGCGGCTTCGGAGTCACGGAAAGCAGCGGCGGCAGCAACGCGGACGAAGCATCGCCCGCCCCCGAGGGACAGAACACTCCTCAATCCTGATTCGGCTTTGCACGCAAGCGCGCGGGTGGTTCTAAGTGGACAGGTTGTTTACGCCTTGGCGATACGATTACATCAAGGGAGAGAGCGGCGAGAAATCCGGCTACAGCACCTCCTGCGTCTTCTGCGCTATCCGTGATGCAAACGACGACGAGCGCACATACGTTCTCCATCGCGCGCATCATAATTTCATCGTCCTCAACATCTATCCCTACATCAGCGGCCACCTGCTCATCGTCCCCTACGAGCACACCTCCGAACTCGACGCCGCCTCACATGAGACGACCGGCGAACTGATGGAACTCGCGCGCCGCACGCAGACCGTCCTGCGCGAACACTACCACCCGCACGGCTTCAATCTCGGTATGAATCTGGGGCGCGCCGCCGGAGCGGGCGTCGCCGAACACATCCATCTCCACGTCATGCCGCGCTGGACGGGCGATGTCAACTTCATGACCACCGTCGGCGACACACGCGTCCTCCCCGAAGACCTCAAGACCACATACGACAAACTGCGCGGGAGTTTCTAGAGCGGCTAATAACCGAACGTTTGAAACTGAAATTTAACGTCTGAAACTAAAACGGCTGTCCGGGTTGAGCAAAACCCAGACAGCCGTCTTCTTCTTCGATTCGCGCGTGACTTGTTGTCTCGCCTACCTGCTCTCGTAAACCAGCACGCGCTTTTGCTTGCTCCCGAGTGACCCGACGAGCGCGCCGACGCCCGCGCCGATGCCTGCGCCGACCGCGCCCAAAATCAGCCCGATGTCGCCGGGGCCGAGGTCTTCGTAGCCGCCCGAGGCGAGGCCCGCGACCGCGCCGACGCCGCCGCCGACAGCCGCGCCGATGGCCGCCGCCTTGCCGATTGACTTGCCCGCGCGCCCGACCAGCCGGTCAACTCTACTAATCGAGTCGCGGCTCAGTTCGGTCGGCTTGTTGTTGCGCTCAAGCGTCAGCGTCGTGTCGGAAACGCCGCTCAGCCTTCCCTCGAATTTCTTCCCGTCACGCAGTTGCACACGCAGCTTCTCGCCGACATCGAGCGATTTAACGGCGGCCCAGTCGCCCGCCGCGCCGCTCGTTTGCCGTGCCAGCACGGGCGTCGAATTGAAGAACAACGCGATGAGCAGCAGACCGGCAGTCAGAGTCTTGATTGTCATAAAAGTTCCTTCTCTTGTTTGAAGCTCGGACATAAAGGGCGTCTGGTTGGTTGCGGCGCGCCCGTGTCGCCGCGCGAGGGCATCAGGGTTTCTCACATCGCCTTCGATGTTATCCGCTTGAAGCATTCAAACCAAATGAAGCGGACGATAAAGAGCGGATAACGTCTGAAGCGAGGTGAGAAACTTTACGGAGTTGCGGTCGCGTCGTTTAACTCTGCGCGACACCCGTCACGGTTCAGTTTTTGACTTTGCCAGTCACCGCCTCGTCTTCGACTTCGCCGCCCTTGCTGATGGGGACTTCGGAAGGGCGCGTGTAGCCGATGCCGCGTTCCTCCGTGTCGAGATGCGCTGGCGAGATGGGCGGAAGCGAGGGGTTGAGCGAGGGCGGGTTGAAGCCGGGGTAGTCAATGCGCGCGTGATAGATGGCCGTCAGCGAGGTGATGATGGACTCGCGGACTTTGGTCAGTTCACGCAGCGAAAGGTCGCATTCGTCGAGTTGGCCGTCGCTGACGATGGCGTCGAAGATTTTACTGACGATGGTTCGGATGTTTTCCGGGTCGGGTTTGGCGAGCGAGCGGGCGGCGGCTTCGCACGAATCGGCGAGCATCATAATCGCGGCTTCTTTCGACTGCGGCTTCGGCCCCGGATAACGAAACTCGGCTTCGTCAACCGTCTCGCCTTCGGCGGCGTGCGCCTGCGCTTTGCGGAGGAAGAAGTGGAGCGTGCGCGTGCCGTGATGCTGCGGGATGAAATCGGAAATCTGTTTGGGTAATCCGATTTCCTTAGCCAGCTTGAGACCGTAGGTGACGTGGCTCGTGATGATGCGCGCGCTCTGCGTCGGGCGCAGGCGGTCGTGCGGGTTGTCGCCCGTCTGATTCTCGACGAACATCTCGGGCGCAGCCGTCTTGCCGATGTCGTGATAGAGCGCGCCGATGCGCGCGAGCAACGAATTAGCGCCAATCGCGCGGCAGGCTTCTTCGGCCAACTGCCCGACGGCGTGCGAGTGTTGATTAGTACCGGGCGCACGCAGCGCGAGTTGACCGAGGACGGGCAGTTCGGCGTTGGAGAGTTCGAGCAGTTTGATGTCCGTGAGAATCCCGAAGAGCGACTCGTTGACGGGCAAGCCGCCCGCCGTGAAGATGGTCGTCAGCATTCCGCCCACGACGCCGCAGCCGAAGGCGAGCAGCGCGGCGTTCAAAGTGAGCGGTTGTTGCGCGGCGAGCATGACGGCGAGCGCGACGAAGGCGTTGACCGCGCCGACGAAGAGTCCGGCGAGCGTGACCGACTGACGCTCGCGGTAGCGACCGATGCCGTAGATGGCCGCCGAGGACGAGATCATCGCGTAGCACGTCATCAGCATGCCGTTGGGCGCGAGCAGCCCGGCGAAGATGGCCGTGAGCACGGCGGTAATCAACGCCAGTTGGGTATCTACGAGGAGCGTCAAGAGCAGCGCGGCGGCGGCGAAGGGAATCGCAAAGCTCCACATCATCGGGTCGTTCAAGGGCGGCGCGAGCGATTGTCCCGAGATGCTTTCGGCGAAGATGAACCCGACGCGCATCAAGATTAACTGCATCACGATGGCCGAACAGACCAGCACGAACGCTTTGACCTTCGAGAGCGGCAGCGTCGTGATCGTGCTGCGATATTCGGTGAACCGCCACGCCGCACCGTAGAGCGCGGCGACGATCAAGAGAAGACCGATGAAGTGGTGCGGACGGCGTTGCTTGCGGCTGTAGTCGCGGATGGCGGCAAACTGCGTCAACATCTGCATCGAGACGGTGTCGCCCTCGCGTGCGACTACCTGATTGCGCTTGAGCGTCGTATAGGCGGGGGCGACGCCCTTATGTACCGCCGCGCGCGCCGCCTCGGTCGCCTCCTTGTTATAACTGATGGTCGGCTCGACGAGCGGCAGCATCCATTCGATCAACGCCTCACGCTCTGCGGGACGCCAGCCCGTGAGTTGCGAGAGGCGTGTGCTCAAACTCTGCCGCGCGTTCGAGAGCGGGACGAGACGATTCTGCGCGACGATGTTTCCCACGCTTGCGCCCGTGCGCGCTTCGACGAGACGAATCTCCGGCGTCAGGTATTGCGCGTAACGGTCTTCGTAGATGTAGCCCTCGTTGGCTTCGCGGAGCAGGCGCGTGAGGCGTTCGAGTGATGACGGGTCGGAGCGGTGCGCGTTGACGGCGCGCGCGACGCTCTCGTCGCTCTCGTCGCCCGCGTCGCCGCCCGTCGCCGCGCGTCGCTCGCCCGCCGCCCTGTTGTTACTGCCCGCGCGCGTCTCGGGCTGCCGCTGTGAGTCTTGCCAGAGGGCGCGCAACCGGCGGGCTCCGGCTTCGCTGCGCGCGGCGTCGTAGTTCCAGACGGGCAGGACGGTGGCCTGCGCGTTGAGGCGTCGCTCGACGGTCGCCGTCTGGTCTTCGACGGCGATGTCCGCCGGGGAGATGACGTTGGCCCGCACGACATCGCCCTCTTTATAAAATTCGGCGGACATCGGCGAGTGTGTCTTGGCGAGCAGCAGCGTCGTGACGAGCGTCAGGACGGAGAAGCCGAGCACGAAGCGCGTCGTCGGGCGAAACCAGCGCAACGCGCGCACGAGCCTGTAGAGCACGGCATCGCGCCATGCGGCAAACGGGGTGACGAAACTTGTGCGGCGTGTGGCTCGACGAGTTTTCATTGGCGGCTGACATGCGGCGCGGCCTCGCAGTTCACAGTTGCAGAGGCCGCGCGGGTACGCAAATTTCTATTGACCGTTGGCAGCGTGTTTCTCCTGCGTCAGGTCGCGCGCCAGAATCTCTCCCGCGCGTTCGATCAAGGGGCGCAAGCTGGCGGGGTCAATCGCGGAAGCGGCGAGCGATTCTTGTGCTCCGTCCTGCTTGGCCTGTCGCAGAATCGAGTCGAGCGTCTCCGTGTCGAGCATGTCGGCTTTGTTGAAGACGACGAGACGCGGAATCTGCGCATGGCCCAAGTCGTTCAGGATTCTGTTGACCGATTCGAGTTGCTGCTGCCAGCGCGGGTTCGCCGCATCAACGAGATGAATAAGCAAGTCGCTATCGTCTATCTCTTCGAGCGTGGCGCGGAAGGCCGCGATCAGATCGGGCGGCAGGTCGCGGATGAAGCCGACCGTATCGTTGATGATGACCTCTTGTTCGCGCGGCAGGCGGAGGCGGCGCGATGTCGGGTCGAGCGTGGCGAACATGCGTTGCTCGGCGTGGACGCTGCTCGCCGTCAAAGCGTTCAGCAAAGTTGACTTGCCCGCGTTCGTATAACCGACGATGGAGATAATCGGCAACTCGCGCCGCGTGCGTTCTTTGCGTCGCTCTTGGCGTCGCTGCCGTTGCAGACCGATTTCACGTTCGAGACGATGGATGCGGTCGCGGACGCGGCGGCGGTCGGTTTCGAGTTTGGTTTCGCCGGGGCCGCGCCCGCCGATGCCGCCCGCGAGACGCGAGAAGGCCGAATCGTGTCCGGCGACGAGGCGCGGCAGCAGGTACTTCAACTGCGCTAGTTCGACCTGAATCTTACCGTCGCGCGTCTGCGCGCGCTGCGCGAAGATGTCGAGGATGAGTTGCGCGCGGTCAATGACTTTGAGGTCGGTGGCTTCCGAAATCGAACGCACCTGCGCGGGCGACAACTCGCGGTCGAAGACGATCAGGTCAACGCCGAGACGGAGCGCGCGCACGAGCAGTTCGTCCAGCTTGCCGCGCCCCATCACCGTGCGCGGGTCAATCGCCTGACGGCGTTGAATCAGTTCGTTCAAGACGACGAGACCGGCGGACGTTGCCAGTTCGCGGAGTTCCGCCATTGACTCTTCCTCGTCGCTGAGCGACCCGGTCGTGACGCCGACGAGAATCGCGCGGTCGCGCACTTCGGCGCGGCGCGCGGTGCGACGGTTGCGCGTCATCTCCTGTTCGAGCGATTCGATGAGCGCGAGGAAATCAACGTCGAGTTGGGAGGGGATGCGCGCTTCGAGAAAGGCGTAGGGCGTCTCCTCGCCGCCGTTCTCGACTTCGGCGGCGGTCGTCGGCAGAAGATGCGCGGCGCGCACCAGACCGGGCAGGCCCGTCCGCGTCTCCACGTCAATGGAGACCATCAGGTCGAGCCGCAGGAGCGCGAGGTCTGCGAGGTCGTCCTGCGTCAGTTCTTCGCCGCGCAGGTGCGTGTGGATGCAGCGCAGTCCGCGAAAGCGTCCTTCGGCGACGCGCGTGCGCTTCAGGTCGGGCAACTCGATGCGCCGCGCGTCGCCGACGACGATGTGTTCGACGTAGCCTTTGCGGTCAATGAGCGCGCCGATCTGGCGGCGTGTCTCGTGCGAAAGCTCGGAGAGTTGCCGCGCAAATTCGGGCGTGACGATCTGTTGGGGGGCGATGCGCCGGTCGTAGAGTTTCTCGATGCGGCGCAGTTGGTTGGGTTTGAGACCCTGTGTGTTGCCGTGTACGGTACTGATGTTTTTACCCCTTCCCCGCGTTTTGCGAACGCCCGCCGCGCAGGCGAAAGCACGGCGCGACAGTCATTTAGACTTCGCGCCGTTCATGTCCTGCTGGTAGTTACAAAAAGATTGAAGCGAGCGGTGGGAGTCGGACGCCGGATCGAACCCTTCGATGTTGCTCTCTGCGAAAACACTTTGCTCAATCGCTTCGGAGCATCGCCCGCACCTTCTTGTGCGACGGACGCGAAGCACGCCTCCTTGTAAAAAGGGCAGCGCGACGACAATGCTCAAACGAGTGCGAATTATAACACACGCCGCGCAACTGCAAGCAGAAAACATCAACGCGGGCCGCGTCCGGTTTCCGCAGACGACGAGCGCGCGAATCCCATCCGGCGCGCACGCGCGGAAGTGATTCTGGGGCGGAATCGGCTCTCGTTGGACAGCCTCGCTCCGTGCGTCGTATCATTGAAAGTATTCAGCAACCAGCAATCAGCGTTCGGCAGAGGGCTTTGATGGCCGTCTTCGAGAGTCGGAAACCGGAGCGGCGCGGGATGTCTCGAAGTTGAGAACTGAAATTCGACGGCTGGACGCTTTTTGGAGAGTGAGGGAGATGAGCAGAGAGGCGCGAATTGTGCGTGTTGACCCGGCGGCGGCGATTGCGGGTGGCGAAGTCGCCATCGAGTGCGAGAGTTTCGACACGAGCAACCTGCGTCTGTGTCAGGCGTCGTTCGACGACAAGCGCGGTTGGTTGGTCGGCGTGTCGCCGCGTCGCGTGCTGGCGATTGTGCCGGATATCGAAGAGGGCGGCGAGGTCGCGGTGCATCTTGAGAGCGGCGACGGGCTGAGGAGCGCGCAGGCGAGTCTGGTTGTCGGACGAAAACTCGCGGAAGACCTGCACCCGGTCGCCAGTCCGGCCTTCGACCCGGACGACGGCTCGCTCTACGTGACGCGCTCCGGCTCGCGCGGCCAGAGGATGCCCGTGTCGCTCTTTCGCATCGAGACGGGCGGCGAGTTGGTGAGCTTGCACGGAGAGATAACGAACCCGACGGGCATCGCTTTCGACCGCACGGGACAGATGTACGTGACGAGCCGGATGGACGGCACGGTCTATCGCGTGAGCCACTTCGGCGAGGTCGTGCCCTTCGCGCGCAATCTCGGCGTGGCGACCGGAATCGCTTTCGACAGCGCGGGGCGAATGTACGTCGGCGACCGTCGCGGCACGATTTTTCGCGTCAACGAAATCGGCGAGGCCGAAGAGTGGGCGAGCTTGGAGCCGTCCGTCGCGGCCTATCATCTGGCCTTCGGGCCGGACGATGCTTTGTATGTGACGGGCGCGACCGTGGCGAGTTCCGAAGCCGTCGTCCGGATAGACGAGGACGGCGTGCCCGACGTTTTCTTTCGCGGCTTGGGCCGCCCGCACGGGCTCGCCTTCGACCGCGAGGGCAATCTCTACGTCGCGGCCTCCTATCGCGGGCGGCGCGGCATCGTGCGGATTGACGGCGAAGGGCGCGAGGCGCGACTGTTCGTCGCGGGCGTCAACGTCGTCGGACTCGCGTTCAGCGCGGAGGGCGACATGGCGGTCGCCACCAACGAGGCCGTCTATCGCCTGCCGCTCGGCATTCGCGGAACGCTGCTGTGATAAGGCAAAAGGTAAAAGGAAAAAGTGAAGAAGATGCTTCTTATCACCCTTTGCCTTTTACCCTTTTACTTTTGCCTTTGTTTTCGTTAGTGTGTCGGGTGCTTCAAACGGCGGCGACGCTTCTTGTGAGATGCAGTTATGAGTAATTTTGACATCGGGCAGTTCATTCTCTACATGGTCGCGCTCATCTTCTCGCTCTCGCTGCACGAGGCGGGGCACGCTTGGATGTCGAACCGCTTCGGCGACGACCTCGCGCGCTCGCAAGGGAGGATCACGCTCAACCCCGTCTCACACGTTGACCCGATAGGCACGCTGCTCTTTCCCGCAATCGCTTTCTTCACGGGCGCGCCGCTGCTCGGTTGGGCGCGGCCCACGCCGGTCAATCCGCTCGCGTGGCGCAACAAGCGCGTCGCCAACATCTGGGTCTCGGCGGCGGGCGTCATCGGCAACTTCTTTATCGCAGGGGTCGCCGGAATCGCTCTGCGCGTGCTCTTCGAGTTGGGGATGATTGAGGGTTCGACGGGCGAACTGCTGCCCGCGTTCAGCGAGTCGGGCGTCGCCGTCGGGGCGATCAAACTGCTGGAAGTCTTCTTTCGCATGAACGTCGTGCTCGCCGTCTTCAACCTGATTCCGATTCCGCCGCTCGACGGCAGCAAGATTCTCGGCAGCCTCCTGCCCGAGAGCTTCGAGGCGGCCATCGAATCCGTCGAACAGTACGGCATGATTCTCCTCTTCGTCGCGGTTTTCACGGGCGCGTTCGGCGCGATTTTTCGCTTCGTCATGCCGCTCGCGTATCAAATAATTTTCATCGGCAGAATTTAGAACGGGGTAATGAAAAGAATTTTCAGCGGCGTCCAGCCGACGGCCAACCTCCACATCGGAAACTATCTCGGCGCGATCCGCAACTGGGTCGGGTTGCAGCGCGAGTACGAGAGTTTCTTCTGCGTCGTCAATCTCCACGCCGTCACCCTGCCGCAAGACCCGCGCCAACTCGCCGCGCGCACGCGCGATGTCGCGCGCATCTATCTCGCCTCCGGGATTGACCCCGAAGTCTCCACCATCTTCGTCCAGTCCGACGTGCCGGAGCACACGGAACTCGCTTGGCTTCTCAACTGCGTGACGCGCATCTCGGAGCTTGAGCGGATGACGCAGTTTAAGGACAAGGCTCGAAAGCAGCGTGAAACAGCCGGCGTCGGGCTTTTCGATTACCCTGTCTTGATGGCTGCGGACATCCTGCTGTATCAAACAGACCTCGTGCCGGTCGGCGAAGACCAGAAGCAGCATCTTGAATTGACGCGCGATCTGGCGATTCGCTTCAACCGCGATTACGGCGAGACGTTTCGCGTGCCCGAAGTTTTTATTCCGAAAGTCGGCGCGCGCATCATGTCGCTTTCCGACGCGTCCAAGAAGATGTCCAAGTCAGACGACGACCCGCAGGGCTGCGTCATGTTGATGGACGAAGAAGAAACTGTTCGGCGTAAGTTCAAGCGGGCGGTGACGGATTCCGGCACGGAAATTCGCTTTGACGAAGAGCGTCCGGCGATCAATAACCTGCTGACCATTTATCAATTGTTGACGAAGCAGCAGCCCTCGGAGA
>DATLMV010000208.1:0-16542 GCA_035537095.1 Pyrinomonadaceae bacterium
GCAGGGATAGTCGTCGGCGCGGGCGTCGGGTTCTACGAGTTCGTCCGCATCCTCTCGAAGGTCAACTAGAGACAGGCGCGCGTCATAGTTTAGTTTGAATCCTTAGCCAACATTTATGCGCCTCGCATTTTCAAAGTGAACCCACATCCGGCGTCTGGTAGTGGGCTAATAGTGCGTCGCCGTATTTTCCAGATTACTTAACTGTAGGAGAGAAGGCTGTGCTAATAACGCTTGTCAAGCCGACTCCCTCAACTATATCAATGCCCTTTCTAGTTTGTTAACAATAATTTAGACGTTTTTTTTAACTCTTGACACATGTGGACGGCGGATGTATATAGCTGCCTGTCGAACCTCTCTTCGCATCTCGTTTACAGTACCCTTTACTAGATTCCGTCAACCTCACTTTTAGGGCAAAGGAGCATATTATGTCGCTGAGAAGGTACACGCTTCTACTGGTACCGATATTTCTTCTTACTGCCTCTGTCACTACTGCTCTTCGCAGTCAGAAAAACAGCACGCACCCTCCGGCCTCGCCTCCGCCCGTTAGCGAAGTCAGCGAACTCGATGTACCCATTGCCGACTTTAATGCGCTGGAGCCTGCGGACGCGAATGAGCGAGCTAAAAGACGGGCTAGGGGTAAACGTCATAACCTCAGAGACAAGAATCTTAATCCCGAAGATGTTGCCCGCTTTGCTTTAAGAGAAAATGATAACTCGCCGAATCCGCCCATCCCGTCCGGCAAAAAGAGAATATCCACGCAACAATCCGCGCCACACATTAATAATCACGACTACAGTCCGCCCGTGGTCGCGGGCGCGATAACAGACCATACACCTCCAGAAACGGCCCTACCTACACATATTAGCGATACGGTCGTTATAGGTGCGGTGACAGACGCAAATGCATACCTCTCTGAGGATAAAACAGATGTTTACTCCGAGTTCGCAGTACAAGTCGAGGAGGTATTAAAGAGCAGCAAAGATGCAAAAGTGGCGACCGGTACTGAGATGGCGGCGTTGCGTCCCGGCGGAGGAGTTCGTTTTCCTTCCGGAAAGGTCAGGAAATTCCTCATTGATGGTAGAAGCTTGCCCCGCGTGGGAGGGCGTTATGCACTTTTCCTCAAGTATGACGACGCAGCTCAGGCTTTTTATATCGTCACCGGATACGAACTGCGCAACGGAAAGGTCTTCCCCTTAGACGGCATACCTCGATACGGAAGCGAAAATCATCCGTTCGCGTCCTACGGTAAGTACATCAACGCGGACGAAGCGGCCTTCTTAGAGGACGTGCGCCGGGCAATCGTCAATCCTCCGCAACCAGCACCCGGCGGATACCCGATTGTTCCCTCCAACCCCGGAGGAGGTGTGCGATGAAGCCCCCTCTCGCGGGGAGCCACGCTACATTGACTTAAGCTTCCTGACAAACGTTATAGGATCAAATCCAATAACCTCGGCTATCTCGATAAACTCTACCACTATTCGGACTCTCGCAAACTCGACAGCGCGGCTCGCGGCATGTAAAATCGCCAGTTCCGAGATGAGCGAAATCCTTCGACAAAAGAGTCACTATACGTCTGGCTGGGGCGACCCGGCGGCGATGGAGCGGCGTCTGGTGCGGACGATGTGTTGGACGGTTGTGTTGATGGTCGCAGCGAGCGCGCCCTTCGCGCCGTGGCGCGTGACGACGGGACTCTTGCTCGGCGGCGCGCTGTCGCTCTTCAATCATCAATGGCTGCGCACCGCCATCGCCGCCGCCTTCGACACGAGCGCGCTGGCCCCACGCCCGCGCATCAGCGTCGCGCGTTATATTCTTCGTTATTTTATCGTCGCCGCAACGGTCGCCGCCGCCTACACGCTCGACATCGCGTCCATCGTGGCGATGCTCGCGGGCCTGTGCACGTTCGTGGTCGCGGTGATGTTAGAGGCTTCCGTCCAGACCTATTTTGCGATTATCCATCGAGAGGAAAACTGAATGATGTTCTGGTTATTCAATCAGGAGACAGCCGGACACGCCGGGCAAGCGGCGGAGCATGGAGCGAAAGCGGCGGAACACGGGGGCGGCGCGGCGCATCATACGCCAGTCATCGTCGAGTTCGTCAATCATTGGATCGGCGAGCCGGTGCACCATTTTCAGGTCGCCTACACGAAGCCTCTGTGGGATAAATTCTTCGCGCTCTTTCATACCAACGCCGAGACGGTCTTCGGCCCGTACACGCCGGAGACGGCTGTGCCGTGGTACACGGTGATGTTCGTCATCGCGTGCATCCTGAGCGTCGTCGTCATCTGGATTCTGCGCGGCCAACTCTCGGACGACGATCCTTCGGGCGGGCAGATGACGCTGGAAGCCGGAATACTCGCCGTGCGCGGACTGTTGCAGGACGTAGTCGGGCCGCACGGGCTGCAATACTTTCCGGTCGTGGCGACCTTCGGCGTCCTGATTCTCGTCTCGAACCTGATGGCCTTCATCCCCGGCCTTCTGCCGCCGACCGCCGCGACGAGCGTCACCTTCGCGCTCGGGCTCACGTCGTTCTTCTATTACAACTACGTCGGCATCAAAGAGAACGGAGTGATCGGCCACTTCAAACACTTCATGGGGCCGGTGCTGGCGATTGCGCCGCTGCTGTTTCTCATCGAGTTGATCAGCAACCTCGTCCGCCCGATGTCGCTCGGCATCCGTCTCTTCGGCAACATCTTCGCGGACGAACAGGTCGTCTCCAACATCTCAGGACTTTTTCCGCCCTACACATACTGGCTGATTCCCGTCTTCCTGATGCCGCTCGGCCTCTTCGTCGCCATCATTCAGACGTTCGTTTTCGTCTTCCTCTCGATGGTCTATATCAGCGAGGTTTCGCACCCGCCGCACGAGGGACACGAGCACGATGAGCACGGGCACGGCGCGTATGAACACGTCGAGGGACAGGACGCGCACATCGTCGGGCAGGTGACGCCGTAAGTTTTTCGGTCGGATGAGGTAAACGCGTCGTCGAGCGGTGCGGGCACGCGCGCCCGCGCACGTTGAGGCGCGAAGTGAGTGGTCAAGCAGGATGCACAGACAGCGGAGACTTCGAGCACGCTCGCGGGACAAGAGAACAGGCGGAGACGTTGCATCATCGCTTTCGAGTTGAGAGAGCAACTGTCGGTCGGCACGCAGGAGCGCCGTTGTACGAGGGGCGGCGAATACCGGAAGTCGGCGAAATCATAAACCGAACGTCAACTGTTTTTCAGCCCCGGCGCGCCTCTCGCTTCCCGCAGTCGTCCGGCATCCGTGCGGAGCAGAGATGGATTCTGCAAAGGAGAGATTCATGAACAAACTGAGAATGTTGTTCTTCGCCGTCGTCGGCGTGTTGATGGCGGCGGCCCCTGCACTCGCACAGGCGGGCGCGGTGGCGGCTGACAACGAATCGTCGGTCAACAAGTATGCGAAGCTGGCCGCCGGTTTCGGTTTCGCCATCGCGGCGGGACTCGGAGCCATCGGGCAGTCGCGCATCGCGGCGTCGGCGGTCGAGGGCGCGGCGCGCAATCCGGGCGCGGCGGGCCGTATCCAGATCATGATGATCATCGGTCTGGCGCTCATCGAGTCGCTGGTGCTTTTCGCGCTGGTGATCGTCTTCGCCAAAGTCTAGACGCTACGAAGTCAGCAAGTCTAAAAGTCCAACGTCCAAAGTCAAGAGCTTTGTCTTTCGACTTTGGACGTTGGACTTTTAGACTTTGGACTCTTTTCGATGAGGCCCGAACTCCGCCGCACGTTGAAACGTAAAACATCGAGACGCTACGGAACGTTACACAATCGGGCGACCCCGCAACCCGAACCCCGCATTTTTACTGCCGACCGTGTGCGGCGCGGAAATTGCCTCACTAGTTCACAGGCAGCATTGCGCCGTGCGGAATTCGTATGATACGCTCCACACATCCCCTTCTTTCGGCGCGAGAGGCGAGACGGAACCACTCAGATGAAAACTTGTCCGAAATGCGGTAAAGAGTATCAGGACGCAACCACCCTGTGCCCGACTGACGGCACGGTTCTCCAAAAGGCCGGAGACGACCTCATCGGCCAAACCCTCATCGGCAAATACCGCATCGAAGAACGCTTGGACGAAGGCGGGATGGGCACGGTCTATCGCGCGACGCACACGCTGATGGAGAAGACCGTCGCCATCAAAGTCCTGCACCCGTCGCTCGCCGCCGACGACAAGATCGTCGCACGCTTCACGCGCGAAGCCAAAGCCGCCTCCCGCATCTCGCACCCGCACGCGCTCACCGTCACCGACTTTGGCGAATCCGAAAACGGCATCGTCTTTCTCGTCATGGAATACCTGCGCGGGCAAACTCTCAAGGAGGTCGTCCGAAGCGAAGGACGGATGCCGCTCGCGCGCGTCGTGGAAATCATCCGGCAGGTCTGCGGCGCGCTCGAAGCCGCGCACGGCGAGGGCGTCGTCCACCGCGATCTCAAGAGCGACAACATCATGCTCGAAGAGACGAACGGCGGCGACTGGTCGAAGGTGCTCGATTTCGGCATCGCCAAAATTCAGGAGCCCGACGGAGCGATAGACCCCGGCTTGACCGCGCCCAACCTGATCATCGGCACGCCGCAATACATGTCGCCCGAGCAATGCTCGCAGGCTTCCGAGATTGACGCCCGCTCCGACATCTACTCGCTCGGCATCATCATCTACGAACTGCTCGCCGGTCACGTCCCCTTCACGGGCGACTCGCCGACGGCCATCATGATGAAGCACTTGCAGGAAGCGCCGCCGTCAATCCTTGAGGAGCGACAGGATTTGCCCGCCGCCGTCGGGCGCGTCATCTCGCGCTCGCTCTCGAAGCGTCCCGAAGACCGTTTTCAAAACGCCGCCGAACTCTCCGACGCGCTCACTCTGGCCGCCACCGGAGAGTCTCTGGAAACCGTAGCCATCGCCGGAACCAATACCGCGCAGCACGACGACCCGCACCGCGACACGAATCGCATCGTCGTCCCGACCGGCCCGAACGAAGCCCCGCGCCACACCTCCAACGAAGACTACGACGAAGCCACCGTCGTCCGCACGCCGACGCCGACCGAACTGGAAGTGCCGAGCATTCTCTCCACGACGCCCGCGCCGCCCGTCGCCGCGAGCTTCAATCCGTGGCGCATCGCCATCCCCGCTCTGGCCCTGCTCGTCATCGTCTTCGCCGTCGTCTATGCGCTGCAACTCAATTCCGGCCCGTCGTCGGCAGAGGAACAGGCCGCCCCGCTCACCGTTGACCCGAACGGTCAGGCCGTCCAGTCCGCTTCGCCCGCGACCGGCGAGAGCGAAAGCAACATCACCCCGACCACCAATCCGGAAACCGGCGTCACGCCCTCGTTGGATACGGGGCTCACCGTGACTCCCACGACCACACGCAATACCAACGACGCGCTGACGCAGCCGTCGCCCGCCGATGCGACCAACACCAACAGCGGCGACGGCGAGCAGGCCAACGACAACACGGACGCCGAAGAGAACACCGAAGCGACGCCGACGCCCACGCCGAAGGTGCGACGCGTGCCGCCCTCGCTGCAAGCGACGCCGACGCCCAACGCATCCGACGACGATGATGCGCCGCCCATGAGGAAACCGCCCGCCGCTTCGCCGACGCCGCCCTCCGCCCCCGCCGTCACGGAAACGAAGGACAACGACATGCCCTCTCCTTCCGTGCCGTCTCCCGCAAAGAACTAGCCGCAGAGATAACCGTCGCAGCCAAGCCCGCGCGCCGCGTCTCCGGCTTTCCAGACCTGAGCAGACATGCTTTCTCAGCGACGCGCAGCCGCGCGCACGAGAGCCAGCAGCTTCGCTTCACCTTCAATTTCAAGTTCAACTTCAAACACAAAGCACGGCAGCGGAAAACGCAGCGAACGCAACTTAACAGCATCTTTCGCCGTCGTCGCGAGCGCACTCGCGCCGTTCGTCGCAGCCTCGCGCGCGAGCATGTCAACATCCGTCTGCGTGTATTTGTGATGGTCGCCGAAGGCGCGCGTGTGAGTGATAACGTGACCGTCGCGGCGCAGGTGCGCGAAGAAGTTCGCCGGATTGCCGAGGGCGCAAAAGGCTGTGAGCGGCTGTCGTTTGAAATCGTCGTCGGCTTGATAAACGTGATGAATGTTCGCGGCATCGGGCCCGCCCTGCGCCGTCGAGACGAGCGGGCGAACGCGGCGCGTGCGCAAGCGCGAAGTGAAGACGGGCGCGCCGTTGCCCAAACGCGACGCCTCCGCGCGCAACTCCTCGATACCGGGCGCGAGGTCTGCGCGCGTGATGACGAACGCACCGGCGCGCTTGAGACCGCTCAACGGTTCGCGCAGGCGTCCGCGCGGCAGAAGCTTTCGCCCGCCCCACGGGTCGCTCCCGTCTAGCGTGACGATATCCATGTCGCGCGCGAGACGCAGGTGTTGGAAACCGTCGTCGAGTATAAAGACCTCGCTCCCGTACTTTTCCAAAGCCCACCGTGCCGCCGCGACGCGGTCTGCGTCGCTCAAGACGGCCACGCCTGCGTCGAGCAACATCTCCGCGAGCAGGCGCGGTTCGTCGCCTCCCTCGTCGGCGTCGGCCAACAGGCGCGCGCCGTCCGACACGAGCACGCGCTTGCTCACGTCGTTGCGCCCGTAGCCGCGCGTCAAAATCCACACGCGCCGAGCATCTTCTTGCGCCAGCCGTCGCGCGAGCCACGCGACGAACGGCGTCTTGCCCGTCCCGCCCGCCGTGATATTGCCGACGCTGATGACGGCTGCGTTAACTTGACGACTCTTCAAAACGCCCGCGCGATAGAGCGCGAGACGCGCGCGCACGACCGCCCCATACACGCTGCTCAAAGGAACAAGGACGGGCGCAGGAGGAGAGAGAAACATGCGTTTGAAAAAGTCAGACGAAACCGGTGAGTCAATAGAAACAGTTTTATAAATTTCTCCGGCGTCTTAGAAGCCGCATAAATACTGGCTCAAAACTTCGCGGCAGTTATTTATGAGACTACTGCCGGTCAGCCGCCGCCTGCGCAAGCGTCAGTTACTTCAATCTTGCAAAGCTTCGCTGCTCGAATGCGTTCTCACGATTGAATGCTTTGCTACTGGCTGCTTCTGCTCATCGCTTGCGTTTTGACGGCTACCCGGCGCGCGTTGTTGGCGGGCGTCCGGTTGAGAACTTCGCCGAGCATCTCAAGCGTGCGCGCGGTTGCGCCGCGACTGCGTGCGAGCGCGGCGTGTGCGTTCGCGCCGATGTGTTGTCGTCGCACGTCGTCGGCGAGCAAGTCTTCAAAGACTCGCGCGAGCGCATCGGGCGCGTCCGCATCTGTCAGCGTGGGAAGTTGGACGAGCGCATCCTGTTCGAGAAAGGCGCGCACGATGGACGCGAAGTTCGATGTGTGCGCGCCCGTGACGATGCATTTCGCGTGGCTTGCGGGTTCGAGGACGTTGTGCCCGCCCGTGCGCGCGATGCTCCCGCCGATGAAGACGAGCGTGGCGAGCGCATACGCGCCGCGCAACTCGCCGATGCTGTCGAGGAGAATGCAATCGCTCTGCGCGTCGCGCTCGTCAGGTTGCGCCGAGCGGCGCGACCAACTCAAGCCCGACGCGTCGAGCAACGACGCAATCTCGTCGAAGCGTTCGGGATGTCTGGGCGCGATCAGCAGCCGCGCCTGCCTGTGCGGCTGCGCGCGTCGGAGCTTTTGGAAAGCGGCGAGCACGATGCGTTCTTCAGGGGCGTGAGTGCTGGCGGCGACGATCAAGGGGCGCGCGCCGTCGAGCGCGAACCGCGCGCGCAGCAGTCCGGTCGTCGCCGACTGTTCGGAAGTTTCGTCCTGCGCGTCGAACTTGATGTTGCCGGAGACACGAACGCGCGCGGGCGCAAGACCGAGCTCACGGATGCGCGCGGCGTCGGCGTCCGTCTGCATGATTGCGAGCGTGAGTTGATTGACGACCCTTTTGATAAAGGGACGAATCATCCGGTAGCGACGAAAGGAGGCGTCGGAGATGCGCCCGTTGACGAGCGCGACGGGCACGCGCGCCGCATTGCACTCGCGCAGGAAACGCGGCCATAGCTCCGTCTCCAACACGAGCACGGCGGAAGGACGGACGATGCGCAGCGCGCGCCGCACAGTCCATGCCCAGTCGAAAGGGAAATAGAAGACGGCGGCGGCTTCCTGCGCGAAGAGTTCACGTGCGAGAGTTTGTCCGGTGCGCGTCGTGGTCGAGACGACGAGTGCGTGTGAAGGATAATGTTCGCCGAGGGCGCTCACGAGCGGGCGTGCCGCCTGTGTCTCGCCGACCGAGACGCAATGCAACCAGATGACGGGACGACCGCGCGTGAGCGATGCATCCGGCTGAGGGGTGCGTCCCATGCGTTCGCCGAAGCCCGCCGCGTATTTTCCATGACGCACAGCATCGAACACGAAGCGCGGCAACAACACGATGAAGCCGACGGTGAGCAGTATGCTGTAAAGGAAATACATAGGCCGGAAGTTTAAAGTCCGAAAGTCCAAAGTCGAAAGTCCAAAGTCCGACTACAGGCACGAGACTTTGGACTTTCGGACGTAGGGACTTTTGTATTCACTTGGCGCGTTCGATGTAGCGACCCTCGACGGGGTCAACGCGGATTCGGTCGCCTTCGTTGACGAAGGGCGGGACTTGAATGGTGACGCCGTTTTCGAGCGTCGCCGGTTTGTTGACGTTCGAGACGGTCGCGCCTTTCATGGTCGGTTCGGTGCTCGTGACGGTCAGTTCGAGCGAGGGCGGGAGCGTGACGCCGATGGGCTGTCCTTCATAAAATTCGGCCTGAATGTGCAGTCCCGGCGTCAGCCATTGGGCCATGTCGCCGAGGTCTTCTTCGTTGAGGGCGGTCTGCTCGTAGTTCTCGGTGTTCATGAAATGGTGCTGCGAGCCGTCGGAGTAGAGATACTCCATGTCGTGCTGTTCGAGCGAGGCGCGCTCCACCGTGTCGGCGGAGCGAAAGCGATGCTCGAAGGAAGAACCGCTCTTGAGGTCGCGCAGTTTGGTCTGCACCATCGCGCGCAAGTTTCCCGGCGTGTGATGCCGGAAATCAACGACCTTACAGAGTTTGCCCTCGAAGAGGATAATCATGCCGCGTCGAATCTGCGTTGCGGGAATTGCCATAGACTGATGTTAGCTCCGTTTTGATAGATTGCGCTGGCCGTCGGGAACGGCGTCGCGCGTCACAGGAAAGCCTCCGGACTCCGGCTGCAAACTGCGTAGTCTAGCCAGCCGCGCGCCGCTTTGTCCAGCCGCGCGCCCGAACACGGACGCGCGAGAAAGCCCCGCCTACACACGGACGCGCGGGCGGGGCTTCCCTTGAGTTGTGCTCGCGCCGGAGAAGACTTTTAGGCGGCGGACTCGCGCGTCGCAAACCCTTATCTCATGCTGTCGTTTGGCTGATCACACGAGAGAGGAAGCGGTCTATCTTTTCGCGTCGCCCGTCGTCGCGGCGTCGTCCGCGCTCTCGCCTTCGTCCAGACGGAAGAAGACGCGCAGCGTCACCTGATATTCGAGCCGTCCCTGCTGCAATCCGCCGCGCTGCTCCTCGACGACGAACCACGAAAGATTCCGCACCGTTTGCCGCGCCCGCGCGACGGCGACCTCGATGGCGTGACTGAAACTCTGCTCCGAAGTCCCGACCAGTTCCACCCCTTTGAAAACGTTCTCGCTCATGCACCTTCCTTCCTTCCCTTTGAGAGACCGACGCGAGAAATCGCGCCCACGTGGCCGACGCGGCTTCTCGCCTTCAGATCAATTGCTGACGATTTGAAAGATGGCGCGACGCTAACATGCTGCTTTGAAGGTGTCAAGAAAGGTGATTGGAGGTTGCTATAGAGTTGTTGTGTTTGAGTTGTAGAAGTTGTGCGGGTGTGCGAGATGCGCCGCCGAAACCAATAAGAGCGGGTAAGCATCTGGAACCAGCGCCGGAGGGATTTGGTGCTTGAGTTCTTCGATGCTCACCCGCTCTCTTCGGAGGAGCCCACCTTCCTGCATCCTTAAACGTCTCGCGCCGGGCAAAGTTTCGGAAAAATTTCGTGCAAAATATTGCACACGGCGGCAGCACAAAATCTCTTAACAAGTGTGCAGAATTTCGGACGTGTCAGGCGGCGCGGGCGCGTTGCAGCGTGCGACGCTGGCGCGCGATGCGGTCGAGCCATTCCTGCGCTTCCGTGTAGAAGGGGAAGCGTTGTTCTTCGGTGCGGAAGGCTTTGGTGTGATAGTAGCGGCGACCGTTGATGAGACGCGCCGGATGCTTGATGTGCAGCATCTCGTGATAGAGGATAAACTCGACGAGCCATTCGGGAATCTCGCGCGCGTCCAGAGTCTTGCTGACGACGATGGTGTCGTGCACGCCGTCGTGATGGCCGAGGATGGTGCGCGTGCGTCTTTGCGACCAAGTGAGGGTCGGCTCCGGCAGCTTGTTGTCGAAGTGGCGTTGGTTGAGACGGCGAAACATCCTCTCCAAATCGTAGAAGCGACCGCGCGCCGACGAGATCATCTTGCGCCCGCGCAGGCGACGCGCGAGGTCGGAGGCGCGCAGGACTTCGGGCGAACAGGCGTAGGCGCGATAGACTTGCTCGATGCTTTTCGGCGTCCGGCGACGCAGCATCTTGGAGACGAGGATGACGGCGAGCGCGCGCAGAACTTCTTGGGGAGCGTCGCGGAAGATGTCTGAGATGCGGACATAGACGCGGCCCGAACGGAGTCGAATCGTGTGGTTCAAACCGGCGTAAGGATAGTAGCGCACCTCGACTTCCGGCACGGGACGATGGGCGGCGAGGCGGCGAAAGGCGTCAACGAAAAGCGCGCCGGTAGCTGTTTGAGATTCTGTCATAAACAAATCTTTTCGTCCGACGAGCGTGCCTCCGAGAAGGCCGGAACCGGGCGTTCGTGCGTGCCTGTGGCGAGGCCGAATCTGTCCGTGCGCCGGTGGGTCGCGGCTGGCGGTCTGGGTAAGGGCATATTACGGGCGCGCGGGCGGGGGCGTCAAATAGCACTTTAAGGAAAGCCGCTAACGTATTGCAGGCTCACAAAATGAGGGACTCGACGCCCGGCGCGACGGCGGAAGACCATTTGGAGTAGAGCGTTAAGTGTAAACGTAACAACAGTTTACCCTGCAAACGCGGGAAGTTACCCGAGGTGTTGCGCTAACTCTATGCGCGACTATCAATTAGCCCCGCCCGAAGCCTCCCGCAGGGCCGCCCGCGCGTCTCCGGCGCAAACGGTTTGCGCCGCTTTTCTCCAATCCGTTATACTCCCGAAGGATGCACGGCGCGCGCCCGCCGACCGCCCGTGCCGGGGCGCGGAAATTAACTCTTGACATGCCGTGGAGGTGACGGTATTCAATATTATGTTGCACCAGCTTGAAGCTCTCGTGCACGTCCGCGCGCATCGCGGCCTTCCCCTTCAGTTCTCGCTCGTCCTTCTAAGACCCGATGGCAAGTCGTAATCAGACATCACAAACCGCTTCCGATTGGATGCTCGACGCGCGCGCGCAAGCCGTGCTGTCGGCCATCATCAAGGAGCATCTGCGGACGGGTGAGCCGGTCGGCTCGCGCACCGTGGCCGAGCGTTGCCCCGGCGCGACGGGTTGGAGTCCGGCGACGATTCGCAACGTCATGGGCGAACTCGAAGAGGCCGGTCTGGTCGAGCAACCGCACACCTCCGCCGGTCGCGTCCCGACCGATAAGGGTTATCGTTTCTACGTTGACCATCTCGTCGGCGACGCGCGCCTGTCGCGCGCCGACCTGTCGGCGATTGACAGCGCGCTGGCGGGCGCGGGGACGGAGGCGGGCGGCGCGCAGGGTCGCCTGATGGAGAAGGTTTCGCACCTGCTCTCGCAGTTGTCGGAGAACGTCGGCATCGTCGTCTCGCCGCCTCTGGCCGACAACCGTTTACAGCACATCGAGTTTCTGCAACTGACCGACGGACGGATTCTCGTCATCCTCGTCTTCTCGTCCAACGTCGTCCAGAATAAGATCATCCGCATAGACGAACCGCTCGCGCAGGAAGAACTCGAACGCACGGCCCGTTATCTCAACGCCGAATTCAGCGGCAAGAGCCTGCTCACGATTCGTCAGGAAATCCTCAACCTGATGCGCGAAGAGAAGGCGCTCTACGACCGTCTGCTCCGCAACGCCGTGCTGCTCTGCGAAAGGAGTCTGGAAGGCGAAGAGACGACGGAGGGCGACGTGTATGTTGACGGCGCGTCGAACATTCTCGCCAAGCCGGACTTCGCTGACATCGAACGCCTGCGCGAACTCTTTCGCACCTTCGAGGCCAAGTCGCGGCTGATGAAAATTCTGAACGAATGCATCGCGCGCGAGCCCGTCTTCGGCGACGTGCACGTCGTCATCGGACGCGAGCACACCGCCCCCTCGATGCAGCATTGCGCGCTCATCACCGCGCCCTATCGTTTCGGCGCGGGCGGGGAATCGGTCGGCTCGCTCGGCATCGTCGGGCCGATGCGCATCGAGTATGCGCGGACGATGGCGGTCGTCAATTACGTCGCGCGTCTGGTCGAGCGGATGCTGCGCGAGGAGGCCACGCACGTCTGAACACGGGGAAAGATGCCCCGCGCGGTCGGCACTCGACCGCGCGGCTGTCTCAAGTGTTCCCGGTCTCGCCTCCTTTCGGACAGAGCAAGGGTTGGAAATCTTATGATGAATGACAAAAGACACACGCCGAACCGGATTCCGATTCGCTTCATAGACGAAGAGGAACGCGCGCCGGCGGCGACAGCGAAACACGCCGCTGCCGACAACTCCGGCGACGACACGAATCTCACACCCGAAGAGATTGGCCGCGCCTCGATTTATGAGGGCGAGACGGAAGTGCGGCGTCGGATAGACAGGGGAGAGGAGCAGGAGGGCGAGCAGGGACGCGACGAGGCCGACGAGCGCGACACGGCGGGCGGGCCCAATCCTTCCGAGATTACCGAGAGCCGCGAGGATTTGGATACCACTCCGCCTTCGGGCGGGGAGACGGGCGGCGGAGATGCGTCGCAGGCGTCGGGCGAGGGCGACGATCCAGCGCACGAGCGCGAGGGCGCGTCCGGCCCGATGCTCGCGGAGTTGGTGGCGACGCGCGCCGAGCTTCGACGCGTCGAAATCGAACTGCAAAGGTCGCGGGAAGAGCAGCGCGAACTGCGCGACAAGGTGGCGCGGCGTCAGGCCGATTTCGAGAACTACCGGAAGCGTCTGGAGCGCGAGCGCGGCGAGACGTATAACCGCGTCGTCGTCGAAGTGGTCGGCCAACTCCTGCCGGTCGTGGATAACCTGCAACGCGCCGTCGCCGCCGAAGCCTCCAACGAGACAACCGAGTCCGAGGAGTTTCGACACTTCCTGCACGGCGTTGATTTGATCAGGAAGCAACTCAACAACGTCCTTGAGACGATGGGCGTCGAGCCCGTCCCGACCGTCGGGCAGCCCTTCGACCCGCACGTGCACGAGGCGATTGCCGCCGAAGAGTCGGTCGAGTTCGAGCCCGATATGGTGACGCATGAGATCGTGCGCGGGTATCGTCTGGGCGATAAGTTGATTCGTCCGGCGATGGTCAAGGTCGCCAAATAAAGCATAGTGGGTCAGTTTGAAAATGTGAGCCGGATAGATGTTGGCTTGGAATCTCAAACCGACCCACTATGAGATAAAGCGGGGAGCGCACGCCCTGTTTTTCTCGCAGTCCGACGCCCGAATCCTAACCTTTTTCTGACCGCCAACGGTCGCACGGGAAACGCTGAAAGCCGCTATGGGAAAAGTTGTTGGCATTGATTTAGGAACCACGAACTGCTGCGTGGCCGTGCTCGAAGGCGGCGCGGTGCAAATCGTTCCCAACAAGGAGGGCGGCAGAACGACGCCTTCGGTCGTCGGCTTCACGGACAAAGGCGAACGCCTCGTCGGCCAGATCGCCAAGCGTCAGGCCGTGACCAACGCCGTCAACACCGTCTATGCGGTCAAGCGTCTGATTGGTCGCAAGTACGATTCGCCGGAGACGCAGAAGGCTCTGGAATCTTCCGCCTTCGAGATCACCGATTCGCAGAACGGCGACGCGCGCATCCGCGTGCAGGGGCGCGTCTATAGCCCGCAGGAGATTTCCGGCATCGTCTTGCAGCGTCTCAAAGCCGCCGCCGAAGACTATCTCGGCGAAGCCGTCACGGAAGCCATCGTCACCGTCCCCGCATACTTCGACGACGCGCAACGTCAAGCCACGAAGGACGCCGGAAAGATTGCCGGACTCAAAATCGAGCGCATCATCAACGAGCCGACGGCAGCCGCGCTCGCCTATGGCGTCGGCAGAACCGACTCCGAACGCGTCGCCGTCTATGACCTCGGCGGCGGAACCTTCGACATCTCGATTCTCGAACTCAACGACGGCGTCTTTGAAGTCCTCTCCACTTCGGGCAACACTTTCCTCGGCGGAGAGGATTTCGACGACCGCATCATCGGTTGGATGGCGAGCCAGTTTCAGGCCGAGACGGGGATTGACTTGCGGCAAGACCGTCTGGCCTTGCAGCGTCTCAAAGAGGCCGCCGAGCGCGCCAAGTGTGAACTCTCGTCGCTGACCGAAACTAACATCAACCTGCCCTTCATCGCGGCGGACGCCTCCGGCCCGAAGCACTTCAGCAAGACGCTGACGCGCCAGCAGTTTGAACAACTCGTCAGCGACCTCGTCGAGCAGACTATCGAGCCGTGCCAGAAAGCTCTCTGGGACGCCAAGCTGCAACCGACCGACATTGACAAGGTACTGCTCGTCGGCGGGCAGACGCGCTCGCCCATCATCACGCAGACCGTCCGCGAAATCTTCGGGCGCGAGCCTTCGGCGGAGATCAATCCGGACGAAGTGGTGGCGATGGGCGCGGCGATTCAGGGCGGCGTCCTGACGGGCGACGTGAAAGACATCGTCCTGCTCGACGTGCTGCCGCTGAGCCTCGGCTTGGAGACGCGCGGCGGACTCTTCACGCGGCTCATCGAGCGCAACTCGACGATTCCGCTGCGGAGCAGTCTGACCTTTACCACCGTCGTTGATAACCAGTCGAGCGTAGAGATTCACGTCCTGCAAGGCGAGCGCGAGATTGCGCAGGGCAACCGCTCGCTCGGCAAATTCGAGTTGGTCGGCATCCCGCCCGCACCGCGAGGCGCGCCGCAGATTGAAGTGACATTTGAAGTGGACGCGAGCGGCATCCTGAATGTTTCGGCAGCCGACAAGACGAGCGGGCGCGAGCAGCAGATGCGGATCACGCCGACCTCCGGTCTTTCCTCCGACGAGATTGACCGCCTGATCGCCGAAGCCGAAACCGCCGTTGACACCGACCGGCGAATGAAAGAGGTCATCGGTCTGCGCACCAAACTCGAAAGCCTCGTCCGCAATACACAGCGCACCTTCAAAGAGTTCAGCGGCGCGCTCTCGGCGCGCGAGCGTGAAGACGGCCAGCGCGCACTCTCCGAGGGAGAGAGCGCCGCGCAATCCGACAACCCCGAGGAGATTCGCCTCGCACTCCAATCGGTCGAACATCTCGCCTCCCAACTGACGGCGGCCATGATGAACCCTTCGGCGGGCGCGTCCGCATTAGACCCCAACGAGAGGCTTTGAGAAGAACGTCAATCGTGAATCGTGAATCGTAAATAGAAAGAACCGCTCTGGCCTGTTTACGATTCACGATTCACGATTTACTATTTACGATATGAGTACTAAACGCGATTATTACGAAGTCCTCGGCGTTGCCCGCACGGCCAACGAGCAGGACATCAAGAGCGCCTACAGGCGTCTGGCCGTGCGTTATCATCCCGATAAGAACCCGGGCGACTCCGCCGCAGAGGATAAGTTCAAAGAGGCTGCCGAAGCCTATTCCGTGCTCTCGGACGCGGAGCAGCGCGCGCGTTACGACCGTTTCGGACACGCGGGCGTTTCCAGCAGCGCGGGCGCTGCCGGGTGGGGCGCGAGCGGGTTCGGCGGCATCGAGGATATTCTCGGCGACCTCTTCGGCTTCAGCGACATGTTCGGCGGCGGGCGCGCGGGCGGGGCGGGCGGCGGTCGCCGTTCGGCGGCGCAGCGCGGCTCAGACCTCCGCTACGATCTGGAAATCACACTCGAAGAGGCGGCGAAGGGAATCCCCGCGCAACTGCGTATCCCGCGTCTTGAGTCGTGCGAAGAGTGTAAGGGCACGGGCGCGGCGGCGGGAACGCAGCCGGAAAACTGTTCGACCTGTAGCGGCGCGGGACAGGTACGCTATCAACAGGGCTTCTTCTCGGTGGCGCGCACCTGCGGCGCGTGTCGCGGCACGGGGCGCATCATCAAGACGCCGTGCGAATCGTGTCGCGGGGCGGGACGCATCGAGCGCGAGAAGATGATGGAGGTGAGAATCCCCGCCGGGGTGGAGACGGGTTCGCGGATACGCGTGGCGGGCGAGGGCGAGGCCGGGATGAGCGGCGGCCCGACGGGCGACCTCTACGTCGTCATCCACGTCAAGGAGCACGAACGCTTCGAGCGGCAGGGCAGCAATCTCTACACGTCGGTTCCGGTCACGTTCGCGCAGGCCGCGCTCGGCTCGGA
>DATLMV010000209.1:0-7422 GCA_035537095.1 Pyrinomonadaceae bacterium
CAACTACTCCCGCGCTGACGACGACAGACGCGCCCGCGCACGACTCAATAACCGCCGCCGACACGTCGAACGTCGCCGCGACGCCGGACGCGGCAACGACACCTGTTCAGCAAGCCTCTCAAGAACCTTTGGCGCGTCCGCGCATGCTTTTCGTGTTGCCCGCGCTCTACGCCCTCGCGCTCCTCGCCTGCGTCGCGCTCTACACATATCTCGACTACCAGAGCTTCGACGCGCATCTCACGCGCGCCGCCAACGCGCGCCTGCGCTACCAGCACGAACGCGCCATCCGCGAATACACCGCCGCCCTCGCCCTGCGTGAAGACCCGCACACGCGTCTCCTGCTCGCCACACAACTCTCCGACGCGCGACGACCGGATGAAGCCCTCCGCGAGTTTCTCGCAGCCGAACGCGGCGGGGAACCCGACCCGCGTCTGCCCTTCCACATCGCCAGCACGCTCGACGCCCTCAAACGCCCCGCCGATGCCCTGCCCTACTATCAAAAATTCCTGAGCACAAACATCTGCGCGCACGCGTCGCCCGACCCGCGCTGCCGCGAGGCGCAGGAGCGCGTGAAAAATATAGTTGCCGAGACTGTTCGTTAGTGAAAGGGTTAAACGGGCGAGTGCGTTTATTCGGTGCTGAGCACTTGGCCGACGGGCTTGGCGGCGTCGGCGGTAGCTTTGGAGGGCTTCTGCGGGTTCCGCCAGTTGTCGAGGACTGAAACCTTATGTGAGCAGGCGACGGTGCAGAGCGGCGCGCACGGTTTCTCCGCGTCGTACTCGCGCGCGAAATCCTTCATCGTGTATTCGGCGAGCGGGATGTCGGGGTAGCCGCGCTGCTGCGAGCAGTAGTGAACGAGGCCGTCTTCGCAGATGTACAGATAGCGCGCTCCGGCGCGGCAGCGCCAGTCGTTCGGGCGGCCCGCGACGAGGTTGTTCTGGAAAGCGTCGAGGCGCGTGTAGGTCTCTTTGCCGAGTTGTTTGGTCTCGTGAAAGATGCGCTGTTCGAGTTCGCTCAAGGGCTTGAGCGTGCCCTGATTGTCGTGGATGACGCCGATGGTGGTCGAAAATCCTAGCTCTTTGGCGCGACGCCCGACGGCGAGCGCGTCCTCCGGATTCTTGATGCCGCCGCCGATGACGGAATTGATGTTGACGTGAAAATCGGCGTGCTCGGCGAGGAAGCGCAGTTTCTTGTCGAGCAGTTTGAGACTCTTCTGCGAAACCTCGTCGGGTTCGACGTTATCTATGCTGATTTGCAGGTATTCGAGTCCGGCATCGTTGAGCCGCTTGATGCGCTGCGGCGTCATGTAATAACCGTTGGAGATGAGTCCGGCGATCATCCCGCGCTCGCGGATGTGGCGGATGATGTCGTCGAGTTGCGGGTGCATCATCGGCTCGCCGCCCGAGATGGTGATGACGGACGTGCCCAACGCGGCCAGCTTGTCGAGCCGCCGCCGCATCTCTTCCAAAGGCACAGGCTCGGACGTTTTATCGTACTCGTTGCAGTAGGCGCAGGCGAGATTGCAGCGACGCATCGGGACGATGTGCGCGAGCACGGGATGGCGCGTCGAGGCGAGGCCGCGCGTGATAAAGCTGGCCTCGCGTATTTTGAGTTTGAGAAAAGTGCTACGCTTCATCAGCCCTTGTCAGAGTCTCTGCCGCCGGAAATCCGTTCCTTGAGAGTTCGTGCCGGAAAGATACGCGTTCGGCGCGGCGGTTGGCAAGCCACCGCGCGCGTATGTGTTGTCAACGCTTGAGATAAAAACAGCGAAGGGTTCTGGCATGTGAAAATTCCAGAACCCTTTTACTGCCGGTGATGTGCGCGAGCCGTTAGCCGCGAACTTTTTTCACGTCCGAAGGCAGACTGATGCTGAAATCGTCGGTCGAGAGACGGATGTTCTTCTGGATGTTGGTCAGGCGGACGGTCGTCGAGTCGTTGTTCTTCTCGACCACCTTCGTCTGAATGGGCATCCCCTCGCCGTCCACCCAAATCTCCGCGAACTTGAAGCGCGCGTTGCCCTTCGGCACGAGTTTCAGGTGGGTGGTGCGGACGCCGCCCCAGAGCGTCTCCTCGCCGAGATACTGCGGCGACTCGTAGGCGCTCGCCAACTGCGTGCGCGAGACGTTCAAACCGAAGCCGAGCACGCCGCCGACCTTGTCGTTGCGGCTCGAATTGGCGTCGCCGACGTAGGCCATGTTGAGGCGCGGGCGAAAGAGCGTGTATTTGCCGCCCGCGACGGCCAGCGTCTCCTGCTGCGGGCTGCGCCAGTCAACGCGCACAAACGCGTTGCGGCCCGTTCCCGGCAGGTAACGCACTTCGCCGCTCAACTTGTCCTCGTCGCGGATTTGCGCGTTGAACTTCGTCATGCTGATACCGGCGCGCAGCGATTTCAGGTCGCGGCGGTTGCGCTCCATCCGGTTGATAATCGAACTGACTAGACCCGCGCCCTGCGCGTTCGTGCGCGTGGGGACGACCGCCACCGCGACGGTCAACAGCGCGAGCGCCGTCAAGATACTGAAAATAAACGACTTTCTCATGCAGACTCCTTTGAGTTGGGGAAACTCTCCTGCTACCGGCCAAAAATTCCGAGCGATTATAGTTAATGATTACTCGATGTCAACTTCGTAGGCGACGACGCGGCCACCCTCGTCCCGCACCTCACGCATCGCCTTGACCCGCGCACTCTGGCGACCCGTGACAATGCGCGCGCGTCGCTCGACTTCCTGTGCGTCGGGATTGGGCCGTAGATTATCCGGCCAGATGAGCAGCCTCGCAGCCGCTTTAAGCCCGTTTTGATGCGCCATGACGCCGCCCGGTTCGCCCTGATCGAACCAACTTTTCGGCGTCAGGAAAATAAAGGCGAGGATCAGCGCACACAGCACGTCGTATTGCCAGGTGGTGCGCCCGTGCGACCAGAGCAGAAAACTTTTGACGATGCGCCAAATGGGGGACATACAAAAAAAGCGTCCGAAGTTAAGCGTCAACTGTCGGAAAATGCCGACACCTGACATCCCGCCCCCAGACCCCTCGATTATAGCTTCATGTTGCTGCCCGGCGCAATGATTTGCCCGTCGCGCATCTGCACGATGCGGCGACACATGGCTGCCGCCTCCGGGTTGTGCGTAATCATCACGATGGTCTGGTTGAAGCGGTAATTCATCTCCTGAAACATGTTAAGGACGATGGCCGAGTTCTCCGTGTCGAGATTTCCGGTCGGCTCGTCGGCCAGAATAATCGCCGGTCGCGTGACGATGGCCCGCGCCAGAGCGACCCTCTGCTGCTCGCCGCCCGACAATTCCAGCGGTTTATGATGCATTTTCTGTTCCAGTTGGAGCAGACCGAGCACTTCGCGTCGGCGCGCGGGGTCGCCGCCCTTCTTGCCCTCGGCGGCGTGGATGCGTTCGGCGAGACGGAGATTGCCTTCGGCGGTCAAGGTGGGAAAGAGGTTGAAGCGTTGAAAGACGAAGCCGATTTTGCGCCGACGGATGTCGGTGCGCTGCGCGTCCGAGGCGGCGGTCATGTCCTCTTCGTCGAGGACGATGCGCCCGCTCGTCGGCGTCAGAAGTCCGCCCAACAGGTGCAAAAGCGTTGACTTACCGCACCCCGACGGCCCCATGATCGCCAGAAACTCCCCCTCCTCCACATCCAGAGAGACGCCCCTCAGCGCGTGCACGTCCACGCTCCCGACTTGGTAGGTCTTCGTCAGATTTTCCGCTTTGAGAATCGTTCGCATAGGAGAACAGTGACAAGTGATGAGTGACGAGTGACGAGCAAGAAAAAGTTTTGAGTGAATAGTCACGAGTGATGAGCCGGAGGCTTTCTGACTTGTCACTTGTCACTCGTCACTCATAAGAAAGCGCGTTGACCGCATCGAGATTGGCGGCGCGCATGGCGGGGTAGAGCGCGCCGAGTGCGCCGCCGCCGAGTCCGATGAGGGCCGCCGTCAGCGCCCAACGCCAGCCGTATTCAAACACCAGACCATAGACGCGATGAATCAAATATCCCGCGACGAAAGAGACGACGAAGCCGACGACCAGACCGAGCAGGCTGATCGCCAGCGCCTCCTTCTCGATGACGCCGACGATGTAGCCGCGCGACGCGCCGAGCGCCTTCAGGACGCCGATTTCGCGCGTCCTCTCGGTAATCGTCGTGTACATCGCCAACATCACGACGAGCGCGCTCACGACCGCCGCCAATCCGACGAGCACGCGCAGGAAGACGCCCAGATAGGGGATGCTCTTTTCGATGTTGGTGACGATGTCGCGCGTGAACTGGATTTTGTTACCCGGTAGCTCCGTATCTATGCGCCGCGCGACCTCGACCTGCTCATTCGTGTCGCGGCATTTGATGAGGATGTAAGAGCACTTGTCGCCCGTCTCCAAAGCCTCCTGCATCGCTTTGAGAGACATCTTGACGCGCGCGCCGGACTCCGGCGAGTAGATGCCGACGACGCGGTACGGTTGATTGCCGAACAAATTCAACTCGCCGCCGACGCCGATCTTGTTGTTCTTGGCCTTCGTCTCGTCAATCACCACTTCGCCCGCGCCCGTGGGCGCGCGTCCCTCCGTGATGCCGATGCCGTTCATCGCGGCGAACCCGTCCCAATCAACTCCCTCCACCTGCTCGAAGCCGAAGCCGCGCCCGCCCTGCGAGATGTAGCGAATCACCGGCACAGCCGTCTCCACGCCCTCTATCTTCCGCAGTTCGTCAACATACTTCGTGCTCAGATTGACCGTCGAGGTCATCAACTCTTTCGACCCCGGACGCGTAAAGAAAATCTCCGCGCGCAGGTTCGACGAGCGACGCTGCAAGTCGTTCGACATCCCGCGCGATAGCCCCGTAAAGAGCATCACCAGACAGACACCCAACGCCACGCCCGCCACGCTCACCAACGCGCGCACCGGACGCTGCCTGATATTCGCTACGACCAGATTGTCCATAAAATCGTGAATCGTAAATCGTGAATCGTAAATAGAAACGTGATTAAAGCAGTCATCTATTCACGATTTACGATTCACGATTTACTACTTTCTTGTGCGTTCGTCCAGATTGACCTCCGGCAGATTCCAACTGTTCTTCAGGTCGAAGACATCCGCCGGATAGGGCTGGTCAATTTTGACGGCTTCGGGCGTTTGATACGTGATGCGCAGGGAATATCTGTCCTGCGGGCGCGTCAACTCGACGCGCGACGGCAGATTGTAGCGGGAGCCTTCGCCGAACGCCTTCGGCTCTCGATAGATGACATCGGTCGCCAATCGCCCTGCGTCGTCGTAGGTCTGCAAACGCGCGAGACGGAGTTCGCCGACGCGGTCGAACCAGAAGCGACGCAGCACGCGCGCGCGCCCCGAAGCCTCCGGCCTGAGTTCGACGAGCATGTAATATGCGCGGACGACGCGCGCTCCCTTCTTCGCTTTCGGACGCGTGTCGGCCTCCTCCTCGAAGCTCTCCGTCTGCGCGTAGATGAGATTCGAGTCGGGCGCGGCGACGGGCAGAACCATCAGAGCGTCGGTGACGTGCTGCGGGCGCAGGCTCGACAGCGCGCTCACGGCGCGGACGTTCATAGACTTCTTGCCGTTGTCGTCGTCCCCGCAGTCAGGCTCCGCGCCGTCGGCTTCGAGCTTCGGATAGACGGCGTTGTTCGTCCCCTTGACGAAGCGTTTGTAGCGTTCCTCGCCCTGCAAGACCGCGACGCGGAAATGCTCGCCGTCCGAAGTCATCTGCGCGACATCCGTGCCGATGAACGGCACTTGAATGACGAGCAGGATATGACCGGGCCGCTGCAACGTGACCGTCCCGTCCGCCGTCTTGTACTTCTCCGCGACGCCGCACTTGGCAAACGACGTGTCGAGAAACTGGATGTCCACCTTCCCGCGCAGCGAACGCACGGCGGCCAGACGATTGATCTCCTCCAACAGGCGCGGCGTGTCGGCCTCGACCACGGGCGTCAGCAGTTGCGGCACGCTGACCTTGCTCGACGTTTTACAACCGCTCAGAAAAAGCAGTCCCGCGAAGATGAAAAGAAGGGCGGCGCGAGCCGTGTGCGACGAACCGGGCGTGGGTCTTGAATGTGGCATCGAAGGATATAGATGTCGGCACAAGTGCATAGAATTTCCATGTTCATCTCGTTGAATATAATAACGGGGAAGCTAACAAACGCTTCCGCCCTTGTCAACGCGCGCATTTGATTGGAAATCCGGCGGAAGGTCTTTCGGCGGCGGCTCGCCTTCTTCGTGCGGAGGGTTTACTTCGTCGTCGTCTCTCGACTGAGCCGCGCGCGGCGGGCGGCCTCAGAGCACGAGCGGCGGCTTATCGAATCTGGCGCGCAGGCGGTTAATCGCGCTCTCGACGCGCGGCATCCCCACCAACTTCTGTTCCAGACGCCGCTTGCCCGGAAAATCCAGAAGCATCACGCCCAAGAGAATCGTCAGCACGCCCTGCCCCGGCACGCCCGGAACCGACATCACGATGCCGAGCAGAACCATCAACAGCCCGAAGATGTTCTTGACGATAATCCCGCCCCAGCGAACCAACGGATGACTCTCGACCCAGAACTCGCGCCCGTGCGATTCGTGAAAATAGTCCGCCGGTATTCTCACCAAAAGATACGACACCAGCGCGAGGCTCCCCGCGAATGTGATGAGAAACAGCGCGCCCCCCAGAAGCGCGCTCTGCCATGTCAACGACGGCAACATTCCCCGCAGCCATTCAATCATAAATGTCTATGACTTCGACAATGGACAACGGACGATAGACGATGACCGGACGTTTCCGCCTGTCGTTCAACGCCTATCGTCAATCGCCCGTCGTCCCTTTCCGCGCCTCGACGAGCGCCAGCAGAGTTTCGACAACGACTTCGCGCGCCGCGCCTTCGAGTTGAAACTCGCGTCCCTGTGCGCCCTCCCAGAATTCGTCGAGTCCGCGTGCGCCCGCGCGCTCGAACATCAGCGCCTGCGCGAGCAGATCAATGATGTCGGCGGCCTTCACCAGACGCGCCTCAAGGCTCGCGCGCTCCTCGTAATCCTCGTGCAACTCGCCGTAGTGCGTGCGCTGCTCGGCGGAAGTGAGCCCGTGCATGATGTCCTCGAAGGCGGCGCGCTCGGCGCGTTTGCGTAAATCCGCGCCGTAATAATCGGCCACCGTGCGCGGCATATCGCCCGTCCGCGTCTCCGCCAGATCGTGCAAGAGCGCGATCCGCAGCACGCGCTCGACATCAACCTCCACCCCGCGCCGCCGCACCTCGTCCGCCAACAACATCGCCGTCAGAGCCACCCCGTACGAATGCGCCCCCACCGACTCCGCACCCGCCGGAAGCCCACGCAGCACCCAACCCGTCCGGTCGAGCCGCTTCAAACGCTGTAATTCGAGAAGCAGAGATAACATAAAGTTAAAGGGATGAGGGCGGAGGGATGAGGGATGAAATAA
>DATLMV010000210.1:0-31122 GCA_035537095.1 Pyrinomonadaceae bacterium
AGCGTCCCTTCTCGTCGGTCGCGAAGATGGGGATGCGGACTTCTTCCGTGAAGACCTTCTCGGTCTCCTGCGTCTCGCGCTCGGCGGGCGGCGGATTCGAGAAAGTGGGCTGCTGCGCCAACGCGACAGACGCGACGACAAACACGAACGCCACACACGCGCCAAGACTTACCAACCGACGACCTGAAGACATAAATTATCCCGTCCAATCTTCAATATTTCATTCAACCGGCTGTCATCTGATGCCGCGCGGCGGCAACGGCGTTTGCTAGAAAAAGGATGAGGGCGGAGGGATGAGGGATGAAAAGATTGATTCATTTGTTCATTTCCTCATTGAATCAATGAAGAAATGATTCAATCATTAAATTCTGCTTCATCCCTCATCCCTCATCCCTCCGCCCTCATCCCTTATTTCCTCTTTCCTGCCTGCGCTTGGACGGCGGTGATGGCGACGGCGTCAACGATGTCTTCGGCTTTGCAGCCGCGCGAGAGGTCGTTGGCCGGTTTGTCCAAGCCTTGCAGGACGGGGCCGATGGCGGTTGCGCCCGCGAGACGTTCGGTCAGTTTGTATGCGATGTTACCGGCTTGCAGGTCGGGGAAGATGAGGACGTTGGCGCGGCCCGCGACGGCAGAGCCGGGCGCTTTCGATTCGGCGATGCGCGCGACGAGCGCGGCATCGGCTTGAAGCTCGCCGTCAATTTCGAGTTCGGGGAGGCGCGCGCGAACGGTGCGCGTCGCTTCGACCACCTTGTCCACGAGCTTGTGCTTGGCGCTGCCCTTCGTCGAGAACGAGAGCATCGCCACGCGCGGCTCGACTTCGAGCAACGCCCTGCACGAATCGGCGGACGCAATCGCAATCTCGGCCAACTCCGACGCCGATGGTTCGATGACGACGCCGCAGTCGGCATAGATGAGCGCACCTTCAGCCCCGTAGTCGGGACGCGGCAGGGCCATGACGAAGAAACTGGAGACGAGCTTGAAGCCGGAGCGGACGCCGATGCAATGGAGCGCGGCGCGGACTGTGTGCGCGGTCGTGTTGGTTGCGCCCGCGACCGAGCCGTCGGCCTTGCCCATGCGGACGAGCAGGTTGCCGTAATAGAGCGGGTCTGCGAGCGCGATGCGCGCTTCGTCGGGCATCAAGCCTTTGGCGCGACGCAGTTCGTGATAAAGCGATGCCATCTTGTCGAAGTCCGGCGCGCGACGATGGTCGAGCACGCTGACGCCGCTCAAGTCCGCGCCCGCGTCGCGTGCCGCCGCGCGAATCTTCTCCTCGCCGCCGAGCACGGTGACGCGCGCCATGCGGTCGCGCGAAATCATCGCGGCGGCGGCGACCGTGCGCGGGTCTTCGCCTTCGGGCAGGACGATGTGTTGCGGGTCGGCGGCGGCGCGCTGGCGGATGCGTTCGAGAATGTTCATAGAGACGATTTGACGGAAGCGTTCGGGTTTGAAATGACTACGAGGTGTTCGTTTGAAAGCTGCTCTGATGTGTGGAGTCTAAACTGTGTGGGGAGGTGAGAACAAGTTCGAGCGCGGGCCGAAGTTCAGGCGGCGAGGAAGTTGTCAATCACTTGCTCGGCGGCATCGGCGAGGCGTTCGACGAGCGCGGGGTCGCTGGTTTTGATGGCGCGGAAATGTTTCTGCTCAAGCTCGGCGACGGCGGCGCGGTCGTCTTCGATGGCGACGAGCGCGACGCGCAGGCTCGGCGAATCGGCGACGACGATCCACTCGCGCGCCAGTTTCGAGCCGGAGGGCGTGTGAACGATGCGCATGTTCGGATGGCGCGGCGGTTTCCAGTCGGCTTCGCCGAAGACGTAGAGCCGTTCGGACAGATCGGCGATGCGTAAGTAGCGGTCGGCAATCGCCTTCATGCGCGAGAGTTTTTGAAAGCCGGTATAGACGCGCCCCGCGCGGTTGGTGCGGAGCAGGACGGCGGTTTCAATCAGCAGGCTGACGTATTCGAGACACGGAACCTGCGCGAGGAAGGTGCAGGTCGTGCGCTCGTCGAAGTCCCTGCGCGAGATGTGCGAGACTTCGCCCAGTTCTTCGACCGACGCGCGGGCCGCGACTTCGAGGGCAAATTCGTACATCGAAAAATCTTTCACTTCCGCGATCCTTTCGGCGTCTCAATCGAAGCCTGCCAATGTTTACTCCCCCGTGTGTTCACCCGCGTTACGAATGTTTCTTTAAAGTGTGTGGCTTAAAGATAAAGCGCAAAGGGCAAAAGGGAAAAGGGAAAAGGGGGAAAAGGGAAAAGATTGAAAGAGGAAACGGGCAAACGGTTAAAGGGGGAGACGGAATAATCAACGCGCTCGTGCGTGCGCGTCTTCTTGTTGCATTTTATCCCTTTCCCTTTTCCTCTAGTGTTTTAATCGCGGAGGGCTTGCAGTAACTTGTCGTGGATGCCGCCGAAGCCGCCGTTGGACATGATGACGACGACATCGCCGTCGCGCAGTTCGGGCGTGAGATGGCGGACGATTTCGTCTGCGCCGTCGAGCGAGTGCGAAGGCTTGCGGCTCTGCGTTGCGCATTCGCGTGCGAGTTCGCCGGTGTCGAGCACGCTGCCTTTTTCGGTCGCGCTACTTTTGTCGAAGACGCTGGCGACGACGATGTAGTCGGCAATCGTCAACGCGTCAACGTAGTCCTTCTGGAAGACGGCGAGGCGCGAAGACCAAGAGCGCGGCTCGAAGACGGCGACGAGGCGTCGGCCCTTGTACTTATCGCGCAGCGCGCGCAGCGTTTCGCGGACAGCCGTCGGGTGATGCGCGAAGTCGTCAATCACGATGACGCCGCGCTCCTCCCCGCGCACCTGCATCCGGCGTTTGACGCTCTCGAAGGTGGCGAGCGCATCCTGCATCGCCGCGCGCTCGACGCCCCACGCGTCCGCCGCGACGATGACGGCCAGACAGTTGCGGACGTTGAACTCGCCGATGAGCGGCGTCTGAAACTCGGCCCAGTCGCGCCCCTCGCGCAGGACGCGAAAACGCGTCAACGCGCCCGCCGTGTAGTCTATGTCGCGCGCCTGCCACTTCGCGTCGTCGCACGTCCCGAAGGTTTCCAGTTGCGTGTGCAGGCGCGCGCCCATCTCGCCGACGACTTCGCGGACGTGCGCGCTGTCCCAACCGGCGACGAGGCGACCGTTCGAGGGCACGGTGTTCATCAGGCGACGAAAGGCCAGCTTGACGGCGTCGAGGTCTTTGTAGATGTCCGCGTGATCGTATTCGATGTTGCCGACGATGGCCGTCTCCGGTAGGTAGTGCATGAACTTCGGCCCCTTGTCGAAGTAGGCCGTGTCGTATTCGTCGCCTTCGATGATGAAGTGATCGCTGTCTGTGACGCGAAAGCTCGTGCCGAAATTCTGCACGACGCCGCCGACGAGAAAGGTCGGGTTGAGTCCGCCGCGTTCCAACACCCACGCGGCGATGCTCGTCGTCGTCGTCTTGCCGTGCGTCCCGGCGACAACGAGCGAACGGCGTCCGCGTATGAACTCCTCTTTGACGACTTCGGCCTGCGAGCGATAGAGCAGCTTGCGGTTGAGCGCGGCTTCGAGTTCGGGGTTGCCGCGCGGGATGGCGTTGCCGACGACGACGCAATCCGGCGTCTCCGCGAGATTCTCCGCACGGTAGCCCTCGTGCACGGGGATGCCCAACTCCGCGAGCAGCACCGACATCGGCGGATAGACGTTCGCGTCCGACCCCGTCACGCGATGGCCGCGCGCCTGCAACATCCCCGCCAGCGAAGCCATCGCCGTCCCGCAGATTCCGATTAAGTGATAGTGCATAGGTGAATAGTGACGAGTGATAAGTGACGAGTGACGAGCAAGAAAAGAGAAGTGTTAAGCAGGACTTGTTTTAACTTGTCACTTGTCACTCGTCACTTGTCACTCTTAGTTATTGGAATTGTGAAAGAGAAGGTTGACCCCTTGCCGAGTTCGGACTCGACGTTGATTTCGCCGCCGTGGAGTTCGACGAGTTGGCGCGTGATGTAGAGTCCGAGGCCGGTTCCTTTTTCGCTGCGCGTGGCGCGGCTGCGCGCCTGTTCGTACTTGTCGAAGAGGCGCGCCAGATCGTCGGGCGCGATGCCGACGCCCGTGTCCGTCACCGAGACGCGCGCCATCTTCGCGTCCTCCACCCGCGCGCCGACGGTGACGCGCCCGCCCTTGCGCGTGAACTTCAAGGCGTTGGAGATGAGATTGACGAGCACGCGCCGCAGTTTGACGCGGTCGGCGTGCAGCGGCGGCAGGTCGTCGGGAATCTCCTCTTCGAGCGTGATCTCTTTCTCGCGCGCGAGCGGTTCCATCGTCTCGCGCAACTCACGGACGAGCAGCCGCAGGTCGGTCGAGGACATGTCGAGGCGCATCGTGCCGGATTCCAGTTTGGAGGCGTCGAGCAGATCGTTGACGAGTTCGATGAGGTTCTGCGTGTTGCGCTCCATCATCGCCACCATGTTGTTCTGCTCGGGCGAGAGTTCGCCGAGACGCCCCGACGTGAAGAAACTGATGACGCCGCTAATCACCGTCAGCGGCGAGCGCAGGTCGTGCGTCGTCAGGGCGAGAAACTCCTCCTTCATCGAGGAGAGTTCGCGCAGCTTGGTGTTGGCCTCGTTGAGTTCCTCGTTGCTGTCGTTCAACTGGCGGTTGAGTTGTTCGAGTTCTTCGCGCTTCTCTTCGAGTTCGGCGAGCACGGCCATCAGGTCGCGGTTCTGCTGCTGCAACTCTTCGACCGCCGAATCATCCGCGTCGGCGTTGAAATGCGCCCGCAACTCCTCGACGCGCCCGCGCACCTGCGCCGCCACTTCCGGCGGCAGCCACTTGACGACCGTCACGCGCGTCCCCTGCTGCGGCGCGGTCTCGATCTCGAACTCGTCCATCAGGCGACGCGTGCCCGCCAGACCGATGCCGAGTCCCGAAGCGGAACGATAGCTGCCGCGCATAATCGAGCGCAGGCGCGCCTCGTCTATGCCCGGCCCGTCGTCGCGCGCAGACACCTGTAGGCCCGCGAAGCTCGCGCCGCGTTCGGCGACGGCGAGCGTGATCGAGCCGGTCTTGGCATACTCGTAGATGTTGCGCGTCAGTTCGGAGATGGCGGTCGTGATTTTGATCTGCGTCGTCGCGTCGAAGCCCATCTCGCGCGCCAGCCGCCGCACGCGGTCGCGCACCTTGACGGTGTCGGCCTCGCGCCGGACGTAGATGTCGCCGAGCCGGGTTGAAGTGATAGCTTCCATCATTTAAACAAAGGCGAAAAGGTCAAGAGGTGAAAGGGGTAAAGCAACAATCAGCACCCGTTTTCCCGTTTTCCCTTTTAACCCTTTCCCCCTTTTTCTTCAACGCACGACGAGCACGGTGGCGTCGTCGGAGTCGCGACCGTAGTCGCGCAGGAGAACGCCCGCGAGCAGTTGCGGACTTTTGGCGAGCAGCCCCGGATAGGAATTGATGTCCCAAGAGGCGCTCAGGCCGTCCGACGAGATAACGATGGTCGCGCCCTCCGTCCAACGATATTGCCAGAGGCGGATAGCCGACAGGCGCACGCCGAGCGTTCCGTTGTTCGGAATGGGACGTATCGGCTCGACGGAATTGAAGACGCGCACGTCCACGTTGCCGACGCCCGCGTAGTAGAACGCCCCGCGCTCGCTATCCACCACGCACGCGCCCATCACCGCGCCGCGCGTCGCGCGCAGGGCATGATGCACGGCCAGCAGCACTTCGTCGAGCGGTTCGCCCTGCCATTGCGCGAGCGAGTCGAGCGCGACCTGCGCCGCCGCGTGCGCCCCGCTGCCGTGCCCGAGCCCGTCTATCACGGCAAACATTTTCTGGTCGCCCGCGGTGCTCATGAAGTACGCATCGCCGTTGACCTCTTCGCGCGGTCGCGGGCGCGACCAGAGCCCCGTGCGCCGCGCTGTTTCGACGGCTTGCGCGACGTGTCGCGGGTTGGCCGAGTCCGTCCACTTGCGACCCAAGAGGGCCGTGCCGTGCGTCGTGCGGCGCGAGCGCGTCAACTGCCGGGTCGTCCCGCGCACGGTCGAATAGAGATCGAACTCGTCCATCAGGCGACGAATCGCGCCGAGTCCGCCGCCGAGACTCCCGCTCGTCGAGACGCCGTCGCTGACGGCGCGGTCGAGGTCGTAGATGCCCGGCCCCTTATCCCAGTAAAAGAGTTCGACGCCGGGAGCATCGCCGGGCGCGAGCGTCCAATGGAGACAGCCGCCGCCCGTCGCATAGCGCGCGGCGTTCGTGCCGATCTCCTGCACGACGATGTCGAGTTCGGCCAACTCCTCTTCGCTGAAACCGAGCGGCGCGCTGAAACGATGAACCGCCCGCCGCGCCGCGCCGACCTGCCCCTCGTCGCCGATTCTGATGGTTTGAACAGTCCGCACAACAAAGGGATGAGGGCGGAGGGATGAGGGATGAAAATTGAATCTTTCATCATTGGATCATTTGTTCATTGATTCAATGATGAAATGATTCAATCATCAAATCATTTCTTATTCATCCCTCCGCCCTCATCCCTCATCCCTCCTTTTCACGTCCAACGAACGATGGTGATGCGCGTGCCGCGTCCCATCTCGGATTCGATTTTGAACTCGTCAACCAGACGCTTCGAGCCGGGCAAGCCTTTGCCGAGCCCGCGTCCGGTGGTGAAGCCGTCGCGCATGGCGGCTGCAATGTCGGGGATGCCCGGCCCCGTGTCTTCAAAGATGAGACGCAGGCCGCTGCGTCCCTCGGCGCTCTCGGTCGGCTGCGCGATCATCTGGCCGCTGCGCGCGTACTTGACGATGTTGCGCGCCAGTTCCGATGTGACGGTGGCGAGACGCGTCTGGTCAATCAGGCGAAAGCCGAGCTCGACGGCGATGGCGCGCACCTCGTTGCGCGCGACGGCGATGTCGTGCTCGCTCTCAAGGGCGATTGATTTGCTCTGCAATCGCATTCAACTCCCGCAGATTGAACTCGTCCTCTTCGTCGTGGATGCCGAACTCGCCGCGCAGCAGTTTGATGCCCTCGTCCACGTTGAGCACGGTATCTACGCCGCGCAGTTCGAGCCCGAGTTCGACGAGCGTGATGGCGACCGCCGGTTGCATCCCGACGACGACCGTGCGCGCGTCCATGATGCGCGCCATCGCCGCGATGTCCGAGAGCATCCGCCCGATGAAGGAATCCACCATCTCCAGCAGCGAGATGTCAATCAAGACGCCGCGCGCGCCCGTGCGTTCGAGTTCGGAGAGGATGCGCTCCTGCAAGAGCATCACGGTCTGGTCGTCCATGTCCACTTGAATCGGGACGATCAGCACACGTCCGAGTTTGAGAATGGGAATGCGTGAGCCTTCCATAGACTTTTCGTTGCTCCTTCGCGCGGGTCGGGTTTTACACGCAAATCTTTTCCGGCGGGCGCATCGCTCGTCGAAGACAGCCAGCGTGCGCTTGCGCGTTGAGACTTGCGCTCTCAATATTTGTCGTTGGGGGAGGGGAAGGAGGGAAACTCGATGCGCGTCTCCTTTTCGCGCCGCTGGTTGTCTTCGATGATGCTCGCGCCGCGCGCGATGAGGGCGGAGGAGGACGCGCCCGCCTCGTGCGTGCCGTTGGAGGTGATCTGCGAGAGTGCTTTGGCCGAGACGACCGCGCGCCCGACCATCTCCAACGCGAGCTTGATGCCGTCCGACATCTGCGCGCGCGTCGTGATCTGCGTCAGGTCAATGCCGAGTTGCACCATCGTCTGCGCGATGGCGGGGGAGACGCCCGTCAGGATGCAACGCGCGCCCATCAGGCGGGCCGCCGTGACGGTCTTGATGAGATGGTTGGCGACGAGCGTGTCCATCGTGCGGACGCCGGTGATGTCGAGGATGGCGATGGTCGAGCCGGTTTCGACGATTTTTTGGAGCAATGCTTCCATCATCATCTGCGCGCGGCGCGAGTCGAGCGTGCCGATGATGGGGAGCGTCAGAATCTTGTCCCAGACCTTGATGACCGGCGTCGAGAGTTCGAGCATGTCGGCGCGCTGCTGCCGGATAATCTCCTCGCGCGAGCGGATGTAGTTTTCCACCATCACGAGGCCCATCTTGTCGAGCAGGTGCGTGAAGGCGTTCATCTCAAGGAGGAGCGACTTGGCATCGCCGTCCAAATCTTCGGCAAGCAGCGGGATGATGACATCGCGCAGCGAGAGAATGTAGGTCGCATTCTCCATCGGCTTGTAGCCCTTGACGGCGCGCATGTGTGCGATCTCGTTCAAGAAGGAACGCATCTCGACGAAGGCCGCGTGGTTGAAATCGGCGTCGCCCGCCTCTTTCAGAGACGTTGCCAGCATGTCAACGATCTGGCGCGACTGCTGGCGCAGGTCGGCTTTGGAGATCAACTCGTCTCGAAACTCTCCCGATTGGAGACGGTCGGCGATCCAGAGATTGATGATTTCGTCGCGCCGCGTCGAAAGCAACTCGACGACGCGCCCGACACCCTGCTTGTCCGTTGTATTGTTATCCGCCATCACGATTCACACCATCCGTCCGCGCGCTTCGCGTCCGGGCCGGAGAGTCGCCCGACGCCGCGTCGCTTTGAAGACCCTGAAAAGCTGAATCAAAGATAATTGTCGCCGTCGCAGTTCAACAGGAAAACGGCGTGAGTAAAGCAAGCAAGTATCTTAACATCGCGGCACGGAAAAGCAACTCGCGCCCGCCGCCGGGGAAGCGTCGCGGGGCGCGAGTCGAACTGCGCTGGATGTCCGGGGAGAGTTGAACGGGAGGACGCGTGCGCGCGCCGCGTTCCGGCGGAACACAGAAGGAGTCGAGCCGGTCGAATCTCTCCGGCAGTCTCGGTCAAACGTCTTCGACCGTCTCCGGTCAATCCTCCGCGACGGTCTTGGTCAAACGTCTTTCGTCCGCCTTCAGTTGATCTTCTGCATGGTGACGGAGACCATCGGTTCTTCGCCGCCCGTGCGGCTGTAGGAGAGCCAGTAGCCCGCCTTCGGATAACGCTCCATCTTATAGACGGAGCCGTCCGCTTTGGCTTCGATCTGCGTGCCGAAGACGGTCTGCGCGGAGGGCGCGCGGCTCACGTCGCCGAGGTAGGTGATGGCGAGGGCCGAGACCTTCTTCGACGCGTCGTAGAAGACCTGCGCGGATTCTTTGTCGGAGAACAGATAGAGGTCTTGCTGGTCGCTCTTGTCCTGCGGGTTGCCGAGTTTCTTGCGCACCTCTCCGGCGTCCATACCCAAGCGGACGCCCTTGTAGTCCTGAAACGGCGGCACGTCTCCGGCGTCGGTGCTCGTGGGCTGGCGCGCGCTGGCGGCGTTGCTGGCGCGCGCCGCCTGCGTCTCTTTCTGCGCGCTGGCGGCGGTCGCGGCGAGCGCGAGCGAGGCGACGGCGAGCAGTATCAAAGTTAACGGAGATAGAACGGGCAATCTACGTCTGATGTGAAACATGCGGTGTGCTCCTTCCGAGGAATGTGCTGCGGTTCGTTTTGGACGCGGCAGCGGGGGTGGCCGGAAGTCCGGCGGAAAGAGGCGAGGCCGGGCCGCCTCTGGCGGCGGGAGCGTGCCTGTGAGTCCTACCGGAAAAACAGCGTGACAATATCCGCACTCCGGCGGCGGAGTCAATAGCGATTTTGCACGCGCGCGGCGTCGAGAAAGAGGTTTCGGGGTAGTCTTGGGTTTGACAGAGAGTGTAAACTTGCGCGCAACAGTCGGCCAATGAAAGTTTCACGTTCGCTTCAAGACAGACGAACGCCGGAGGTTAAAGATGAAGAGCATGGCAGACATCTTGGCGATAGTTGTCGGGTTGCTCGCCTTCGCGGCGGCCATCTGGCAGATCATGTTGTTTATCAATGCGCGCCCCGACATGTGGGCGGGAACGAATCACCTGTGGCTCGGGATTCTCTCCGCCATCGTCGCGTGCATCTGCGTGGTCGTTTACTTCGTGCGCCATCACAAGGAAGTGGAAGAGATTCACATCACCGACAAGTGAGCGACGCGAGTTGAGCGACAGATGTAGGTGATAGAAGTGAGCGACGCAAGTTAAGCGACCGGACGCCGCGACACGCGCAACCCAACGAAAACCCGCCGCAGCGTGTTCGGAGACAAAATCCGAACAGACTGCGGCGGGTCTTTTTCTACGGACGAATGCTATCGGGTCTGCGGCACAGGCGGCGCGCGTCTCAAATCTGGATGCCGCGAAACTTCTCGACCTTCTTTTTCGGTTCGGGCGAGGCGAGGACGGAGTTGTCCTGCTCGCGCTGGCGGCGTGCGCTCTCGGAGTGCCAGCGCGCCCACTCGCCGGGGGCGTCGAAGGTTTCGCCGCCGTGCTGCGTGATGCGCTCGCGGATGCGGCACATGACCGGCGTGTTGACGCCGACGCCGCTGATCACCGCCTGTCCTTTCGTCAGCGCAGGGAGTTCGTTCAAGAGTTGGCGGCCCGCGCCCTCGACCGACTTGGCGACCGTGTCCTGATCAATCGGGTTAACGATTCGCATGATGACCTGCGTCATGCATTGCGAGAGCACGTCTTGATCCAACTTGCCGGGACGCTGCGTGATGAGCCCGATGCCGACGCCGAACTTGCGCCCCTCGGAGAGAATCTGCTTGAGCACGTTGGTCGAAACGACGGTCTGCCCTGCGGGCGAGAAGCGGTGCGCCTCTTCGAGAAGCGTGAAGACCGGATAGGGGAGATAACTCTCGCTCCCCTGCTGCGCCTCGTTGCGGACGGTCGCCATCCGCGCCTTGTTGACGCGCCGCAGCAGCGTGGCGACGACGACCTGTTGCTCGTTCTGTTCGATGTCCGAGAGTTGGAGGACGGTGCAGCGTCCGGGCCGGAAGAGGTCGCTCAAGGGAATGTGTTCGGTGTCGGAGAAGATGGAGGCGGGGCGGTCGAAGCGCGAATCGAGACGCCACAGCAGCGCGTCAATCGAACCCGCGTTGCCGCTCGAATTGCCGCGCCCGTCGTCTTCGCCGTACTTCTCGGCAGTCACCGCGTCGCGCAAATCGTGATAGCCCCACAGCCCGCGCGCGCCGCGCTCGTCGGCGGTCAACTTCCTGTAAGCCTGCGAGAGATAGTGCAGCATCTTGTCGGAAGTGCCTTCGGGGAGAAGATATTTGATGTCAGCTTCGGTCAAAGAAGAGAAGCGCACCTTGACGCGGTCGTGCGTGAAGATTTTGACTTCGGGCTGATAGCCGTCCGCCTTGTCGAAGAAACGCTCGTCGCCCTCGATGGAGCGCAGCGTGTCGTATTCGCCGTGCGGGTCAACGATGAGCACGGAGGCGCGGTTGTAAGGCCGCATCAACTCCTCGACGATGACGCCCGCCGTGTAGGACTTGCCCGCGCCCGTCGAAGCGAGAATCGCCAGATGCGTCGAGACGACATCCTTGATCGAGAGCACGACGGGCACTTCTCCGGCGTTGCGCGTCAAAAGACTCCCGATGTGCGCCGCGCCCGTCTCGCCCGCGCGCCGCGCCGAGAGCACGCCCGAGAGCGTCTCGGAGGATGCGAGCATCACGGGGTCGCCCGGTTGCGGCGGGATGCGCGGGTTGACGAAATCGCCGAGCCGCGCGCTGAAGTAGCCGATGGACTCGACCGTGATTTCGTACAACTCGCAGCCCTCGCCGTCTAAGCCGATGAGCGCGGAGACGATGGCGGGCGGCGTCTCGGGGTCGGAGAGAAAAGCGTCGGGCAGGTTACGCACCAGACGCCGCGCGGTGATGTTGCCGAGAATCTGCCGCCGCTCGACGCCGTCGTCGGCGACGTAATAGACAAACTCTCCGATGCGCGCGCGCGCATTGTCGGCGGTGATGAACAGGTACTCGTGCGGGCGTTCGCCCGGCCCCTTCACCGTTCCGGTCAGCAGATCGGTCGTGTCGTTGTTGTTCGAGTTCATGGACGAAGTTTGTGGAACAAAAATTCGAGACGCGCGGAGTATAACACGCGTGAGTAAAACAGGCGGACGGGATAAGAGAAGGGGAAATGGGGAAAGGTTAAAGGGAAAAAAGGGAGAAGGATTAAGCAGATGGCCTTGACCCTTTCCCCTTTTCCCCTTTGACCTTTTGCCCTCAGGTTTTTCAGGGCTTGATTGTGATGAGGGCTTTGTTGCTCGGCGTGCCGCGCAGGGTGATGCTTAAGCGTACGTCTCCGGCGTCGCGGAGTTCGGCGGGCAGCAGGAGGACGATTTGCGTGAGCCAGTCCTGATTCGGAACTTTGCCGACGTATTCTATGGTGAGCGGGTAGATGCGTTGTTGCGCGTCTTCGGCCTGCGCGGTGAAAAGGTCGCCGGGCTGGAAGTTGGCGTTGCGGGCGAAGATGGTGATGCGCGTGCGTTCGTCCGCGCTCAGGTTGTGCGGCGACGTGACGGGGAAGGGGTCGCGCACGAAGGTCACGGTGTTGACGGCGACGGCACGCTGCGTGTTCGCTTCTGTGAGAATGGCGAAAGTCGTGTCGGTCGTCGAGGAACAATCGGGGGCGGGGAGCGGGATGTCGAGTTGGGAGAAGAAGGGGGACGCGAGCAGTTTCGTCTTGTCGGAATCGAGCAGGAAGGTGTTCGGAAAACTCGCGTAGCCGAGATACATCAAGGTGCTGCTCGGGCAGGAGGTGGCGGGGTTGTTGTCTTCGCAGGTGGGCGGGTGCGGGAGGTCGAAGGCGTGGCCCAACTCGTGCCCGAGCCCGCCGACCCAACGACATTTGCCGCCGTTGTCGGGCCGGTCGCCCGCGCACGGCGGAATGTTCTGCCCTCCGGTCAAGCCCCGCAGGTCGTTGGCCGCGAGCAGCGCGACGCCGTGCGTGCCGCCCATGTATTGCGTGCACTTGGGGTCGGCATCTATGAAGTAGAGCCAGCGATTGTTCGGGTCGTCGAAGCCGCCGCCCGTGAGCGCGAAGCCGTCGGAGAGGCTGTTCTCCCAGAAGTTTCCCGCAAACGAACTGCGCGGATTATTCGAGTACCAATCCGAGGTGTGGCTCGTGACGTGGACTTCGACGACCGGCGAATGCAGCGCGAAGGTCGAGCCGTTCAACTCCGTGCGATACCACGCCTGCAACTGTCGCATCGCGCGCTCGATGGCGGCGCGGTATTCCTCTTGAAACTGTTTGTCGGCGGGCACGAGATAGATGGCGCGCACCTGTTTCGGCGGCGTTTGCGCGCGGGCGGTGACGACGGGGGCCGCCGCGAGCGCAAGCAGCAGGCAGAGAGCCGCGAGAAGTTTATTGCCGAACCTTTTGTGCATGGATGTGGTTCTTAGGATAACGACCAGATTTCGGGAGACCCGGCTTTGAGGCTGGCTCTCGACACAGCGGACGACGGAAACCGGAGTTTAACCGCTCGCGGCCCGAAGGCGCAAACGCCCCTCTGTCGCAGCACGTTATCTGATGATTGCACGTCCGGTTTGGTGGCTTGGAGGCTCTTGAACCGGAGAGCTTTTTTCGTCGTTCGTCTGCGGCGCGCGCTGTTGACAAGGTGTGGAGCGCCTTGTAGGCTGTCGCCGTCTCGTGGCGCGATGCGATTTCTGAGGCGTTCCGAACCAATTTGCGGCGACCGGAGAATGACGATGGAAGAAGGCTACAGTATTCAGCGATTGCTGGTGCTCAGGAAACTGACCGTGGCAATCTCCAAACTCCTGAGCGAGCAGATGCGCGATTATCTGACGACGCTCGCGCCGCTCCTCCGGCCCAAGACCGTCCTCGGCGACTACATCCACAGCAGCACGAAAGAGCACGTCAGGGCCGGAGCCGACCGGGCCTTCAAAGAGTTGCAGACGCTCTACGTGCAGGTTGCCGGAGCGAAGCCTTTCTATCTGCCGACCGAGTTGAAGCCGCCCGTCGAAGTCGTCAGCACCACGCTTGAGTTCACGCCGCTCGAATACGCGCACGCGGCGCGCACCGGCGGGGCAGAGAAGACGGTCATCGTCACGTCGCCGCTGACGTGGGTGCTCAACTATTCGGGCTTCCCCGTCGCGCGCCTGCGCGAACTGGTCGCAGACCGCGACAGCCAGAGCAAGGAGATACGCGAGTATATCCTTCACTATCTCATCATGCATGTCGTCTTATCGAGACAGGCGGGCATCACGCAGATCATGGAGGCGCTGCATTTTCCCATCACGACCGAGCATCGCCTGCCGGAACTCGGCAACCTGCCGCTGACGCACATCTCCTCGTCTCTCTCGACGCATCTGCCGCCCGACGGCGTCATCATCGAGAGCACGGAAATCTCGGGCCGCAACGTCTTTGAGGAGATCATCAATCTCGAAGATATCAACGCTATGCGCGACCCGCTCCGTGAACGTCTGACCGAACTCGTCAACAGCCACGACCCCGCGCTGCTCGAAGGCGCGGGCCTCTCCTGAAAGTGTTCATTCGATAAGCCGTCCGGCGAGCGCAGCGAGAGAGCAGAGCACGCGCGGCGAAGCTGCTCTCTCTCTCTGCGCTCGCCGTGCTATTGGATTTGCTGCCCGTCCTCATCGAAGCTGGATTTCTTGGCTGTGCCGTCCGCGCCCGTCATGACGCGCTCCTTCAGCTTGCCGTTCGGCCAGTAGACGTATTCGTCAACGAAAAAGGTTCTGCGCCGGATTCTCTCCAATTCCAACGCCTTGCCCGAATCATCCACCTGACCCTTGAAGTAAGAGACGAGCCCTTCGGTGGCGGGATAGTCAATCTCGTCGGCAGGGGCGAGCTTCGGCGGCGGCGCGTCATCAGTCGCGGACGGAGCCGCGAAGTAGAGGATTGAATGGGGCGGACGACTCCCGGCCAACGGTTGACGGCCCACGGGCGCGCGCTCCACCAGATACTTGGTGAATCGTCGGAGGCGTCCGTCGGCGTCGTAGGCGGCGAGATAAAACGCGTCGAGCGTCTCGGTCTGCTTGAAGTCTACGGGGTCTGTGGGACGCATCGGTATCTGGTAGGAGGCCCACGATTTGTAGTACTGCCGCCGTTCCTCTTTCTGATTTTGCATATCGGGTATCAACTCCTTCGCCAGCACGAAAACGACGCCGAGACAGATTACCAACGCAGCCAGCCGCAACATCCTCGAAGACATCTCGCAAACCTCCCTAAGGCTTCTTCAGTTTGCAATGCTCCATCGCCGACTCTTGAAAGGTGTGGCAGTTCTGACCCCGACCGAACGTCCAACGCCATTCGCCCGAATAGGATTTGGCGAAGCTCCGCAGGCAATTATTAATCTCGGCGTCGGTGCGGCAATCGCCGTCAGAAGTCATCGGATTAAACTGCTCGTCGGCGGGGTCGCCGTGATGGGGGTCTTGCGTGGCCGAGCCTCCGAAGTTGCTCTGACCGTTGAGTTCGCCGTCCGTCCCGCCGAAGGTCTCCTTGATGCCGACCGGCCCTTTCGGCCACCAGCCGTAGCTCTCCTTGCCGTCAATCTCCATCCACCAATGCCCATACTGGTCTTCGCCGAAGAGATCCATGTGCTTGCGCTTCATCATGATGGATTTGACCGACCTTTTCGGGCAGCCGCAGGGGATGCACGGGCCGGGGCTGGACTTCGGGGCCGAATTTTGCGCCTGCTGTGCGGACTTCTGATTCGAGCCCTTGCTATTCTTGGGCGGTGAACTCATCGCTCGCCCTCCTCCTGCGCGGGCCAGCCCCACGCGGCGGGGTCGTAAGCCGCCTCGACCGCCTGCCAGTTCTCCTCGGTCGTGTCTTCCCAGAGACGGTCAATCTTAGATTCGGGCGGAGTCTGCGGGCTATTTAAGACGAGTTGAATCAGCGGGTGCTGGTCGAAATTGGGGGCGGCGGTAAACATCAGCACGACGAAAGCGGTCAGGTTCGACTCCCATTGAATCCCGTAGCGGCGCGCGCGCGCGACGCCGCCGCGCACCATCTGCCGCAACTGTTCGTCGGCTATCTCCCCGACCGTCGGCTCGCCCGACGGCAGCCGGACGTTGATGTCGGCGTGGTTCTTACGCAGATACTCGACGGTACGTTCGACGAAAGCATCGTCGGCGACGCCTTGAAAAACTTGAAGCTGTTCGGGACGAACGGTGAGCATCGGTTTTGCTTCCTCTCGCGGGGGCGCGCGGGGCGGCGCGTCTGGCGGCGTGCGGCAGAACCCGCGCCAGTCTGTTCTGTGAAGCACGACGGAGCGAGGCTGGCGAACTCCGGTTTCGGTACGTCCGCGCCGTCAAGTCCTTGTCGCATCCTCATCCGCCGATGATGACGGTCGGGCAACCGGCGACGATGACGCCGCCGTGCACGGTGTTGTCGCCGATGCGCGCGGCGGGCATGTTGCCGATGATGACGGTGGCCGAGCCTTTGACGATTACGTCGGGCGGGCCGACGCAGATGCACTTGTCCGAGACGCGCGCGGCGGGCATGAATCCGATGATGACGGTCGGGCAACCCGGCCCGACGATGGGGCCGCCGACGTGCGGCACGGTTCCCGTCACCATCGGGCAGGTGTGCATGTCTGTCAGTCTGGCTGCCGGAGGCATAAAGTTGAACTCCTCTCGCGGTGTCGCGGTTCAAATTTCGTCGAGCCGCAGACGCTCCTGATTCAGCGCATCGGTCGTCTTGCGGAAACGCAGGAGCGTCTGCGGGTCTTCGTCTTCGAGCAGGTAAGAGACGACGGGGCCGAAGATGGTCTCCAACTCGTCGTCGTTGCAGGTCGGAAGATAGAGGCGCAGCACGCGCGGGTCGTAGTAGCGAAAGTAGAGCGGCTTGCCGTCGGCGTCATAGACGATGAGAAAAGTCCTGAAGTGGCGGCGCAGCGTCCGCATGTCGGCGTCGGTAACGACGAAGATGCCCCAGTTCTGTCCCCAGCCCTGCTCGAACAGCCAGAGTGTGAACTCCGCGTCGGGCCGCAGGCAGACCAGATACGGCGCGACCTCGGCCATGTCCGGCTCCAACTCCCCCCGATAGAGACATTCGTATTCGGGTTCGTGGGTGTAGAGTTTGTCGAGCAGTTCGTCCACCGCCGCGCCGTCGAGGACGGCATAGACGTTGGCGGCCTCTTCGGAGAAGAGTTGACGGCTGAGGGCTTCCTTGAGTTCTTCGGTCTTCATCGAGCGACGCGGGCGAAAGCGACCTCCCTACTGGCAGACTTCACAAAACGGCATCCCCGTCTTCGACGCCTTCTTCAAGACCTGCGCGGCGGGGCTGAACTTGACGGCCTTCGAGGGTTTCTCCGGTTTCTGTCCGGGCACGGCCTTGTCGGCTTCGAGCGGACTCTTGGGCGAATGCGGCGAGCAACCGGAACCGGAGCCCGCCGCGCCGCCGCTGTTGATGAGGACGGGCGTGCCCGAGATGGTCACACCCGCCGGGCCGACGACGATGAAGCCGCCGCCCGCCTTGAGCGTGATGGACATTCCGGCCTCGATGACGACGTTCATCCCCGCCTTCTGGTGAATCTCCATCCCGGCGTTGACGCCGTACTTCTGTCCGATCTTCTGCTGCAAGTCCTGCCCCGCCTTGAGCGACACCGTGCCGTCAATCTTCTCGTTCTGGTCGCCCTTGACGGAGAGGTTCTTGTCGCCCTCGACCGCCTCGACGTGGTCGCGCTTGACGATGCGGTGGCTGTCTCGTCCGACCCATTCCATCAAATCGTTCTTGATGCGGATGTCTTGGTTGCGCTCGGCGTGGATGAAGACCTGCTCCTTGCCCTTGGCGTCTTCAAAGCGGAGTTCGTTGAAGCCGCCGCCGCCCTTGGACGAGTTGGTCTTGACGGTGCTCTTGGTCTTCTCGTCGGGCAGCGCGTAGGGCGGCATCGAGCCGCCGTTATAGACGCGTCCTGTGATGATGGGGCGGTCGGGGTCGCCCTCGATGAAGTCAACGATGACCTCCTGACCGATGCGCGGGATGAACATCGCGCCCCAACGCTTGCCCGCCCAGTTCTGCGAGACGCGAATCCAGCACGAACTGTTCTCGTTATACTTGCCCTCCCTGTCCCAATGAAACTGCACCTTCACGCGCCCGTATTTATCAACGTAGATTTCCTCTCCCGAAGGGCCGACGACGATGGCCGTCTGCGTGCCCTGCACGACGGGGACGGGCGCGGTGCGGCGCGGGCGAAAAGGCGTCGGGTGCGGGATGCATTGGAAGTGGTTGACGTACTCGAGCGCCTGCCCGCCGTCGCCCGTCGTCTCGTAGTTCGACCCGGCCTCCGCCGTGTGATGCACGGCGGTGAGCACGTAAGACTTGTTGAGGTCGCGGCGGTAGTGGTCTTGCAGGTCGAACCTGTAGCCCGGTGCGAACGAGCGGCAGGTGCTTGAGCCGGAGACGGCGACGCGCGAAGTCTCCTCCTCCTGCATGCGGATGCCGACGAGGCTCTCGCCCTCGTCCTTAGTCTTGTACTCGCCGGGGAAATCGTAAATCTCATACTTGCGTTCGTCCGCGCCCTCGACGGATGAAGTGAGGTCGAGCGTCGGCTTCTCGAAATCGAAATCGGTGAACGAATACTTGCCCGCTCGCACCTCCTGACCGATGTTCCAACTCGTGACGACCTCTTCCGTGCGGCCCGCGCCGTACTCGGCCTCGTAGCGCGCCGTCGGTTGATTCGGGCACGCCTTGAACTCGCTCGGGCTGTTCGCCATGACGAGCGTGTGTGTGTCTTCGGTGTGCTCGAAGAAGTAGTAGATGCCCTCCTCCTGCATCAGGCGCGAGATGAAGTTGAAGGTCGTCTCGCGATACTGCACGCAGTATTCGCGCTCTTTGAAACTGCCGTAGAGCTTGTTTTTGAAGTCGGCGAAGTTGTGCTCCTGAAAAATCTTCTGGATGATGTCGGGGACGGTCATGTTCTGGAAGATGCGACAGTTGCTCGTGCGCGTCAGCAGCCAGAACCAAGGGACGAGCGTGGCGTGATAGGTGGCGAAGACGGCGGACGCGCCGCCCTGCCAGAAGGAATTGATGATGCCGCTGATGTAACGCGATTGGCCGTCGTCGTGGATGATCTCGATGGTCGCCTTTTTGCCGACGATGGAGTTGAAGGAGACGGAGCGATTCTGCGAGTGCATCAACAGGTCGAAACGAAACAGGTCGGAGACGCTCTCCTGCCCGCTGAAACTCTGCAACAGCAGAACGTCCGGGCCGAGCGGCGTGTGCACCCGAATCACCCGGTTCTCTTGAGTGTACTCAGCCATTTAGCTTCTCCTGTAATTCCGGCACTACACCTGTTAGACGGAAAAATCGCTCTGCTCTTGCCTGCGCGGGCAAACGGCGCACGCGCGCGCGCGCAGAGGGCCGCATCAATCGTAGTATCCCTTTGCGAAGACCAGCACGCCCTCGACCGGCAGTTGCGGTTCGTCCGCCGACGACGGCGCATAGAGGGCGATGCCGAATTTGTAAGAGGTCAGCCCCGACTCGTCAACCTCAATCTGCGGGTCAATTTTTTTGAACCAGCGGCGAAGCTCCGCGAAGGGACGATTGAACAACGGCTCGTCCTGAAAAATCGGCTCGGCGGGAGATGCCATCTCGACGGCCTCGCAAACTCCGGGCTGCTTGTAATAGACGTGAATGCCGAGGCTGTCGAAGGCGTCGGTCGGCAACTCCGCGACCGGCGTTTTTTTGAAGGACGTGAAGACCGTCCCGACCGCCGCCCGTACCTCCTTCGTCGGCATCCCGAAATCTACCGGCCCGACCCCGTCATAGGGTCTGATTATTAAACGCATCAGCTAAATCCTCTCTCAAGTTTTCGGTTTGACCGGCGGCAGCGTCTCCACATATTCGAGCATCTCTTTGATACCCGTATCATACTTATTGCCGAACTTGGAGCGAACGTCTTTGATGTCCATCTCTATCGCTTGGCGGAAACGACCCTCGTCAATCAGCTTCTTCTGTGCCGCCCGGTAAGCCTTCGCTTCTTTGGAACTGCCCCAACTCGCAGTCTTGTAGTGGTCTTTCTTCTCCATCCTGAAGCCGGGGCCTTTATCCCGGCTGAGCGGGCTAATCGAATCCGCCGGAGTGTGATGAACCTCGCCGCCGTTGGCCGGGACATCTTTGTACGCTCCGCCCTGCTTGGGTGGTTTGACGGGCGCAGGCTTCTTCTTCGGCGCGGGTTTCCCGGCAGGAGACGGCTTGGACGCGGGCGCGGCTCCTCCGCTCGAAGCCTTGGGCAACTCGGGATTGAGCTTGGGGTCTCTGACGAGCGCCTCCCAGTTGCTCTCGACCCATCGAGCGAATCCCCCTCCGAGCCTGCTCCGGCGCAGACCTTCAACCAGCCCCGGCACGTTGCGCCGGGCCTGCGCAATCTGTTCGGCGAGCGGGCGCGCGGCCCGGCCCGTCGCCTTGCCCACCAGAAAGAGGACGATTCCTTCCAGTATCAACCGGAAGAAGACGCCGATTGACCGCGCCATCTTTCGTGCGCCGATATAGATGGTCGCCTCACGGTCGGGGCCATGTTTCTTTCTCGCTGCCCATGCTATCGAGACGCCCTCGACCAACAGGTTGACCACTTCGATTAACTTCTTGCCGATGAACTCGACGAGCATCACCAGTCCGGCCCACGTCAGCAACGCGATACCGATGTCGAGCCCGACGCCTGCGCCGATGGCCGTACCCGGAATTGCGCCCGCGCCGAGCCCGCCGATGGCCCCGAGCAGCGCGCCGACCGCGCCCCCGGCGATAGTGGTCAGGGCCAGCACCGCCGCCACCAACAGTAGCCCCGGAAGCAGGCCCGACACTAAATCCTTGAGGCCCCGGCCCGTCTCCTCCAGAATTATCTCCGGCGCGAGTTCGACGGCCTTATTTCTCGCCTCGTAGACGCACATCACGCCGTCTATCGTCTCCTGCGAATAAGCGACGACGCTGTTGGCCGTGCCCATCGCCCAATCGCGGAGCGGCCTTGTCTGCTGTTCGACATACTCGTAAGAGGCTCTGAACGTAGCCCCGGCCCTTTCCATATAGACACGGAAATAACCGGGGCCGGGGCCGCCCGCAGGTGAGTTCGCCGGAGCGCCGTCCCACCACGCGATGCCGCCCCTCAGGAATTCAGGAGCTTCTCCTGTACGATCCGGCCAATCTCCCATCGAGTCACACTCTCCGCATCGTTTCTGTCCGACGCCGGTTCATTAAGCGTCGGCGGAAGCCTGCCGTGAGTTATCCGTGTGGCAGCACGGATACCTCGGAAAACGTTTGAGCACGACGGCTGAACGCCTCACATGATGTCGTACTTGAACGCGCCGCCCTCACCTATACTGACGTGTACGCGGGCGAGCATTTGCCCCGTCGCCATGCGCGAGAGAAATTCGCCGGACATTTCGGGCAGAAGGGTGCGCGTCAGGATGTGGTCAACGTTGCGCGCGCCGGATTCCACCTCCTTGCAGCGGTTGGCGATTTCGTCAACCACCGCATCGTCGTAAACAAACTCCGCGCCGTGATTTTCGTCGAGCCGCTTGCCGATGCGCCCGAGTTGGAGGCGGATAATCTGGCGCATCACGTCGTCGGTGATCGGATAGTAAGGCACGACCACCATCCGCCCGAGCAGCGCGGGCTTGAAGACCTTGATGAGTTCGGGCCGGATGGCCTCGACCATCCCTTCGGGTTCGGGTCGCGTGTCGGGGTCGGACGAAAGCTTCATCATGATGTCGGTCGCGACGTTCGACGTGAGCAGGATCAACGTGTTCTTGAAATCAATCTCGCGCCCTTCGCCGTCTTCGAGCATCCCTTTGTCGAAGACCTGATAGAAAAGCTCCATCACGTCGGGGTGCGCCTTCTCCACCTCGTCGAGCAGGACGACCGAATAGGGCTTGCGCCTCACCGCCTCCGTCAGCACGCCGCCCTCGCCGTAGCCGACGTAACCCGGCGGCGAACCCTTCAAGGACGATACCGTGTGCGACTCCTGATACTCGCTCATGTTGATGGTGACGAGATTGCGCTCGCCGCCGTAGAGGATGTCCGCGAGCGTCAGGGCCGTCTCGGTCTTGCCGACGCCCGACGGGCCGACGAGCAGGAAGACGCCGACGGGACGGCGCGGGTCTGTCAGGTTGGCGCGCGCCGTGCGGATGCGCTGCGCGATGGCTTCGAGCGCGTGCGACTGGCCGATGACGCGGCGTTCGAGGATGTCTTTGAGTTGCATGACGGTGTTGATCTCATCCGTCAACATCTTGCCGACGGGGATGCCCGTCCAGCCGGAGATGACTTCGGCGATGGTCTGCGAGTTGACGGTCGCCTGCATCAGCGGCGACTCGCCCTGAATCGCCGAGAGTTCGTCGTTCATCCGGCTGAGTTGCGCGCGCAGGGCGTCGGCGTCAACGGGCACGGCAGGCATCGCGGCTGCTGCGGCCTTCGCGGTCTGTCCGGCGAGCGCGGCTTCGGCGGCGACCTCCGCCGCCTCCTGCAAGTCGGCTGTGCCGTGGCCGTTGCCGCGCGCGGCCTGCTGTTCGAGTTGCGTGCGGACTTCGCGGATGCGCTCGATCATCTCGCGCTCGATCTCCCATTGCTTACGCAGGAGCGTCAGGCGGTTGTCTTCCTCCGCCTGCGCCGCCCGCAACTCCTCGATGCGTTCGGCATGGTCTGTGCCGGTCGCGGCCTCGCGTTCGAGCGCGCGAATCTCCGTCGTCATCTGCTCGATGCGACGCCCGGCGTCTTCAATCGCGGGCGGGGTGGCCGCCTGTCCCATCGCGACCTTCGCGCACGCCGTATCGAGCACGCTGACGGCTTTGTCGGGCAACTGGCGACCGGAGATGTAACGATGCGACAGCCGCACCGCATCTTCGACGCCCTCTTCGAGAATGCGAACCTTGTGATGATTCTCCAAAGTCTCGGTCAGGCCGCGCATCATGACGATGGCCTGTTCTTCGGAAGGCTCCTCGACTTTCACCACCGGAAAACGGCGCGCGAGCGCGGCGTCCTTCTCGAAATATTTCTTGTATTCGGCCCACGTCGTCGCCGCGATGGTGCGAAGCTCGCCGCGCGCGAGCGCGGGCTTCAACAGATTCGCCGCGTCGTTTTGTCCGGCCTGCCCGCCCGCGCCGATCATCGTGTGCGCTTCGTCTATGAAGAGGATGATGGGCTGCGGCGAGGATTTGACCTCCTCGATAACCGACTTCAGGCGATTCTCAAACTCGCCTTTGATGCCCGCGCCCGCCTGCAACAGACCGAGGTCGAGCGTGCGGACGGCGACGTTCTTCAAGGGCTCGGGCACGTCGCCCTCGGCGATGCGGAGCGCGAAGCCCTCGACGACCGCCGTCTTCCCGACGCCCGCCTCGCCCGTCAGAATCGGGTTGTTCTGTCGGCGGCGCGTGAGGATGTCAACCACCTGTCGAATCTCGAAGTCACGACCGAGCACGGGGTCAATCTTGCCCTCGCGCGCTTTGGCCGTCAGGTCAACGGTGAACTGGTCTAAGGCTTTGGTCTTGCCGCCCGCACCAGCCGGGGCGTCCGCGTCCGCCGTCGCTTCACGACCCGCGCCCTCCTGCGCGGCGAAGCTTCCGGCCTCCCTGTCCTCGCCCGAACCGGCGATGATGTCGCGCAAGCTTTTCTGCAACGTCTCGACCGAAATCTTGCCGAACTCTTTGGACAACTCGCGCGCGAGCCGCGCCAGATTGTCGTTCGTCAAGAGCGCGAGCACGAGATGACCGGAGCGAATGCGGTTCGCGCCGTACTCGATGGAGGCCAGCAGCCACGCTTCCTGCATGAGACGCGGGAGATGGGGCGAGAAGTCGGGCGTGCGCGTGTTGCCGGTCTTGAGACGGTCGAGGGCGCGCATCAGGTCGCCCGCGAGATGGCCCTGATTGATCTCGAAGTGGCGCAGGATGCGCTCAAGGTCAGTCCCGTTCACGTCGAGCAACTTGAGCAGCAGGTGCTCGATGTCCACGTCGTAATTCGTGCGCGTCAGGCACAGGCCCGCCGCCCCTTGCAGCGCGTTGCGGCAAGTGTCGTCGAGCCTGCCGATGAGAGCTTTCAGAAAGTTCACATCCATGATGTTATCCCTTCAAAGCGAGATGATGGATGTCGGAGGTCAGATGTCGGGTCAAGACCAAAACCGACATCCGATATCTATCCTCTAACATCTGTTCTCAGTTGTTCACCGAGAGCACGACCTGAGAATCGTCTTCGGTAAATTCCTGTGTCTTGAGCCACGTCGTCCAACCGAGCATGGGGCGGCGTTTGGCGCGCGTCGTCAGGACGGTCGGGGGCACTTCGGCGGCCCGGAGCGTGAGTTGCACGTCGAAATCAAACTCGGCTCCGGCGAGAAATCTCGTCAGCCGCGTGGCGGGCTGGAAGTTCCCGCCGGAAGGTATCAGATTCAGAAACTGTTGTAACGCGAGCGGGCCGAAGCGCAGGCGAAACTTGGACTGTTCGTCCCAGACGCGCGCGCCGACGATGGTGCTGACGCCGAGTTCGCTGTTGGCCGCGCCGAGCCGCGTCACGCTGTCGGGCTCGATTTTAAGCCATTGACCGGAGAATTGCTCGACGCGCGCAGGGACGCCGAAGCGGTCGGCGAGGATGGCCGCCATCGCGCTCGCCGAGTGCGGGCGTTGCGCGATGAGGCCGCCGTAGAAGAGCAAGCCCTCGTCGCGCATCCGCAGGCGGTCTTGCAGTCCGCGCGTGCCGAGCCCGACGATGTCGAACAGATACTCGGTGAAGCGGTCGCGGTCGCCGCGCTCGTATGCGACCGTGAAACGATACTTCTCCCACGCGCGATAAAAGAGCGAGAGCAGGCGATGGTTGAAGATGTCGAGAAACTCCCAGAGCGCATGGTCTTTGGCGCGGACGCGCTCGGCGATGAGTTCCGTATAGTGCCGGGGCAGGACGCCCATCGGGCCGGTGAGGCCCATGAAGGCGACGTGCATCTGCGGCTGCGGCTCGACGGGCGACGCTTCGTCGCCGTCGTCACCTGCTGCTGCTGCGACGGCGGCTCGCGTTCCGCGTTGCATCTCGTAAATCTGGCTGGCCGGAAAGTCGAGCGACTGGCGCGTGCGAAAGCGCACGACTTCGTCGGCGGGCGCGCTGCCGATGCGCCCGACCGGTTGTCGCTCCTTGAAGATGCGTTCGAGCAGCCGCACCGCTTGAAAAAACTCGAAGCGGTACGACTCGTCAAACAGCACTCCGGTCAGAGGAGCAGCGTTTCTCCGGCCCTCGGAGGCCATCGTTTGAGTTCCCCTTCTCGCTGTTGCGTGGTGGCGACGAGTTGGTTGAATGAATTGACGGAGACGTAGAGACCGAGGAAGCGTTCGAGCACGGAGGCGAAGAGATAGACGCCGCTCCCGACGTAGAAGTCCTCGTCGAACTCGATGGTCGTCTCCAAGCCCCGCAGGAAGCCTGCGCCGATGCGCGACCCCGCGAGACGACGCACGACCCTGCGGCTCGACACGCGCTTGATGCCCGTCACCTGCTTGCGCGTCGCCGCCGAATCCATGAAATCGTAGAGCATCAGAATCTCGCGCAACGCCCCGGCGGCATCGTCGGCGTTCGGCCCTTCGGCGATGGAGAGATGATTGAGCGAGAGATGCGAGATCAGACGCCAATGCGCGCCGCGACGCAGCGGCGGGCGAACCGCCCGCGTCGGTTTACGCAGCACGCGCACGCGCGTGAGCGGCCCCGTGCCCTCAATCGAGAAGTCGCTCTCCGTGCCGCCCAGACCGCCGAAGGGTAACTCGGCGGGCAGGTCGCGGTTGGTCGCCGTCGTGTGGACGGTGACGGTTTCGACAGCGGGGACGTGCGGGTCGAAGCCCAGATCAACGAGCGAGAGGAAGACCTCCGTGCCGTCGTCGTCCTCGCGCTGCGACGGGCGGCGCGTCGCGTACCAGAAGGTGCGTTCCGCCTCCTCGCGCCCCTCCGAATGTTTGACTGAGTAGAAGGGTTGAAAGTGGCGCGAGCGTTTGAGGTAGGGGTCGGTGGTCGTCACGGCGTCAACCGAATAGACTTCGGTCGCCATCTGCCGGTGCACGTCCGGGATGACGTGATACTCGTTCTGTTCGGCGGTCAACTGAATCGGCTCGGCGATCTTCTTGAAGAGATTGATGGCGGGGGCGCAGCCGAGTTGGAACGTGCCCGCGTCCACGGTGAAGCGCGGCGGCGTGATGTTCTGCAAGTGAATCAGGATGTCGAACTGATCGCCGAAGTCGCCCGTCTGCGCCGCCGCGCGCAGGCCCGTCACGTCGAAGAAGAGAAACTTTTCGGGGAAGGTGAAATATTCCGTCAGCAGGCGATAGCCGGGGAAGGAGCGCGCCGTGTATTGCAGCATCCCTTCGTCGGCGGCGAACCCGACGGGGCGAATGCTCTCCGGCGGCAGGGTGAAAGAGGCTTGCTGCTGTTTCCGGTGGCCGCCGGACTTTTTCGCTTTGGCGTCCTTCGTCGTCGCACGCAGTTCGACGCGCACCGCGTTGTTGAAGATCATCTCGTAGAGCAGGTGGACGAGTTGCAGTTCGCCGTTCAGATAAAAGCGGAGGCTCTCGATGGGGCGCGCGTCTTCGCCTTCGCCGCTCAGGAGTTCGGAGAGCGTCGTGTTGTTGAGACAACGGATGCTCAGACGGATAGACGCCTCCATCCACTTGCCGCGCGCGTCCACGGGGTCGCGCGATTCGATGGCGGCGGAGGCGACCTCCAGCGGCCAGAGCGCGACCGGGTAGTTGGTGCGGAAGCGGCAGGGCGAACCCTTCACGTCTTTGGAATAGAGAGTGGTTTCGCGCGGAATCGTATAGCCGGTCGTCAGCTTGCCCTGTTCGGGGTCGAGCGTGAACTTGACGATGGTCATCGAAGGGATGGGCGCGAGGTAGTGCGGGTACAGAACGTTGAGGAGCGATTCGGTGACTTCGGGAAACTCGTCGTCAATCTTCAAGTGGATGCGGCTCGCCAGAAAAGCGAAAGCCTCAAGCATCCGCTCGACGTGCGGGTCGGCCACCTTATCGCCCTCGATGGAGAGCCGCGCCGCCACCTTCTCATGCTTGCGCGCAAACTCCGCGCCCATCTGCCGCAGAAAGGCCAACTCGCGCTCGTAATATCCAAGTAGCTCGTCTCTCATCGGTAGCCGTACAGGTCAGGGAAATTTCGTCGGCGAAAGTTCGTCGGCAAAAGGCGGCCCGCTTGAACAGAGGCGGCGCAGCCGTTCAACAAAACTCAGGCGAGCACCGCCGTCAGGCGCGGCGGCGCATCCGGCGCGCTCGCCAGATTGGCGAAGAGAAAAGGCTCGCGCTTTTTGAACGAACCGTTCAACTCGATAATCGTGAACTGGTGATTGTGCTTGCCGACTATTTCCTGTCCGGGGTCAACCCGCCCGTCGGGAAAGATTGGCCGTCCCAATGCTCTCGTATGTTTCTGAAAGCTCAAAATCCAATTCAGCGTCACCGGCCCGCAGATGCCGTCAACCACCATCTGCCCGCGCGGGACGGGCAGGCTGCCCGGATTCTGGTAGATTTTATAGAGAAGATACTGAACCAGCAGCACGTCCTCGACCATGTTCGGGCAGCCTCTCCCGACCGACATGTGGACGTTATAGAAATAGGGAAAACCCGGATCGTCCGTCGTCTCTTTGTAGGCCATGAAGTTCTCCTCGTGATGTGTGATGCGAGACGGATGCCGTCTCTGCAAATTCAATCCGAACGGCGGACGCCGACCGCCCGCGCCCCTACGCGTCTCCGTGCACTTTGTATTCGCCGTTGACGAGTTGGAGCACGGTGTCGAAGGTGACGGGCTCGGGCGTCGGCTCGACCATCAGTTGAGCGTCAATGCGAAAACGCAGGGCGCGTTCGGTGTCGCGCGCGGGTTCGAGCGTGACCGTCACTTCTTGCAGGCGCGGCTCGAAAGTGGAGATCAGGCTTTCGAGCGAGCGGCGCATCCGGTTCTGGTCAGCCGTGCTCTTGACGTTGGCCGAAGAATAGTCGGGCAGACCGTAGGCCGCCACCGAATGATTAACCTCTTTGAGGTCGGGGGGCAAGTCCTGTATCTGTCGCGTGTTGAGCAGCAGTTCGAGGTCGCGCCGCAGGGATTGTTTCAACTGGCGCAAATTCTTCGCGCGCGACGCCGGAGGCTCGCGCTTCTTATTGTGCGGCTCCTCGTCAATCAGGCGGTCGAGCACCGAGAGCGTGATGCGAATTTCGTTGTCAGTTCGAGCCATAAAAAGCGGATGTCGGATGTTGGAGGCCGGATGTTGGATAAAGACCGGAGACTAGCATCCAAAATCTAACATCCAACCTCTATTCCTCAAACGACAGTCGGCAAGGGCGGAAGGCGAGTCGGGGGTGTTGGCGGCTCGGGTGAGAAACCCAAGCGGGAACATCTCCGACTCGCTTCCGCCCTTGCCTGTGTGGTTGCCGCGCCGGGTTGCGCCGGGCAGACGGGGCCGAAGCAGTTGGTTCGATAGTTAGACCTTCTTGTTGGCCTTCAAGTCCCAACCGGCGGGAGACTTGCCCGCGCCCTTGCCGCCGACGACATCCGTCTTCGTGTAGGCCCATTCGGCTTTGCCGTAAGCGAAGGCGATCTCTTCGAGCGGAAGCGACTCGCTGTGGCCGCTGCCGCCGGGACGGAAGTTGGTGACGATCACGTCCGTGAACTTGTACTCCATGTAGGGCTGCTTGTCGCCGCCCGCACGGCAGATTTCCAAGCGGATGCTCTTGAGGTGCGTGCCGTCGGCGCAGGCGAGCGCGAGTTTGGGGGACGCGATGTCAATCGCCTTGACGACGGAGAAATCGTGAAAGTCGGCGCGCTGCGCCGAGAGCGAACCGGCGGAACTGGCGGAAGCCGAACGCTGTTGGGCGATGCCCCACGAGAAGGACAGCACTTCAATCTCCTTCTTGTGCTTGTCGTCGGTGCTTTCGCCGTCAATCCCTTCAATCTTCAAAAACATGTCAACTGCCATGATCTCTTCTCCTTCGGTGGTGTGAACTTGGGTGTCTCGATTAACCGCTGCTGCCAGATAGACGCAGGGGGGCGGCGGTTTTGCCGCGAAGAGTGAGTTGCGGATTAAACTTCTTCAAAGAATTTCCGGCGACAGCCGAGCGTGCGCGCGCGGGCTCGCTTGCTGCTCTGCGGCTGCCGCCGGATGCGGTAAGCCTTGAGGATTCACTTCTGCGCGGGCGGCGGCAGTTCGGCCACGAGTCGCAGGGAGACCGTCAGTTCGTCAAGCTGAAAATGGGGCTTGAGAAAAGAGACGGCCTTATAGACGCCGGGCTTGCCCTTGACTTCGACGACTTCGATGCGCGCTTCGCGCAGGGGATATTGCGCCTTCATCTCCTGTCCGGCGTCGTCGTCGAGCATCACGTAGTTGGTGATCCAGCGGTTGAGATAGTCCTCGATGTTTTTGCGCGTCTGGAACGAGCCGATCTTGTCGCGCATCATGGCCTTGAGATAGTGCGCGAAGCGCGAGACGGCGAGGATGTATTGCAACTGCGTCGAGAGACGCGCGTTGGCGTTGGCCGCGTCCGTGTCGTACTTCTTGGACTTCTGCGCGGACTGCGCGGCGAAGAAGGCCGCGTAGTCGGTGTTCTTGCAATGGACGAGCGGGATAAAACCGAGGTCGGAGAACTCCTTCTCGCGGCGGTCGGTGATAGCAATCTCGGTCGGGCACTTCAAGGCCACGTCGCCTTCGTCGGTTTTGAAAGTATGCGTGGGCAACCCTTGCACGAGCCCGCCGCCCTCGACGCCGCGAATCGCCGCCGTCCATTGATACTTGGCGAAGGCTTCGGTCAGGCGCGTGCCGAACGAGTAAGCGGCGTTGCCCCAGAGATACTTCTTGTGGTCTTTGCCGTCCACGTCCTCTTCAAAGTTGAAGTTTTCGGTCGGGATGGTCTCCGCGCCGTAAGGGAGACGCATCAGCGTGTGCGGGAGCGTCAAGCCGACGTAGCGCGAGTCCTCGGATTCGCGGAAGGAGCGATACTTGGCAAACTCCGTGCGCTCGAAAATCTTGGCGAGATCGCGGACGCCTTCGAGTTCGGTGAAGCTGTCCCAGCCGAAAAGTTGCGGCGCGGCGGCGGAGATGAAGGGCGCGTGTGCGGAGGCGGCGACGTTCGAGATTTTCTCCAGCAGCGCGATGTCCTGCGGCTGGTTGTTGAACTCGTAGTCGCCGATCAGCGCGCCGTAGGGAGCACCGCCGAACATGCCGAACTCCTCCTCGTAAATCTTCTTGAAGAGGGCCGACTGGTCGAACTCGGCGGCCCGCTCAAGGTCTTTGCCAAGCTCTTTTTTGGTGGCGTTGAGGACGCGGATTTTGAGCATCGTCCCCGTCTCGCTGTTCATCACCAGATGATGGAGGCCGCGCCAAGAGGCTTCGAGACGCTGAAACTCTTCGGCGTGCATCACCTCGTTGAGTTGCGCGGAGAGCACTTTGTCTATCGCGGCGATGCGCGCGTTGATGGTGGCCTCCATGTCTTTGGAGACGACCATCTGGCCCTGCATCACCTGCTGCACAAACTCGGCGATCATGTCTTTGGCCTGCTCGGCCTGATGATCGTCGCGCGCGAGGCGGCCCTCTTTGAGAATACGGCTGAGGAGATCGGTCTCGTCCGTCTCGGTGGTGATCGAAGTGGTCGTGGCCTTGTTTGCGTCCCTACTCATTGGAGTCCTCCTTCTTTGTGTCGCCGGTATCGGACGTTGCCGCGCCAGCTTCTATCCCCAACTGCGCGCTCAACTGCTTCTTGGCGTCGCCGGTACTATTGACCACTTCGTTCAACAGTTCTTCGAGCCGGTCGTTGCCGTCCATCTTCGAGAGCAGGTCGGAGAGGCGACGGCGCGCCTCGACGAGACGGCGCAGGGGTTCGACCTGTTCGACGACGCGGTCGGGCGTGAAATCGTCGAGCGAGTTGAAACGCAACTCGACGTTCATCTTGCTGCCGTCGTCGCTCAGGCGATTCTCGACGCGGAAGGCGAGGCGCGGCTTCATTCCGGCGAGCACCTTGTCGAAGTTGTCGCGGTCAATCTCGATGAACTTGCGGCCCGAGAGTTTCGGGAGCGGTTCGTCGGGCTTGCCCGAGAAGTCGCCCATGACGCCGACGACGAAGGGCAACTCCTTCATCTCGATGGCGTCGCCCACCTCCACGTCGTAGGTCAGGTGCACACGGGGAGCGCGCACGCGGCTGAGTTTATGTTGTGTGCTCTCTGTTTTTGGCATAAAAGTTTCTACCTTTCTGGAATGCGCTTCGGGCCTTAGAACAAGGGAACGGTTCGAGTGCGCCCGAAACTCCGCACGGTGACTCGTCGTTGGCTACTGATCTCTCATGAACATTTTAACACTTCAACTTTCGTCCGCCCCGCCCTCGGCGTCGGCGGGCAGGTCGGCGGGCGATTTCA
>DATLMV010000211.1:0-17124 GCA_035537095.1 Pyrinomonadaceae bacterium
AAATGTTTGAATCTGTCTCTCCGTGAAGTCGGCAATCTCTACATACGTGAAAGGCTTGAACGAGTAATCGCTGGCGGCGATGCGGCAGGTGATAAGGCATTGCGTCCGGTCATACTTCTCGATGAAGTTGTTCATCGCGCGCGTCTGCTTGTCCCTTTGCCCGCTCTCTTGGTTCACTTCGTCGAGGCCATCAAATAGCACAATCGCATTGCCCGATTTCAATAGTTCCTCGACAAACGGAGGCGCATCGGGAAAGTCGCAGACGTCGAAACGCTCTGCGATGAAGGGCAACAACTCCGTACCGGAATCGGCCCAGTGTTTGAGGGAAACGAAGATTGGGATTTTATCAATGTTCTGCTCGGCGGCCTGTAAAGCGATATATTTGAGGAAGGTTGTTTTGCCCGCGCCGGGTTTGCCTAAAATGAAGAGGTTGCCTTTTTCCCTGACCAGTCGAAGACCGTTGATGCGCTTGGCTTGAGGCGGCGGCGCGTCCGGGTCGGCGGACATCTGTTTCAAGAGTTCGATGTCAAAGCGGCCGAAGGCCGTTGGCTTATCCAGCATGTACGCGTCGGTGAAGATGTCGTCGAGCGGGACAGGCTCGGCCATCCCCATAATCTGCATCGTGCCGTACAGCTTTTTGATTTTCTTGCGGTAGTTCTCCGCTGCATCCTTCCACTGAAACTTACTCCAACGGCCTTTGACCGCGCCCACGGCTTTATCCGTGATGGTCTTGCCGTACTTGTCCCAGGCCCATGCGCCAACTCCTGCGAGGGCGGTTGTCGTCAGTGGGTCAGGGGGCATGGTTGTGTTCCTTCGTCCACGGCGTTAAAGATTGGCCTTGTTCGAATGCTTTTCGTAAGCCTTGATGATGAGCTGGACGAGGCGGTGGCGGACGACATCTTTTTCGGTGAAGTAGACGAACTCGATGCCTTCGACGCCGGAGAGCACGCGTTCGGCTTCGATGAGGCCGCTGCGTTTGCCGGTCGGCAAATCTATCTGCGTTACGTCGCCGGTGATGACGGCCTTCGAGCCGTAGCCGATGCGCGTGAGGAACATTTTCATCTGCTCGCTCGTCGTGTTCTGCGCTTCGTCGAGGATGATAAAAGCATCTGCTAACGTCCTTCCGCGCATGAAGGCGAGCGGGGCGATTTCGATGATGCGTTTTTCCAGCAGCTTGGTGACGCGTTCGGCGTCAATCAGGTCGAAGAGGGCGTCGTAGAGCGGGCGGAGGTAGGGGTCAACCTTCTCCTGCAAGTCGCCGGGCAGGAATCCGAGACGCTCGCCCGCCTCGACCGCCGGTCGGGCGAGGATGATGCGGCTCACCTGCTTCTGCATCAGGGCTTGCACGGCCATCGCCACGGCGAGATAGGTTTTGCCCGTCCCGGCGACGCCGATGCCGAAGACGACATCGTTGTTCTGAATCGCTTCGATGTAGCGGCGCTGCGTGGCCGACTTGGGGGCGACCTGTTTTTTGCCCGCCGGATTGAAGCGCGCTTTGGTGAAATAGTCGCGGAGCGAGTAGGCGCGGTCTTCGGCGATCTGCGCGAAGGCTTCGCGGAGTTCGCGGTCGGTGAAGGTTTTCCCTTCGCTGAAGAGCGCGGAGAAGTCTTCGAGAATGCGCTCGACGGTGGCGACATCCTTCGGGTCGCCGTCAACCGTCAGGTCTTGGCCGCGCGCGTCAATGCGCACGTCGAGCAGCGATTCCAGATACTTGATGTTCTGGTCGTGGACGCCGAAAAGCGTCTCGATCCCTCTGGGCGGTAGTTCGATTTTTTTCAATGGAAGAGGCAATCTCCTTGCTGCGGGTCGTGTTGCTGCGCCGGACGGGCAGCGGGATGAGGATGCGTTAAAGTGGCTTGCATAATCGCAGGCAAAACGCTACAACACGAGCCGTCCGAGTGTCAACGAAGACGAGCCAAAGTGCGACCTGAAAGCCTCTCCACGGCCCGCCCGCTCACGTCCTCGTGCCTTGACACGACACTTCCCGACACCTATACTCTCCGCTTTGCGTTCGACACTTAACGGACTGTCTATCGCATCTCAAACGTCAATTATTCATCGAGGAAAGAGAAGTTTTCGGAGTCGGAGAATTATCGTTATGCCTAATCACAAGTCAGCAGAAAAGCGGATGCGCCAGAACGAAAAGCGACGCCTCGTCAATCGCAGCAATCGCGGACGGCTGCGCACCGGCATCAAAACCCTGCGCGCCGCGCTTGCGGGCGAAGGCGACGCGCCGACGCTGCTTCCCGCCACCATCTCGCTCATTGACAAGGCCGTGCAGAAGGGCGTGCTTCATCGCAACGCCGCCGCGCGCTATAAATCGCGGCTCACGATCAACGTCAACGAAGCGGGCAAGAAGTAACCGGGCGAGAGACAAAATATCAGGACGGGCGAGGCGAATCGAGTTGATCGGTTCGCCTCGTCTATTTTTGCGCGCACGTTTGAAGCGGCGCGCGGGATGGCACGCCCATCATTCGCAGAGAGACGGAGGCAGCCGATGAGTTTCGAGACGAACGAACCGCAACCCTACGAGAGCGACGCCGAACTCGGAGACGTGCTCCGGGACTTCGAGACTTGCGCCGTCGCGCCCGACCACTTCAAGCACCGGCAGCACTTGATCGTCGCGCTGCTCTATCTGCGGGACGCGCCCGTCAGCGTCGCACTCGAACGCATCCGCGCGAATCTTTTCCGTTTCCTCCGTCATCACGGCGTCGAAGCGCAGGTCTATCACGAGACGATCACGCTCTTCTGGCTCAAGCGCGTGCGCGCTTTCCTCGACCGCCAAGACCCGCGCTCGACGCTCGCGGACTCCGCCAACCGCCTGCTCGAAGCCTTCCCTGATTCGAGTCTCATCTACAAATACTACACAAAGGAACGCCTCGACTCCGACGAGGCGCGCAACGTTTGGCTCGAACCCGATTTGCAACCGCTCGAATAAAATAGAAGTGAGCAGAAAAATATTCAGCGCGTAGAGCCGCACTCAAACAGATGCGCCGTTCTCTTGCGGACTGCTGACGGCGGCTGTCAGCTTGCCAGTTCGCAGACGAGGATTTCGAGTTGGAGGCGCGGGGTGGCCTGTGAAGTTTTGATGGCGAGGTCGGCGTCGGCGATGCGTCGGATGCGTTGCGAGAGCGTGGCGGCATCGGTGCGGCGCGCGGTGGCGAGAAAATCTTCGCGCTTGCTGTAGGGGACGGCGGCGAGCCGGAACACCTCGTCGTTGGGCGAGCCGCGCGACATCAGTTCTTTGGCGAGCGCGAGGCGATGATAGTTGCTGGCGAGCAGCCCGATGAGCATCGGAGGCTCCGCGCCGTCGTCGAGCAGGCGGCGCAGCGTTTGGAGCGCACGGCGTCGGTCGCGCGCGATTAAGTAGTCGGTCAACTCGAAGTTGGAAAGCTCGCGTGAACGCCCGACGAGCGTTTCGACCAACTCCATCGTGATGCGTCCCGAAGGGAGCGCGGCGGTCGCCAGTTTATCCAACTCCGTCGCCAACTGCCGGACGCTCGTGCCGACGAGCGCGATTATCTGATGAAGCGTCCGGTCGTCCGTCTCGGCTTTCAAGTCGCGCAGGCGGGCGCGCGCCCACGTCGAGAGTTCCGCATCTTTGAGCGCGGCAAACTCGACGCTGAAGCACGCGTCGAGCAGGGTCTTGGTGAGCTTGCGTCGCTTGTCGAGATCGTCGGCGACGAAGACGACGACCGATGATTCGACGGGGCGCGCGAGATAACGCATGAGCGCGCTCTCGTCCGCCTCGCGCTGGAGGCGCGCAAACTCCGTGATGCGCACGACGCGCCGCGTCCCCATCATCGGCAGTTGTTCGGCGGCGGCAATCGCCTGTTGCACGTCCGTGCTGGCGAGGCTGAAACTCGCCTCGTTGAACTCACGCAGCGACGCGTCATGAAGCGCGGCGTCGGCGATGGCGCGGGCCGCCGCGTCGCGCAGGTAGCCCTCCGCGCCGAACAGCACGTAGAGCGGCGCGATGTTTCCGGCCTTGAGGGCGCGCTTCAAATCTTCGCGCGTGTGCGTCGTCACTTTTCCTGTGTCACCCCGAAGCCGTTGACGAGCGTGGAGACGAGACTTTCTGCGAAGCTGCGCGCGAGGCGTTGGACGGCGGGGTCTTCCTCGTTGAAGAAGGAGCGCGGGTCGCTCGTGAACTCGAACTCGCCGCGAAAGACGTAGTTTTGATTGTCGTAGAGCACCTTGTTTTCCACCTGATCGCGCACGGTGACGGCGGCCTCGATGGTCACTTCAAAGATGCGCGAACGCCCGCGACTATCCAACAGCACGCCGGAGAAATAGAAGTTTTTAATCACTCCGTCCACCACCGCGTCGGCGTCCTCGCGCTCGCTCTGGACGCGCAGGCCGCGCGCGCGACGGATGATTTCGTTGCTCACGGCTTCGGTGAAACGCGTCTCGATTTTGTAGCGCAGCGCGTTGTTCTGAAACGCCGGAACGGCGACCGTGCGAATGTGTGTCGGCAGCGAGCCGTGCTTCACAGGCTTGTAGCATTCCGTGAAGCCCGACGCGCACCCGAGCACAAGGACGAACGCCGCGCCGCGCCAAAATTTCTTCTTGAAGAACATGCTCTTGAAAATTTCCTCTCCGAAATCACGACTCTCATCAAACGCTGTCGCACAATATATAGTAGTAAATCGTGAATCGTAAATCGTAAATAGATAACTGCATTAATCACATATCTATTCACGATTCAGGATTCACGATTCACGGCTCTGATCGCTTCGGCGACGCGTGCGGCGTCGGCGGCGGGGCGCACGTCGTGGACGCGGACGATGTGTGCGCCGTGGAGGATGGCTGCGGTGACGGTCGCGAGCGTGCCGTGGAGGCGTTCGCCGACGGGCGCGTTGTCGAGCAGCGCGCCGATAAAGCGTTTGCGCGACGTGCCGACGACGAGGGGAAATCCCTCGAAGTCGCGTGCAAGTTTTGGCAGACGCGCGAGCAGTTCGACGTTCTGTTGCGGGCTTTTGCCGAAGCCTATCCCGATGTCAACCGCGATGCAGGCGCGCGCGACGCCGCGCCGTTCGGCCTCCGCGATGCTGCGGCGCAGGCTCTCCGCAACTTCTGGCAAAATATCCTCGACGAACGGCTGGCTGTGTAGCGTCTCAAGGGTTCCGCGCGAGTGCATGAGGACGAGTCCGGCGCGTGCGTGCGCGGCCACGTCGGCGAGTTGCGGGTCGAAGCGCAGGGCGGAGATGTCGTTGATAATCTCTGCACCCGCTTCGAGCGCGGCGCGCGCGACCGCAGCCTTCGTCGTATCAACGGAGACGGGAACCCGTATTTTTTTGACGAGCGCATTCAGGACGGGGACGATCCGACGTATCTCCTCCTCCTCCGCCACGGGGCTCGCTCCCGGTCGCGTTGATTCGCCGCCGATGTCTATGATGTCCGCGCCTTCGGCGATCATCTCTTCGGCGCGTGCGAGCGCGCGCCCGGCATCGAAGAAACGACCGCCGTCGCTGAAGCTGTCGGGCGTGACGTTGAGGATGCCCATGACGAGCGTCCGCGCGCCGTAGGGGAGCGCGCGCCGCGCGAGTTGCCATTCATGATTCACGAAGGCAAAGGTAAACTAAAGAGGGCAAAAGTAGAAAGGCGAAAGGCAAAAGTGAAGAACGGTGTCTCCACTTTTGCCTTTTCTTTTACTCTTTTGACTTCCGCTTTACGCGGTCGCGGGATTGCTGCCCGTGATGGGCGGCAGGATGGGTTTGAGCGAGTTGACCGCAGGCTCTTTGAGTTGCGGGCGGTCGGGGTCGTCCTTCGACTTCGAGGGGTCGTCGTCGAGCGGGAGGCCCGCGACGATGCGACGAATCTGCACGCCGTCGAGCGACTCGCGTTCGAGCAAGGTCTCGGAGAGACGCACCATCGTTTCGCGGTTCTCGATGATGATGGTGCGCGCGCGCTCATACTGCTCCGAGATGATGCTCTTGACCTCCTGGTCAATCTTGATGGCGGTATCTTCGGAGAAGTCGCGGTGCTGCGCGATCTCGCGGCCCAAGAAAATCTGCTCCTCCTTCTTGCCGAAGGTGAGCGGCCCGAGTTCGCTCATGCCGTACTCGCAGACCATCGCGCGGGCCAGTTCCGTGGCGCGCTCGATGTCGTTGGACGCGCCCGTCGTGATGCTGCCGAGGAAGATTTCTTCGGCGATGCGCCCGCCCATGAGAATCGCAATCTGCCCGACGAGATACTCCTTCGTGTAGTTGTGGCGGTCGCCTTCAGGCAACTGCTGGGTGACGCCGAGCGCCATCCCGCGCGGGATAATCGTCACCTTATGCACGGGGTCGGCGTTCGGAACTTTGAGACCGACGAGCGTATGGCCCGCTTCGTGATAGGCCGTGACGCGTTTCTCCTCGTTGGAGATGACCATTGATTTACGTTCCGCGCCCATCAGCACCTTGTCTTTCGCCAACTCGAAGTCCGTCATCATGACGATCTTCTTGTTGTAGCGCGCGGCGTTCAAGGCCGCTTCGTTGACGAGGTTGGCGAGATCTGCGCCGGTGAAACCGGGCGTGCCGCGCGCGATGACGTTGATGTCCACGTCTTCGCCCAGAGGAATTTTGCGCGTGTGAACTTTGAGGATGCCTTCGCGCCCGCGCACGTCGGGGCGCGAGACGACGACGCGACGGTCGAAGCGTCCGGGCCGCAGGAGCGCGGGGTCGAGCACGTCGGGCCGGTTGGTCGAAGCCATCAGGATGACGCCGTCGTTGGATTCGAAGCCGTCCATCTCGACGAGCAACTGGTTCAAGGTCTGCTCGCGCTCGTCGTGCCCGCCGCCTAGACCTGCGCCGCGATGACGACCGACGGCGTCAATCTCGTCAATGAAGATGATGCACGGCGCGTTCTTCTTGCCCTGCTCGAAGAGGTCGCGGACGCGCGATGCGCCGACGCCGACGAACATCTCGACGAAGTCGGAACCCGAAATCGAGAAGAAGGGCACGTTGGCTTCGCCCGCGACGGCGCGCGCCAGCAAGGTCTTGCCCGTCCCCGGCGGCCCCATCATCAGCACGCCTTTCGGGATATGCCCGCCGAGTTTCTGAAACTTCTGCGGCTCCTTGAGAAACTCGATGATCTCTTGCAGTTCCTCTTTCGCTTCCTCGACGCCCGCCACGTCCTTGAACGTGACGCGCTTCTGCTGGTTGTTCAAAAGCTTGGCGCGCGACTTGCCGAACGAGAGAGCCTTGTTGCCGCCCGCCTGCATCTGCCGGAGCATAAAAATCCAGATACCGATAAAAAAGAGCAGGGGAGCCCAAGAGATCAGGATCGTCCAGAACATGCTCGTCCCGCCGCCCTCGTCAATAATATCCTTGACCCGCTGTTTGCCGCTCTGGTCGGTCTCCCAAGCCAGCTTGGTCAACTCGGTTTTCGTGGGTTCGCTGGACAGTTTCGCGTGGATTTCATTCTTCTGCGTGTCAATGGCGATGACCTCACCCTGCCTGAAAGTGAGCTTGTCTATCTCGCCCTTGACCACCTTGTCTTTCAATTGACCGACGCCCAACTCCTTCGCGCTGCGGCTCTGCTTATTGACGAAGACCTGATAGAGCAGCACCGCGCCGACCAGAATGAGCACCCAGAAGATGATTTGTCTTGCAGTAGAACTCAAAATTTTTTCGCCTCCGACGCTGATGATACCCTATCTCAGCATCCCTTGTCGCTCCTCGATGACCCTCATTTGCCTTGCCCCTCTCGCCGGACGACGGAGCGTCGGAAGTTTTCGTCCGGCTGCCGGAGCACTTGATTAGGATGCTTCGCGCGTCTCCCAAGTTGTGCCCTGCGGCCCTCTCCGAAGATTGCGGAAACCGCCGTTTTCATCGGCGAATCACAATTTTTCAAACCCCTGCGACGCCGTTTCGCCCTCGCCGTTGGGGCGCGAAATCGTCGCCAAGTAAGGCAACTCGCGCCAGCGTTCCTGAAAGCCCAGACCGTAGCCGACGACGTAGTCTTCGTGCGTCACAAAGGCCCGCCAGTTGGCCTCGACGCCGGTGCGACGACGGTCGGGCTTGTCCAGAAGCACGCACAGGCGGACGCTCGACGCGCCGCGCGCTTCGAGTTGTTTCATCAAGTATTCCTGCGTCACGCCCGTGTCTAACACGCCCTCGACGAGCACCACGTCGCGCCCGGAAATATCAATCGGCGTGTTGAAGGATAAGTCCTGCACGCCGCCGAAGGAGCGATGGTCGAAGCGCAGGAAAGCGGTGCGTAGCGCGGGCGCACGCATGGCGCGCAGGAGGTCTGCGAGAAAGACGAAGCTGTCTTCGAGCACGCCGAGCATGGTCAACTCGCGCCCCTCGAAGTGGGCGTTGATTTCGGAGGCGAGCGCCCCCGTGCGTTCGGCGATTTCCGTCGCGCTGTGCACCTCTACAATCTTTTCGTCCATCACGCTCCTTATCCGAAAATCCGCCGGAGGCCCGCCGCCGTAACGTTTCGCGCGGCGCAGCGACACATATTTATACGCGCCCGCGCGCCCGTTCAGATTCTAGTTGCCGCTCCGGCCTTTTTCAACTCGCGCGCGGCGGCGGTATGTTCAACCCGCGCGCTCCGGCTTCAACGCGCAGAGGAAGCGCAAGCGTCCGCGCCGTCTCTCGATTCGCGCGCCGCACGGCAACTCCGCCACGCGCCCGCCGCGCTCGCCCGTGAGCAGACGCTCGACCGCCGCGACGTGCGCCGACTCCACGCGCCGTAAATCGCCGCGCCCGCGCGCAATCCACAGACGCAGCGCACGACGGCGCAGCGCGACCGGCGCGCGCGCCAAAACTTCGACGCGCAGGAGCGGCGGCAACGTCAACCCGTCCGCCCCGCTATCCGCAGACGACATTTCAAAAGCTTCCGGGGCGGCAGACGACATCTCGGACGCTTCCGCAATCACAGATGCTTCCGGAATCGCAGCCGCTTCCTCGTCGGCGGCCTCGGCGAGCAGGACGCGCGCCGCAGCGTCGAGAGCCGACGCGTCATCGCGCAGCAGTTCCGCCGTCCGCGCCAGCGTCTCGACCGCGCGCGGGTTGAAGGTTTCAAGAAGCGGCAAGAGGCTGCGCCGGACGCGCACGCGCGCAAACCTCTCGTCAGCGTTCATCTCATCCGCCGACACCTCGACGCCCCGCGCGCGACAATGATCTTCCGTCTCCGTGCGACGCGCCCAACGCAACAGAGGGCGCGCGAGCAACACCTCGCCGCCGCGCTCAAGCGTCCGCACGGGATGCATCCCGCCAAGCCCGTCCGCGCCGCTCCCGCGCAGCAAGCGCAGCAGCACCGTCTCGGCCTGGTCGTCGAGCGTGTGCGCCGTCAAGACGGCGCAGGCCCGCACGCCGCGCGCCGTTTCGCATAGAAACTCATAACGCGCACGCCGCGCCGCCTGCTCAAGATTGTCGCCCGTCGCGCGTGCGCGCTCGCCGACCCGCGCGCGCCCGACCACACACGGCAGCCCCAAACTCTCCGCCAACTCCCCGACGCGTCGTGCGTCCCGCTCGCCCGACGCGCCGCGCAGCCCGTGTTCGAGATGTGCGACGGTCATCTTCAAGGAGAGCCGACGCGCGCGCGACAACTCCGCACAGGCGAGCAGCAACGCCGTCGAATCCGCGCCGCCCGAGACGGCCAGCACGACGCCCCCGCGCCCGTCCGCGACGGGCAGCGACAGACGCCGCCACTCCGCCAGCAGTCGCCGCGCAAACGCGCTCGGCCCCGGCGCGCGCCCGCCCTCTTCTCTCTCAGAACTTTGCATCCGCGATTCGCTCATTCTTTCACCCGCGCAAAACCTTCCGCCGTCAGGCGAGTTTCATGGTATATTCTCCAACACCCTTTTTGAAACCGAATATGCGTCTTCCCCAAAGGCGCGTCGCGTCGAAGAAAGCGACGCGAGGCCGGAGCAAACCATCTCCGTCTTGCCACGACATTTCCCCGGTGTCGTCCGTTTTAAAGTTATGAGAGAAAGAACGCGCAGGTTTATCGGGGCGTGGGCGGCGGTCGTCCTCGTCGTGTCGCTCGGCGTCGGGCAGGGGAGCGAGCCGAAGTATGACGAGTTGCCGAACTTTCATCGCGTCAACGCACGACTCTATCGCGGCGCGCAACCCAAAACAGGCGGCATCGAAACGCTCGCACGGATGGGCATCAAAACCATCGTCAACCTGCGCAACGACGACGACAAAGCGCAGGCCGAAGAAGTCGCCGCACGGGCCGCCGGTTTGCGTTACTTCAACGAGCCTTTGGAAAGACTCGACCGGCCCGCCGACGAACAGATCGAGCGTATCCTCTCCATTATCAATGCGCCGGAGAATCAGCCCGTCTTCGTCCATTGCGCGCACGGCGCTGACCGCACGGGCGTCGTCGTCGCCTGCTACCGCATCGCCCGCGACGGCTGGACGGGCGAAGACGCCAAACGAGAAGCCAAACACTACGGCCTCAAGTTCTGGCAGCGCGGCATGAAAGACTACATCCTCGACTACTATGAACAGAAGGAAAAGGGAAAGGGGAAAGGGGGAAACGGTTAAAAGGGAAAGAGGCCAGACGAAGAGACGATAACGACGAGCTTCTTCCGGCTTTCCCTTTTGACCCTTTACCCGTTTCCCCTTTTAACCCTTCCGTCTTCTTTGTCAGGCGATAATCATCGTGCCCGTGCCTTCGTCGGTGAAGACTTCGGAGAGCAGAGCGTTGCGGAGGCTGCCCTTGATGATGTGCGCGCTGCGGACGCCGCGACGCAGGAGTTCGGTGATGTTTTGGAGTTTGGGAATCATGCCGCCGGTCGCCACGCCGTCGCGCAGGAGCGCGGAGACTTCCGCCGCCGTCAGCCGCGAGAGTTTCGTCGCCTGCTCGCCCGGACGCAGGTAGATGCCGTCAACGTCCGAGAGCATGATGAGCTTTTCCGCTTCCAGACGGACGGCGATCTCCGCCGCGATGGTGTCGGCGTTGATATTGAAGACGCGCCCTTCGGTGTCCGCGCCGAGCGAGGAGACGACGGGCAGATAGTCGTGGTCGAGCAGCACGCGCAGCAGGCGGTCGTTGATCTCCACCACGTCGCCGACGTGCCCGAAATCAACGTGTTCATGCAGCCCCGTCTCCTGATTGAGAATCTCCTTCGGCGGACGCCTCACCGCCTGCACGATGTTGCCGTCAACGCCCGACAAGCCCACCGCTTCGATGCCGTGTTGCCTGAGCGCCGCGAGAATATTGGTGTTGATTTTGCCCGCGAAGATCATCTTCGCCATGTCGAGCGTCGCGTCGTCGGTCACGCGCCGCCCGTTGATGATGGTCTGCTCGACGCCCATCAAGGCCGCCAGTTCCGTCAACTGCTTGCCGCCGCCGTGAATCACGCAGAGATGGATGCCGACCTGATGCAGCAGAGCCAACTCCTCCGCCAGCGACGCCAGATGCTCGTGCTCGTCCGTCACCTTCCCCGACAGCTTGACGACGAAAGTCTTGCCCTTGAAGCGTTGGATATACGGCAGCGCCTCGCGCAGCAAATCAAGCCTCTCCTTCTGGCTCACAGTTCACCTCCTGATAAAGACGACGGACGATGGACGATGGACGATGGACAAGAAGAACCGATTAACCATCGTCTATCGTCCATCGTCCATCGTCCGCTCAAGCAGCCGCGCCATGATCGCTTTCTGCACGTGGAGACGATTCTCGGCTTCGTCTATCACGACGGAGGCGGGCGAATCAATCACGGCGTCGGAGACGATGACGTTGCGGCGCACGGGCAGGCAATGCATGAAGACGGCGTTACGGGTGCGCGCCATCTTCGCTTCGTCAACCATCCAATGCCCGCGATACTGCGCGCGTTCCTCGATGTCGTCCGCCGCGTCGCCGTAGAACATCCGGCTGCCCCAACTCTTCGCATAGACGACCTCTGCCCCGTCGAACGCTTCCTCGATGTCGTTCGTCACACGCACCGTCGCGGCCCCCGCGTCGTGCGCCTGAAAGTTCATCTCCTCTAACAACTCGTCGTCCAACTCATACCCTTGCGGGTGCGCGATGACGAGTTCGTGTCCCAACTGCGCCGCCGCGAGCGCGAAACTGTTCGGCACGGCCATCGGCAGAGGCTTCGGATGCCACGCCCACGTCATGACGACGCGCTTCCGGCCCGCGCCGAGCTTTTCCCGAATCGTCAGCATGTCCGCCAACGCCTGACACGGATGATGCATCGCCGATTCGAGATTGATGACCGGCACGTCCGCATACTTGGCAAACGCCGTCAGCACGGGGTCGAGCCGCTCCTGCTTCCAATCCTGCAACGCCGCGAACGTCCGCACGCCAATCGCCGCCGCGTAGCGTCCGAGCACGCGCACAAACTCCGCGACGTGCTCCGTCTTGTCGCCGTCCATCACCGCGCCCTCGCGATGTTCCAGCGTCCAACTCGTCCCGCCCGGTTCCAGCACAATCGCGTTGCCGCCGAGTTCGTACGCGCCCACCTGCATCGAAGCGCGCGTCCGCAAACTCGGATTAAAAAAGACGAGCGCAATCGAACGCCCCGACAGAGGCTTCGACACATCCTCGCCGCTCTTGAAGCGCGCCGCCGACGCGAGCAAGTCTTCCAACTCCTCGCGCGACCAATCAGACGTTTTTAGAAAATCTCTCGGCATCGTCAAAGAATTGATGAAGGCAGAGCGCAGAATGATGAATGAAAGACAGATGCTTTTTTATACATCACTCTGCCCTCCGCACTCTGCATTTAGCTTACCCGTCCTGTTAATTCCTCTCGCAAAGCTTCGACGAACAGGTCGGCCTCTTCCCGCTTCAGACAGAGCGGCGGCAACAGACGGAGCACGCGCGGGTCGCTCGAAGTGCCGGTGATGATGCGACGTTCGAGCAGAGCCTTCTGCACCTGCGCGGAGATACTTGCGTCGAACTCGACGCCGAGCAGCAGTCCTCGCCCGCGCACGCGCGCGACGTGCGGCACGCCTTCCAGACCTTCTCTCAAGTGACGCTCGACGGCGCGCACGTTCGCCAGCATGTCGTCCTGTTCGATGGCTTCGAGCGTCGCCGTGACGGCGGCCATCGCCAGCATCCCGCCACCGAAGGTCGTCCCCAGATCGTTCTCCTTGATACGAGATGCAACGTTCTCCGTCGTCAGGCATGCGCCGACGGGGACGCCGCTCCCCAGAGCCTTCGCCAGCGTGATGGTGTCCGGCACAACGCCCGCGCCCGCCGCGCTGCCCGCGAAGAACCACTCGCCCGTGCGCCCGATGCCTGTCTGCACCTCGTCGTAAATCAGGAGGATTCCGCGCTCGTCGCAAAGCTCTCGGAGCGCGCGGAAAAACTCCGGCGCGGCCTCGCGCACGCCCGCCATAGATTGCACCGGCTCAAGCATCACGGCGGCGACCGAAGCATCCGCCAGAGCCTCGACCGAGGCAAGCGAACCGAACTCCGCGAACGTGTGGCCGGGCACGTTCGGTCGCCCGAGTTCGCGGTACTTGCCGAGAGCCGTCGCGCTGATGGCATCGGCGGTGCGCCCGTGAAAGCCGCCGTCGAAAGTGATGATGCCTTCGCGGCCCGTGCACATCCGCGCCATCCGCATCGCGTTCTCGTTGGCCTCCGTGCCCGAGTTGCAGAAGAACGCCTTCGTCAAATTGTCCGGCGCGCACCCGACCAACTTCTCCGCCGCGCGCGCACGCACATCCGAATAGACCAGATTCGAGTAGAACAACAGGCTTTCCGCCTGCGACTTGATTGCCGCGACGACGTGCGGATGACAATGGCCCGTCGCGGCGACGGCATGGCCGCCGTACAAATCCAGATAACGCGCCCCGTCGTTCGTCTCCACCCACGCGCCGCGCCCGCGCTCCGCCGACAGCGCGAACTTCTTATACGTCGCCAACTGGAAACGCTCCTCGCGCGCCGCGATGTCTTCAAACGTGTTCATCGAAATCAAATCCAAAGCCGGTAGAAGTCCCAAGTCTGAAAGTCCAACGTCTAAAGTCAAAGGCTAGTCGGAAGCGGTAAGTTCTAAGTCGAACGTCACGCGTCGAAAGTCAAACTACGAAAACGGCTTTTGACTTTGGACGTTGGACTTGCGACTTTGGACTTCCCTACGGATTGCTGCCCGTGAACATCAGTCCGGTCGCCTCGTCGAAGCCGAACATCAGGTTCATGTTCTGCACGGCCTGTCCGGCTGCGCCCTTGACGAGATTATCGAGGGCGGAGAAGACGACGAGTTGACGCCCGCGCGCGGCGATGCCGATGTCGCAGAAGTTGGTGGTCTTCACCCAGTTGATGTCGGGCGAGCCTTCGACGAGCCGGACGAAGAAACTGCCCGCGTAAAAATCCTCGAAGAGACGCCGCGCTTCCGCTTCGTTCAACTCGCTTCCGGTTTCGACATAGACGGAGGCGAAGATGCCGCGCGCGACGGGCAGCGAATGTGTCATAAAAACAAGCTCGCTCGTCCAGTCGCCGACAGCGCGCAACTCCTGTTCAATCTCCGGCACGTGTTGATGCGTGAAGGGCTTGTAGGCATAGAAGGAGTTCATGCGCTGCGGGTGGTGCGTGTTGGCGGCGGCCTTCGCGCCCGAACCCGACGAGCCTGTCTTGGCGTCAACAATCACGCGCCCCTTGAGGACGCCGCCCGCCACGAGCGGCGCGAGCGCCAGCAGCGTCGCCGTCGCAAAGCAGCCCGGATTGCTGACGAGCCGTGCCGCCCTGATGGCCTCGCGGTTCGTCTCCGTCAGGCCATAAACGAACTCGCCCTGCAACTCCATCGCCGTGTGCGCGCGCCCGTAGGCGGCGGCGAACACGTCCGCATCACGCAAGCGAAAGTCGCCCGACAAATCCAACACCTTCAACCCGCGCGGCAGGCGCGGCAGCAAGTCCAACGCCTGCCCGTGCGGCAGCGCGAGAAAAAGGCAATCGAGTCCACTCAAAGACCCGAGTGCTTCCTCGATGCCGACAAACTTGAGCGCGGTCAACCCGCGCAGGTTGCGATGCACCTCGGAGACATCCTTGCCCGCATGCTCGTTCGCCGTCACGAGCGCCACCTCCACCTGCGGGTGAAACAGCAGGATACGCAAAAGCTCCGCGCCCCCGTAGCCCGACCCGCCGAAGATGCCAACTCTGATTTTGCTATTCGTCATGTGAATGACCTTGATACTCAGGGCGATAGACTACAGGCTGAAACTAATTGCCGACTATGCCGTATATTCAGCAAACAAAGCCGAGACAAGTTACTGTTTCGCTGCCAACAAGGAGAAATAGGATGCCCCGACGCTCACCGACGCTCACTCTCTGGGTCATTGCCATCGCCTTTTTTGTACTCGGATTCCTGACCGGCAGCCGCTTATATATTTACGTTGGCCTCCTTGTGCTTGGCGTCTTCCTGTTTATGCTATGGCAGCGTGCGCGAAGATGAATGTCACGCCGCGTTAAATTGCTCCCCACGCGGCATCAGACTCCCAACCTTCGACTCAATTAAACTAAACAGCCGCGCGCCGTCTCGCTTGGCGTTTCCGGCGGGGACGCCGAACTCCTGCTCGATGTAGTCCTCGCCCATCTGCGAATCCGTCACCGAACCCGCGACCAGATCAACCCGCATCCCGCGACGGCCGAACAACTCGATGCCGCCCCACGCGCCGACGTAATCCGACGCGCAGAAGACGAGCGCCGCCGTCGCCGCGCGCAACTCCGCGTCGTCGAACACGGAATCCACCGAATAACCGCCGAGGATGCCGTCGCCCAACTCGATGACGATCAAATCGGGCGCGCTCTCGTTGAGATGCTTGATGATGGCCTTCGCCACGGGCGCGAGATTGCCGACCCCGACCGTCGAGGGCAGACCGCAATTGAGAAAGCTCGCCGTCGCCACCGCGCCGTGATCGGCCATGTTGAGCGTGTCGCGCAACGCGGCCACGCCCGAGAGTTTGCCCGCCGCCACGCGCATCCCCGCGCGCGTCGCTTGCCGGACGAGTTCCGTCGCCGCCAAAGTCTTGCCGCTGTTCATGCACGCGCCCGCCACGAGCACTATCGGCGCACAGGTTTCCGGCGCGAGATGCTCGCACAGAGGCAGAGCGGCGTCGGCGATGTTGCGCACGCGCGCGTCCTCGTCATAGACGAGCCCCAAAACTTCGACCGCGATGGCGTCGCTCAAACTCGAATGATGCCCCGTGCAGCGACCGATGACGCCGCCCATGTTCAGCAGGTGCAACCTGTCGCCCGCCTCGACCGCCTCCGGCACGTCGCCGACGAAACCCTTCAGCGCGCGACGGCTGCCGAGCACGCCGACAATCACATCGCCCGGATTAATCTTCGCCAGACGCCCCGAAGGGAGTTCCAACTGGTTATAGGTCGCGCTGTCGGTCAGAGCGCGCACGACGACCACGTCGCCCGCGCGCGTCTGCTGCCGCGCGCCCGTCACCGCCAGCGTCTTTGGCAAGTCGAGCACGGATGTCGCCGACCCCATCTTGTCCGCCACCACCACCTTCACCGTCATGCCGATGATCTCTTCCAGAACCGTTGTCATGTGCGTCTCCTTTAAAAACTGCTAAAAGTGACAAGTCAGAAAAAAGCGTTCCTATTTCCAGCTCAACTCATCGCTCATCTTTGTCGCCAATCACTCATCACTTCTTTGTCTTGCTCATCACTTGTCACCTGTCACTTGTCACTTCTCTATCACCCGTCACTTGTCTTAGCCGCAGCGCGTTGAGTTTGATGAATCCTTCGGCGTCGCGCTGGTCGTAGACGCTGTCGGCTTCAAAGGTGGCGAGATTTTCGTTGTAGAGCGAGCGCGGCGCGCGCCGCCCGACGACGATGGAGTTGCCCCGGTAGAGTTTCAGACGCACGTCGCCCGTCACTCCCGCTTGCGTCTCGTCAATCATCCTCCGCATCAACGCCGACTCGGGCGCAAACCAGAAGCCGTAATAGATGCTCTCCGCAAACTTCAAACCCAAAGAATCGCGCAGCCGCAAGACTTCCCTGTCGAGCGTGATTGATTCGAGCGCGCGATGTGCGGCCTGTAGAATCGTCACGCCCGGCGTCTCATAGACGCCGCGAGACTTCATACCGACGAAGCGATTCTCCACCAAATCCACGCGCCCGATGCCATGCTCGCCGCCCACATGGTTCAACTGTTCCAGCAGCGCGACCGCGCCCCTCCGCTCGCCGTTCAAACTCACGGGCACGCCCTGCTCGAAACCGATCTCG
>DATLMV010000212.1:0-7056 GCA_035537095.1 Pyrinomonadaceae bacterium
CGGCGAAGGCTCGATCATTCACGCGGGCGTCGTCGTGCGTGATGACTGCATCGTCGGCGCGCGCGTGCGGATACACAACAACGCCGTCGTCGGTTCTGACGGCTTCGGCTACGCGAAGGACGAGGAGGGACGCTGGCTGAAGATTCCGCAGACGGGAAGAGTCGTGATTGAAGACGACGTGGAGATCGGCGCGGGCGCGACGATTGACCGCGCCTCCGTCGGCGAGACGCGCATCGCGCGCGGCGCGAAGATTGACAACCTCGTGCAGGTCGGCCACTCCTGCACAATCGGCGAAGACACTCTGCTCTGCGCGCAGGTCGGACTCGCGGGAAGCTCGCACGTCGGACGCCGCGTCGTGCTCGCCGGGCAGGCGGGCGTCGCCGGACACTTGACCATCGGCGACGACGTTGTGCTGACCGCCAAGAGCGCGACCAGCCACAACGTCCCGGCGGGCAAAGTCATCTCCGGCATCCCCGCCTTCGACAACCGCGAATGGCTGCGCTCGACCGCCGCCTTCCGCCGCCTCGGCGACATGCAACGCACCATCCGCACACTCGAATCCCGCCTCGCCGCCCTCGAAAAAGAAGGGTAAAAGGGGGAAAGGTTAAAAGGGCAAAAGGTCAAAGCTAACTGCCTGCTTTCCTTTTCCCTTTCCCCCTTTCACCGTTTACCCATTTAACCTTTCATCTCTTGTCCGTCCGGTTAAGTTTCAATGCCCGAACGCTCGCGCGCCTGTTCGAGGGCTTGGATGAGGCGTGTGATGTCGTCCTCGTTGTTGAAGAAGTGTGTGGCGATGCGGATGCCTTGCGGTTTGATGGTGACGGCGACGCCGCTCCCGGCGAGGATTTTGACGACGCGCTTCGGGTGCGGTGTGGCGACGAGGGTTTCCGCCGAACGCGTCGCCTCGTCGCGCAGGGGCGAGAGCACTTCCCAACCCGCCGCGCGGAGTCGCTCGGTCAGCCGTCGGTTGATGTGGAGCGCGCGCTCGGCGATCTGTTGCGGGCCGATGTCGAGCAGGTATTGGGTGGCCGCGCCGAGCGCGAAGATTCCGGCGAAGGGCGGGCAGCCGGTCTCGGAGCGTGCGCCCGCGTCCGCGCGGATGTCGTACGCGTCGTTGCGCATCTTGAACGGGTCTTCGACGCTCATCCAGCTAATCGCGCGCGGGCGCGTCCGGTCGAGCAACTCGCGGCTCATGTAGCAGAAGCCCGAACCGTAACCGGCGAGCATCCACTTGTGTCCCGTCGCGCAGAGCGCGTCAATCCGCATTCGTTTGACATCAACGGGAAAGACGCCCGCCGACTGGCTCGCGTTGACGACGAACAGATGCCGCCCCTTGTTCGCGCCCAACTCTTCGAGGTCGGCGCGAAAGCCGTTCGAGTATTGGACGTGGCTGAGACAGATGATTGACGTTTTATCCGTCATCGCGCCGCGCACGTCCTCCGTGCGGAGTTCGCCGCCGACGGCTTTGACGAGATTGACCGTCATGCCGCGATGCATCCACGGAAGCGTCGAGACGGGGAATTCCAGTTCGCAAGAGATCACTTCCCCTCGACCTTCGAGCGCGTCCACGATCAAGTTCATGCCGCTCGACGTGTTGGTCGTGAAGGCAATCTCGGAGGGGTCGGCGTTGATGAAGCGGGCGAGGGCGGCGCGTGCGCGCTCGCGTCGTTCGAGCCATTCAAACCAGCGCGCGTCGCCCCCTTCCAGCGTCTCGCGATACAGTTGCGTGGCCGCTTCAAAGACCGCGCGCGGCACGGGCCCGGCTCCCGCGCTGTTGAAATAGGCGAGGCGTTCGGTGACGGGAAAGTCGGCGCGCAGGCGTTGCCAGCCGGTTTCGTGTTCGGGTTGGAGTGTTTCTTGTTCGCGCATCTCTTTTCACGTTTGATTCACTTGACGCTTCCGTTTAGCTCAGACTATCTTCGCAGGCGTTTGTTTGTCCAGACCGAACCGTTCCCGCGAAGGAGTGATCCAACCGATGTCAACGCGCACGCTCGCCTCCGCTCCGGCATGGACGATTCCCGGTTTTTTGGAGGCGCGCGAGGGCTCGCTCTACGTCAGCGGCGCAAGCGCCGTCGCGCTCGCACGCGAGTTCGACACCCCGCTGTTCGTCTTCTCCGAACCGCGTATCCGCGAGAACATCGCGCGGCTGCGTCACGCCGCCGAAGTCGTCGGGCATCCGATCAAATACTGCTACGCTTCCAAAGCCAACTCCAACATGGCCGTGCTCGCGGCGGTGCGCGACGCCGGGATTGACATCGAGGTCAACTCCGGCGGCGAACTCTACAAGGCGCTCCGCGTCGGCTTCCGTGCCGAACAGATTATCTTCAACGGCACGAGCAAGACCGACGCCGAGATTGACGAAGCCGTCGGCGCAGGGATTTATTCGATCAACGTTGATTCAATCTACGAGATCGAACTCGTCGAAGCATCGGCGCGGCGTCTGGGGAAGCGCGCGCGCATCGCCCTGCGGCTCGTCCCGGAAATCGGCACGCGCTCGCATCTCGGTTTGCAGACCGCGCTTTTGACATCTAAATTCGGCATCTCATCCGCCGACGTGCTCGATGCCTTCCGGCGCGCGCTCTTGCATCCGGAACTCGTCAACGTCTGCGGCATACACATCCACGTCGGCTCGCAGACGCCCGATGTCGAACCCTACGCGGCGGCCTTCCGCGCGATGTGGGAACACCTCTCCGTGCTCTACGCGGAGACGGGCCACACGCTCGAACACATCAATCTCGGCGGCGGCATCCCCGTCAACTACCTGCGCGACCGCTCGCAGGCCGACCAACTCCCCGCGCACGAACGCGACATGCTCGGCGCGGAACTCGAACCCGCCGACGTGCTCTCCGCCGCCCTGCGCGCCGCACGCGAACAGGCGCGCGACCTCGCAGCCGAACACCTGCTCGAACGCATCACTATCTTGCTCGAACCGGGCCGCAGCGTCATCGCCGACGCCGGACTCCTGCTGACCACCGTCCGCAACATCAAGCAACGCCCCGAGACGGACGATGTCTGGTTGCTCACCGACGCGGGCTACAACCTCCTGCTCTCGATGAACAACTACAAGTGGTACTACCATCTCGTCAACGCCTCGCGCGCCGACGCGCCGCATGAGTCAAACTACAAAGTGGCGGGGCCGCTCTGCGATTCCGGCGACGTTTATTTCGACATCGAGCGCGGCGGGCGTCTGCCCGACTATAGGCGTCTGCCGGAGGATGTCCGCCCCGGCGAACTCCTCGCGCTCCTGAACAGCGGCGCATATTCGCTCTCGCAGATGTTTCCCTACAACGGTCGCCCGCTCCCCGCCGCCGTCATCGTCCGCGAAGGCGGACACGTTGACCTCATCCGCCGCCGCGACACCTACGAAGACCTTTTGCACGGCGACATCTGGTGACGTAAGAACGGCGACATCCGACAAACCGAAAGACCTTTCGACAAACCGAAAAGACCTTCTGACACCGATACAGCATGTCCTTCATGAACCAACGGCAGACGCGCCCGATATTTCTCAGGAACGCAGGGCTTCATGGAGGGCGTGGTGGTGACGGGCGAGGCCGCCGCTAAAGTTTTGACGGGGCGGCGCGCGAGAAGTTTGAAACGTGCGGCGTGAGAGCAACCGGCGTGAGTCCGAACTTCTTGCCGTCTTTGTAAAAATCACATGTCAACCACAGCACGCAGCAACGTCACATTGATACGCGGGCTCGGCGTCTTCGCCGCGATCTCCATCGTCGTCGGCAGCGTCATCGGGACGGGCATCTTTTTGAAGACGCGCGTCATGATGTGCAACGTCGAGACGCCGGGCCTCGTCATCACCGCATGGATTGCCGCCGGACTCTTGAGCCTCGCGGGCGCGCTCACATACGCGGAACTGGCGGCGATGATGCCGCGCGCGGGCGGCGAGTACGTCTTCATGCGCGAGGCGTACGGGCCGCGCCTCGCCTTCCTCTACGGCTGGACGCAGTTCTCCGTCGCCTACACGGGCTCGCAGGCGGCGAAGGGCGTCAGCTTCGCCATCTTCCTCAACAGCCTCTTGGGCGGCACGCTCGACGGCAACTATTTCACGCTCCGTCTCTTCGGCTACGACTTCCCTTTCGGCCACTTGCAGGTCGTCGCGCTCGTGATGATTATCCTCGCGACGCTCGTCAACTGCATGGCCGTCTCCGTCAGCGGGAAGATTTCCGTCGTCCTGACAGGCATTAAAATTTTACTCGTGCTGGCGGTCGGCGTCGGGGCGTTCGTGATGGCGGGGACGGGCGACTGGGCGCACTTCGGGATGTCGGGCGCGGCGGGGACGTGTGAAGGCGTGGAGGCGACGGCGCGCGCGGGGCTGGCGGGCTTCGGCGCGGCGATGCTCGGCGCGCTCTGGGCTTACGATGGCTGGTCGAACGTGACGATTGTCGCGGGCGAAGTGAAGAACCCGCAGCGCAATCTCCCGCTCGCGCTCATCGGCGGGCTGCTGATCGTCGCCGCCCTCTACATCTTCGCCAACCTCGCGTATCTCTACGTGCTCTCGCCCGTGGAGATCGCCAGCGTCTCGAAGTCGTCGTCGGTGGCGACGGAGGTCGTGCAGCGATTTTTAGGCCCGACCAACTTGCGTCTCGCCGTCAGCCTGATTGCGATGGCGATGATGATCTCCACGCTCGGCTCGCTCCACACCGGCACGCTCTCCGGCGCGCGCATCTCCTACGCGATGGCGCGCGACCGTCTCTTCTTTCAACCGCTCGCGCGTCTTTCGCCGCGCACGCACGTCCCCGTCAACGCGCTCCTCGTGCAGGGCGTCTGGTCGTGTGTGCTCGCGCTGTCGGGTTCGTTCGACACGCTCACCGATTACGTCATCTTCGCCGCGTGGATTTTCTACGGGATGAACACCGCCTCCGTCTTCATCTTCCGCCGCAGGATGCCGCACGCCGAACGTCCCTATCGAACGCTCGGTTATCCGGTCGTGCCCGTCCTCTTCCTGCTCGTCACGCTCGGACTGCTCACGACGACCCTCATCGCCACGCCCCGTCAGGCCCTCATCGGACTCGGCATCATCCTGCTCGGCCTCCCCATCTACGAATACTGGTCGCGCCGCAACCGCGTCGCCTTCGAGCAGCCGCCGGACGATGAAACTATTTAACAGGATGGACAGGATGAAATACTGAAAAGGGAAAAAGGGGAAGGGTTAAAAGGGAAAAGGAAAAGAACAGTTTGCGTCTCCCTTTCGCCTTTTAGCCTTCCCCGTTTTTCCCTTTCAGTTGGTTTATCTTGTCTATCCTGCCCGCTTTTATCCTGTCTATCCTGTTGAATTGTCTTCTACTTTTTCAGAACATGCCGGAGGGCGTCGGCGAGATTGGTGTAGGCGAAGTTGTAGCCTGCGGCGCGCAGCCGCGCGGGTTCGACGCGCGTGCCGGAGAGAAGGAGTGCTTCGCCCATCTCGCCAAACATGAGGCGGACGGCGAAGGCGGGCACGGGGAAGATCGTGGGACGCCCGAGCACGTCGCCGAGCGTGCTCGTGAATTCGCTGTTGGTGACGGGCGCGGGCGCGACCGTGTTGACCGCGCCGCTCATCTGTTCATCACGAAGCGCGTGCTTGATGATGCCGACCACGTCGTCAATCGCAACCCAACTCATCCATTGTTTGCCGCTCCCGATGCGACCGCCGACGCCCATCTTGAAGGGCGTCAGCATCTTCCCCAGCGCGCCGCCCTCGCCGCTCAGGACGATGCCGATACGCAGGTGCACGACGCGCATCCCGCTCGCGCGCGCGGCGTCTGCCGCCGCCTCCCACTTGAGACAAATCTCCGCGAGAAAATCTTTGCCCGCCGTGCTCGCTTCGGTCAAAAGTTCGTCGCCGCGCTCCGCGCCGTAGAAACCTACAGCCGAGGCGCAGACGAGCACGCGCGGCCTGTGCTCAAGTCGCGCCAGCGTCTCCGACAAGAGTCGCGTTCCCTTCTCACGGCTCTCCAAGAGGCGACGCTTTTTCTCCTCCGTCCAACGCTCGGCGATGTTCTCGCCCGCGAGATGCACCGCCGCGTCGTGTCCCTCCAAAGCTCCGGCGTCAATCGTCGCGTCCGCCGGATTCCATTGCACGTCTGTGATGCCGCCCCGAGCGGCGGGCCGCGTCTCGCTCCGCACGAGTCTCGTCACTTGATGACCCCCGGCCAAGAGCGCCGGGATGAGAGCCGAACCGACTAGCCCGGTCGCTCCGGTCACGATGATCTTCATGGAACGCTCCTTCAAGTAAGTTAACCGCTGAAACTGCACCCCGCCTCATCCAGCCGCGACGATGCGCGCATTCCGAACCACTATACCCGCAAGTTTTATCCAAACTATTTCGACGGACTCGCGCGGATGTCGCCGCACGACAATCTCCGCGCGGTCAACACAGAGCATTCCGAAAAAATCGCATGCTAACTGCAAAGGTGCTTGCGCGCCGTCGCTCATGCGCCGAGGATTTCGCGGGCGACCTCTTTGTCGTCGAAGTGAGATGTCTGCGTGCCGATGATCTGGTAATCCTCGTGGCCCTTGCCCGCGATGACGACGAGATCGCCCGCCCGCGCTTCCTTGATGGCGCGCTCGATGGCGGCGCGGCGGTCGGCGATTTTGAGGAAGGGACGCGCGCTCGCACGCAGGCCCACTTCGATGTCGGCGAAGATGGCCTCGGGGGATTCGGTGCGCGGGTTGTCGGAGGTGAGGATGACGACATCGCTCAGCGTCGCGGCGGCTTCGCCCATCGGCGCGCGCTTCGAGCGGTCGCGGTCGCCGCCGCAGCCGAAGACCGTGATGACGCGCCCGCGCGTCACGTCGCGCGCGGTTCGCAAGACGTTCAAAAGCGCGTCGTCCGTGTGCGCGTAGTCAACCACGACGGCGAAGTCTCCCGCGTGCTCGACGCGCTCGAAGCGACCCGGCGCGCCCGTGCAGTTTTCCAGAGCGCGCGCGATCAATTCCAAGTCGTAGCCGAGCGCGAGGGTGCAGGCGGCGGCGGCGAGCACGTTGTAGACGTGCGGCTGTCCGACGAGGGGCGAGCGCAACTGCCGCGAGCCTTCGGGCGTCAACAGCTCGAAACGATTTCCG
>DATLMV010000213.1:0-8956 GCA_035537095.1 Pyrinomonadaceae bacterium
GCTTCGTGATGAAGTCCGGAAAAACCTGATCGCCGCCCGCGAAGGGAAAGGTCGCGGCGGCGGTCGCATATCCGGCGTCGGTGTGCGGGTGATAGAAGGCAAAGAGCAGCACGCCGATGAAGAGGAAGCCGATGAACTGCGCGAGCACGACGACGCCGCTCGTCAGGAGGGCGGTCGCGGCGCGGCGCGGGCGGTCGGTGCAGAGATAACGCTGGACGAGATACTGGTCTGTCCCGTGCGTGCTCATCGTCAGGAAACAACCGCCGACGAGTCCGGCCCAGAAAGTGTAAGTCTTCGTCAGATCGAAGGGCAGTTGAAACTGAAAGAGCAGGTTGCTGAAGGGCAGCGCCGACCAAAACTTCGTCGGCGAATAAAGGTTGTACGTTGTCGTCCGCCAGCCGAAATCGAAGAGGCTGAACTTGTCGAACTGCCCGCCGAGCGCGAGCGCGCCCGCGAAACCGCCCTCGACGTTGGCAGCCAGCACGACCGCCGCCGCCAGCGCGCCCGCGATGTAGATTCCGAGTTGCACCACCTCGACCCAGATGACCGCTTCCATCCCGCCGAAGTATGTGAAGACGATCATCACCGCGCCGAGCAGCACGATGGAGCCGACGATCAACGTCTCGTAATCCGCGCGCGGCTGAAACGCCGTGTAGACGCTCGCCAGCACGATGGCCGTCAGCAGCAGCCGCACGCCGTCGGCGATGTTGCGCATCACGACGAAGAGCGCGGCGGCCAGCATCTTGATGCGTGTGCCGAAGCGTCGCTCCAAAAGCTGGTAGACCGTCAGCAGTTCGCCGCGAAAGTATGAGGGGATAAAGAGCAGCGAGATGACGATGCGCCCGAGCAGGTAGCCGAAGACGAGTTGGAGAAACTGGAAATTGCCGCCGCGCGCAAACGCGATGCCGGGCACGGAGATAAACGTGATGGTCGAGGTCTCGGTGGCGACGATGGAAGCGGCGATGGCCCACCACGGCACGGTCTTGTCGCCGAGAAAATAGTCGCGCGTCGTCTCCTGCTTGCGCGAGAACCACACGCCGAAAAGAGTGATGCCGACGAGATAACCGAAGATGATGACAAGGTCGAGTGGTCTCATGTGTGGTCGGAAGCTGCGCCGCGCCAGCCTCATTCAAACGCGCGCCCGAATCTTACAACACCCTTTCAATTAACGGTAAATTTAAACATGGCAACAGGGGAAAAGGTTAAAGGGGGAAAGGGTTAAAACAGAAAGCACGCTAATTTAACCACTTATTCTCTTTCCTTCCCTTTCACCTTTCCCGTTTTCCCTTTTACCCTTTCGAGTTTTCATCCTGCGAGAGCATCTCCGATGCTTGTGCGACGATGCCGCGCGCGGCTTCGAGTGCGCGTTCGGCATCGGCGCGCGTGCTGCGGGTGCGTTGCATGACGAGCGCGACGCGCAGGTCGCCGCCTGCTTCGTCGAGCGCGGCGAGTGCGTCCCGTTCGTCCAGCCCGCTTTCGGCCCGGAGGATGCGCAGCGAGCGTGCGCGCAGTTTCGTGTTGCGCGGCAGCATGTTGGACATGCGATTGCCGCTCGTGTAGCCGAGGCGAATCAGGCTCGCAGTCGAGAGCATGTTGAGCACGAGCTTCTGCGCCGTGCCCGCCTTGAGACGCGTCGAACCGGCGAGCACCTCCGGCCCGACGACGGGCACGATTGCGACTTCCGCCGCGTGCGTAATCGGCGACGCGGGCGCGCACGTCAGAGCCGCCGTGAACGCGCCGAGCGAGCGCGCGTGTGTGACTGCGCCGACGGTGTAGGGCGTCCGCCCCGAGGCGGCGATGCCGACCAACGCGTCGCCGCTGCGGACGCCGCGCGCTTCGAGGTCGCGCCGTCCGGCGTCGGCGTCGTCCTCCGAAGCCTCGACGGCGCGATAGAGCGCGTCGTATCCGCCCGCGATAATGCCCTGCACGAGTTCCGGCGAGACGCCGAAGGTCGGCGGGCACTCCGACGCGTCCAGCACGCCGAGACGACCCGACGTTCCCGTGCCCACGTAAAACAGCCTGCCGCCCGCGCGCAGACGCGCGACGATACCCTCAACCGCGCACGCCACCTCCGGCAACACGCGCCCGACCGCTTCGGCCACCCGCGCGTCCTCCTCGTTCATCAAGCGCACAATCCCTAGAGCATCCAGCGTGCTGATCTGCGCCGTGCGCGGATTCTCCTGCTCGGTAACGGGTAGCTGCTCTGTCTCGTCAATCATAAGAATCGTGAATCGTCAATCGTCAATCGTGAATAGATAAAACCTGTTCTTTCTATTCACGATTGACGATTCACGATTTACTGGCCTTAGCCTGCTAAGGCTAACTGTAGTTGTTCGCGTGCCATGCGTGCGGCGGCTTCGGCGGGCGCGTGGAGGGGCGGGGCGAGTCGGGCTTCGGGGGCGACGCGCAGGATTTCGCGGCGCAGGGGTTTGAGCAACAGTTCGCCCGAGTTGAAGACGCCGCCGACGTAGCCGACCGGAAAACTCTCGCGCTCGATTCGCAGACGCTTGATGACGGCGACCGCCGCCGCCGCCAACTCTTTCCCCGCGTCCGACATGATGGCGAGCGAGACGGCGTCGCGCTTCTTCGCGCACTCGATAACGTGGCGCGCGAATCCGGCGATGTGGTCGTGCGTCATGCTCGGCGCGTAAATCGCCGTACCCAAGTCGTCCGGCTTGGCGGCGTTGAAGTAGGCGCAGGCGGCACGCACAAGCGGCGTCTCTCGCCCGCGCCCGTCCGACGCTCTGGCGACCGCCTGCAAACCGCGCCGCGCAATCCACGAACCGCTGCCCTCGTCGCCCGCAATCGGCCCCCAACCGCCCGCGTAAACTTTCTGCCCGCGCGCGTTGCTGCCGCAGCAGACCGACCCCGTCCCGGCAATCAACACGAGTCCGGGCTTGCCGCCCGTCGCACCGAACAGGGCGATGTCTGCATCCGTCACCACTTCGAGCGTCGGGATGCCGAGACTAGCGAGCGCATCGTGCATCCGCTCGCGCAGGTCTGCGCGCTTGACGCCCGCCAGCCCCATCTCCGCCGCGACGATCTCCGCGCGCCGCGTATGACCCGCACGGCACGCGCGGTCAATCGCTTCACGAATCGCCGACACCGCCGCTTGAACGCCGACCCGCAGAGGGTTGGAAGGCCCCGCGATGCCTTCGCCGAGCACGCGCTGGCGCGCATCAACGACGACGGCGCGCGTCTTCGTCGCCCCGCCGTCAACGCCGAGCACCAACTCCGCCCCCGTCGCGGCGAGCGCCGTCGCGGGGGGCGCGGCAGACTTGGAGACGAGCTTGACTGATTTTCCTCTCGGCTTCATCGGGGGTCTTTGCGCGGACGCCGGACTGCACACGCGGTCGTCCACTTGGGAAATTTTCGGGTGTCATTGTAAAGATTGTCGTCGTATAATTGAAACTAAAAGATTTTATTCAGGCGATAACCATTCTTGATAACGGAGCGTCCGATGGAAATTCGTCAACTGAGAGCTTTCGCGGCGATTGCCGAGACCCACACGTTCACCGCCGCCGGAGCGCGCGTCCACGTCACACAGGCGGCCATCAGCATGCAGATTCGTCAACTCGAAAAGGAGGTCGGCTCGCCGCTCTTTATCCGCACCCCGCGCCGGGTCGTGCTGACCGACGCGGGAGAGAGACTGCTCTTGCGCGCGCGCGTCATCTTGCGCGAACACGACGCCGCGCTCTCCGAGTTGGCGGAACTGGCGGGCGCGGAGCACGGGCGTTTGCGCGTCGGCAGCGCGTCGGCGATGGTCAGTTCCCTGCGTCTGCCGCGCATCCTGAAGGAGTTGAGCGAGCAACATCCGCAGGGGGAAATCTCGGTCGTCTCGGGGACGAGCGAGACGCTGGTGAAGCAGATTTTGTCGGGCGAGTTGGATGTGGCGTTCATCTCCCTGCCGGTCGAAGTGCGCGGCATCGAGACGGAGCTTTTGAGCCGCGACGAGTTGATCGCCATCGCCAGCCCCCGACATCCGCTGGCGCAGCAGCGCGTCGTCAGCGCGTTTACGCTCGCGGGCGAGAAGTTGATTCTCGGCGAGCGCGGCGGCAACACGCGACGCATGATTGACGAGTTTTTCGCCGAAGCGGGACTCAAGCCGAACGTGGCGATGGAGTTGAGCCGTCAGGCGGCGATTCGCCGGATGGTCGAGGCAGGTATGGGCGTCGGCATCGTCCCGCGTCAATCGGCGCGCGAGGAGATTGACGCCGGTCGTCTCGTCGAATGGTGGATCGAAGGCGTCAGCATCAACTGGGAACTCGGCCTCGCGCGCTTAAACGGCGGCTACGACTCACCCATCCGACAGACATTCACGCGCCTCTGCCGCCAGCACTTCGACGCCGACGCCGCCACGTCGGACGCCAAACCCGCGCCCCGCACGCCGCGCGCCCGCAGCACAAAGAGGCGACCGGCGAAAAGAAGATAATTAACAGGATGGGAAAACCGAAGGGGAAACGGGGAACGGTTAAAAGGGGAAAGGGTTAAGGACGATTCCCTTTTCGCCTTTTAACCGTTTCCCCTTTTACCCCTTTTTGCATCCTGTCTATTCTTGTTTTTCGACGAGCGCGCGGATGTGTGCGGTGAGTTGGGCGGTGTCTTCGGGCTTGCGGAGATAGCCTTGCGCGCCCGCTTTGGCGGCTTCCTGCTCGTCGAGCAGATCGGCGTAGGCGGTGTAGAAGAGGATCGGGGTCTGCTGGTTGAAGCGGCGAATCTCGCGGCAGAGTTCGAGGCCGTCTTTGTCGGGCAGTCCGATGTCGAGCAGAATCAGCGCGTAGGAGTTGGCGCGCGCGTGCTGCAAGCCTTCCTCCGCCGTCTGCACGCTCGTCACAGCAAAACCGTCCTGCTGCAAACTGAACTCCACCAGATTACGCGTGTCCGAAGTGTCTTCCACGAACAGGATATGATGCACGGCGACCCCCCAGTTTAGGGATGAGGGCGGAGGGATGAGGGATGAATAAGAAATGATTGAATCATTTGCTCATTGACTCATCTACTCAAATGATTCAATGAACAAGTGATTCAATGATTAAATTCTTTCATCCCTCATCCCTCCGCCCTTATCCCTTAATCTATGTATCGTTTCATCAACTCGTCCCAGCGGCCCTGAGTTTTGAGAATCAGTTCGCAGACTTCGCGGACTGCGCCGAAGCCGCCGGGAAGAGTGGTGACGTAGTGCGCGTTAGAGCGCGTCTCGGCGGTGGCATCGGCGACGGCGACGGCGAGCGTCGAGCGACGCATCAGCGGAATGTCGGTGACATCGTCGCCGATGAAAGCGACATCCTGTTCGAGCACTCCGGCGGCGGCGAGCACTTCTTCAAAGTCCTTGATTTTGTCCCACGTTCCCTGCCGCACGTAGGCGACGCCGAGATCGCGCGCGCGCCTGACGACCGCGCTCGAAGTCCGACCGGAGATGATGCCCGTTTGCAGCCCCGCGCGATGCAAGAGCACGAGGCCGTGCCCGTCGCGCGTGTGAAAACTCTTCTCCTCGTCGCCGTTCTCCAACAGCGTGATGCGCCCGTCCGTCAGCACCCCGTCGCAATCCATCAACAGCAACTTGATGCGCGCCGCGCGCCGCTCGACTGTATGAATGTCCAAAGTCGGATTCAAGTCCAAAGTCTGAAAGTCCAAAGTCGGAAGACAAGTTCAAAGTCTGAACGTCGAAAGTCCAAAGTCGGAAGAAGTTCAAAGTCGAAACTCAAATCCGAAATCCTGTCTTGGACTTTGGACTTTTGACTTGTGACTTTCAGACTTGAGTTTCATCTTACTTCAAAAAACTGAATGTCGGCGAGACGCCAGCCCGCCGGTGTGTTGGCGAGGACTAGGACGGCGGTTCCGGCCTGCTCGCGCGCGGCGACTTTGGAGGTGATGGCGACATCCACGGCCATCCGGTCTGTGCCGAGCATTTCGGTGCGGAGCGCGCGCGTCTGCCATGCTTCGGGTTGATTGCTGACGATGCCGCGACTGAAGGTGCTCAACTCGCCGGGGACGAAAAGCGCGTCGAGCGCGGCCTTTCTGCCGCTCTGGATGGCAGCGTCGAACTGCGCGAGAAACGTCCGCGCGGCCTCCTCGACGGCGGGCGCGGCTCCCGTCTCCGCCTTGATGCGTGCGGCGCGCGCGGCGAGCGTCGAGGCATAATCGGCTTCGGTGCGCGCCGCTTCGTCGAAACGCTTGACGGCCTCCGCCGTCTGGTTACGCCTGCGCGCAATCTCGCCGAGGCCCAGATTGGCCCAAGCGAGCGTCGCGGCGGTTGGTAGAGGCAGTTCGAGCGCGGCGCGCAGTTCACGTTCCGCCTCATCCGTCTTGTTGGCTTCGAGCAGAGAGCGCGCCAGCCAGATGCGCGCCTCCTGCGATTGCGGCGTGCGGCGGAACAGAGAGCGCGCCAACTCCTCGACGCGCGCGTATTGCTGCTGCGCAAAGAGGCTCGTCAACTCGGCGAGGGCTTCTTCAATCGAAGGCCCGCGCGGTGCGACATCGTTCGAGTAGTCGAGTTGCGGGTAGATTTTTTCGGGGTCAATCTCGACGCGCGTGATGCGTGCGGTCGTCTTGAATTTGGTCTCGGCGAAATCTCGCGCAGGCAGCACGCCCGTGCTCGTCAGGCGCTCGCCCGTGTCGGTCGTCGCCACGACGTTGACCTGCACGTCGAGCGAACCGACGTTGCGCAACGCCGTCACCCATTCGCCCGCGCGCTGTTGCGGCAACCCGACGAGCAGGTCTGTGTCCGTCGGTTGGTCGAAGACGCCGGAGAGCACGCGGGCCAAGCTCTCGTTGCTCCGCTCGCCGAGCGCGGCGCGCAGCGATGCCAGAGAAGTTCTGCCGCCGCGATTCGTCTCCAACTCACGACGCAGCACGTTCATAAAAGCTTCGCGCCCGACCGCCCGCTCCGCGACGAGACGCCAGACCATCGCGCCCTTGTTCGTCACCGACGTGTAATAGTCGCCGGAGAAGGGCGTTGATTGCGAGAGCGGCCCGTCGCGCCGCGCGACGGGCGCGTAGGCGAGCGCGAGCCGCAGGCGTTCGGCGTCGGCTGTTTCGCGCCCGAACTGTTTCTCGATAAAGAGCGTCGCCAGATAACGCGCCAGCCCTTCGCGCACCGCGCCCGCGCCCTCGCCCTGCACGACCGTCGTCCCGCCAATCCACATGCGCGCCAGCATCTCCGCAATCTGCATCGCGGTGGCGGCGTCGGTCTTGGAACGACGAAAGACGGAGGCATCTAACAGGAGCGTGCCGCCCATGTCGAAGCCCGCGCCGCGCCTGACGGCGACGAGGCGGACGGGACTCTCGGGAGCAGGCCCGAGCATCGTTTGAAAGAAGGTGCGCGCCGACGCCGCGAGCGCGACCAACGCATCCGCGCGCTTGCGTTCATCGGCGGACGCGCCGCGCACGAGCCACGCGCTGATGCCGCGCGCCTCGCCCGCGCCCTCCGACACGTCCCAACGCCCCGTCAGAAAAAACGGCTGCACGTTGAGCGCGCTCTCGTAGGTCGCGCCGTTCAACTGACCCGACGTGACAACCTTTTCGCCGCCCGCGCTCGTCACCGTCAGGCGCATCGGCGCGGTGTCTGCGCCGCGCGGGGCAAACTGCGTGTTCGGCGTCGGATACCAGAAGGAGAGCGGGAGAAACTGCGCGCCCTCGGCGGAGATGGCGTTCAAGCCCGAGTTGGTCGCAACGGGCAGGCGATATTCCAGACTGACGTTGACCGTACCCGAGGGAGCGACCGCTGCGGGCAGAGTCACAGTCACCTGCCGCAGCTTCGTGCGCGCTTCCTCGCGCGTCACAAACTGCGCCGGAGCGTCGCCCGCCGTCGCCGCTTTCACTTCCGCCGAAGGGCTCAGGCGAAACGTGAAAGTGCGTCCCACGCCCTGCCCGACGTTGCGCGCCGCGAGCGACGCACGCGCCGTCAAAGCACGCTCGCCCGCATTTGAGGTGTCCACGTTCGCCGTGATGTCGTAGCGCGTCACCTGCCACGCCGCGACCGCCGTCGCGTCCTGCGCGCGCGCGTTTGCGGGCGCAAAGCAGCAGGTAAAAACGAGAAGGAGTTTAAAGAGCCTTTGACGTTTCATAATTTGCGAGCGTTCGAGATGAATCAACATGAACCCTGTTTGAGCGCGTCAACCCGGCGAAGGAGACGACGACGTTCGTCATCACCCGTTATCAAGAAAAACCGCTCCAACTGTTATCAGGAAAAACTACTCACGCGCGTTTGTCGCGGCGGCGCGAGCGCGTTGCCCGACGAGTTGATGGATGTCGCGCAGCGTCTCCAAGAGCGCCGACAGGCGCGCGAGCGGCAGCGCGTTCGGGCCGTCGCTCAGGGCGCGAGCGGGGTTGTCGTGCACCTCCATGAAGACCGCGTCAACGCCGCATCCGACCCCTGCGCGCGCGAGCGGTTCGATGTATTCGGACTGCCCGCCCGTTGCATGGCCGAGACCGCCGGGGAGTTGCAGCGAGTGCGTCACGTCGAAGACGACGGGCGCGCCGAACGCGCGCATGATGGGAAACGCGCGCATGTCAACGACGAGATTGTGATAACCGAACGACGCGCCGCGCTCCGTGATGAGCAGCTTTTCGCATCCGGCGGCGCGCGCCTTGCGGACGATGTTGCGCGCATCCTCGGGCGCGAGAAATTGTCCCTTCTTGATATTGACGGCGCGGCCCGTCCGCACCGCCGCGTCAATCAAATCGGTCTGCCGCGAGAGGAACGCGGGAATCTGCAACACGTCCGCCACCTCCGCCGCCGCTTCCACCTGCGAAACGTCGTGCACGTCCGTCAGCAGCGGCACGCCGACCTCCTCTTTGACCGCGCGCAGGGCGTCGAGCGCGGCCCGCATCCCGATGCCGCGAAAGCTCTCGTGCGACGTGCGGTTGGCTTTATCGAACGACGCCTTGAAAACATAATCCAGCCCCGCCTCGCGCGCCCGACGCGCACACTCGCGCGCCATCATCAAGACATGCT
>DATLMV010000214.1:0-2782 GCA_035537095.1 Pyrinomonadaceae bacterium
CACGCATGTTCAAACTTCAACGCTTAGAAATTACCGGCTTTAAATCATTCGCCGACCATACCGAACTCGTCTTCACCGGAGATGGCATCACTGCGGTCGTCGGCCCGAACGGCTGCGGCAAAAGTAATGTCGCGGACGCCATCGCATGGGTCTTGGGCGAACAGCGCGTCAAGCATTTGCGCGGCGCTGAGATGAAGGATGTCATCTTTCAGGGTTCGCGCAATCGCGCGCCGAGCGGAATGGCCGAAGTCGTCCTGCACATGGTTCGCGACGAGACAGTCGAGCACGAGCCGGAAATAGACGACATAGATTCGACGCTCGAAGAAATTGACGAGCACAACATAGAGGTCGAAGAACGCCTTGCTCCCGCATTGCTCGGCGAAGCGATTGAATCACAAAGCACACAGACCGCATTGCCCGCCGCGCAAACTGAAACAACAGAGGACGGGCAAGCTGTCGCTGTCGAAGCGACGAGCGAAACGAGCGCGCCCGCCGGCCCGCTTGATGGCGACGAGACGCAAACAGAGAGTAATGCTTTAGTAGAAAGTGATGCTTCGGTTGAAGCATTGAGCGTTGCTAACGATCCGGCTGCTTCGCCGGTCGAAGTTGAAATCATCGCGCCGAAGGGTCCGCACGCCAAGCGCCACTGGCGTCCGAGCCGCAGGGCGCTGGAATTCGCTCCCGGCGAAGTCGTCTCTGTGACGCGCAGGCTTTATCGTTCGGGCGAGAGCGAGTATTTGCTGAACAATCGCGCCTGCCGCCTGCGTGATATTCAAGACCTCTTTTCGGGCACGGGCCTCTCCGGCGCTCACTACGCCATCATTGAGCAGGGACGCATCGGGCAGATTCTTTCCGCCAAGCCGATGGACCGCCGGACGCTGATTGAAGAAGCCGCAGGCATCACGAAGTTCAGAGTCCGCCAACGCGCCGCCGAAACACGCCTCGAATCCGCGCGCTCTAATTTATCCCGTATCTCGGACATCGTTTCGGAGATTGACCGGCAAGTAAATAGTCTTCGCCGTCAGGCGGCGAAAGCGCGTCGCTACCGCGTGCTGCGCGAAGAGTTGCGCGAATTGCTGCGCGGCGTCTACGTCGCAGAAGAACACACGCTCTCGGCCTTGCTTGAAGAAACGCGCGTGCGCGTTGAGGAAGTTTCTCAGGAGGAGCGCGAACTAATCGAACAGTTGGCGACGCATGAAGACGAAGCGCGGCACGCGACGCAGGGTGCACGCGTCATCGAAGAAGAATTGTCGGAAGCTCGCTCGGCGGCAGCCACAGCCGCCTTGCAGCGCGACCGGCGCGCACGCGAGCGCACTTATCAGGAAGAGCAGGCCATCGCGCTCGATAAGCGTCGCGCCGACATCGAAGCCGACATGCTTAGCCTGCGCGAGCGGCTCGCGAGCGTCGAAGAAGAATGCGAGAGCTTGCGACAAAAGGACGCGACCCTGCGCACGGAGAGCGAGGAAAGCGCACGCGTTCTTCAATCAGCCGAAGCCGCTTACAGCCAGAAACTCCTCGAAGCTTCCGCAGCCGAAGCCGCAATCGAGAGCGCACGCGCAGAGCTTTTAACGCACACGGCGGTCGCCGAGCGCTTGATGGAAATCGGACGCCAACTCGAAGCCGCGATTGAGCGTCTTGCCCTGCAAGCCGAAGGCTTAGCGCACGAAGGCGAGCGCGCAAGGGTAGTTCACGCCGAACGCATCACGGAAGCCGAAGCATTGAATCAGGAGATTGCGACGGCGCGCGAGCATCTATCGAAATTGATTGCGGAGCGAGAGGCAGCCGTTCACACGGTAGTCGCCGGACACGAAACCGTTTCCGAAACCGATAGCGAGTTGACGCGCGTTCGCGATGAATTCTCGCGCGCCCGTCATCGTCTGGATTCTTTGTTGGAACTGGACACGCGCCGCGCTCATTACTCGTCCGCCGTGCAGCGAATCTTCAGCGACACGGAAGCCAGCGAAGAATTTCATTTCATGGGGACGCTGGCCGACATGCTCAACGTCGAGCCTCAATGGGAACGCGCCGTCGAGGGCGTCTTCGGTTCGTCTTTGCAGGCGATAATAGTGCCGACGCCGGAGGATGCCGCGCGCGCCGCCGCATGGCTGCGCGAACACGATGCGGGCCGCGCGAGTTTTCTAGTCGCGGGTTTGCACGGAGCGAGCGACGAAGCCGATACGGCGATAACCTACAGAAGCGCGCCCGCCGACACCGGCAATGATTCAAACGGCACGATGGAGAGCTTCGACAATGCGCGCGTAGGCGACCTTCTCGGCGCGCCGCGCGAATTGCAATCCGTGCTCAATCGCACGCTCACGCAAAGGATGAACGCGCGGCTCAGCAGCAGCCTCGACGATGCCATCGCCAAATCGCTCGCGACCGGCGAGATGTACGTTACGCGCGACGGCGATTGGGTGGCGGGCGGTCAACTCGTCAATGCCGGAGACGAACGCGCGTTAGAAGAAGGCGCTGGGCTGCTCGGCTTCAAACGCGAGTTGCGCGAACTCGAAACACGCTCAAGCGAATTGTCCGTCGAGTTGGCCGCAGCCGAGCAGACTGCGGCTGAAGCGCGCGCGCGTCTGACCGAATTGGAAGATGCGGTCGTGTTGCTCAATGAAGTCATCGGGCGCGAAGAGCGCGATGCTATGACGCGCGAATTGACCGCGCGGCAACTCGGTCAGGAGATTGAGCGCGCCGAGCGCCACCTGCGCGTCATCGCGGACGATGCGGCGCGTCTCGCACAGGAACGCCTTGAGTTGGAAGAACGCCGCGCGACCGCTCT
>DATLMV010000215.1:0-4481 GCA_035537095.1 Pyrinomonadaceae bacterium
TCGAGCAGCAAGGGCGGGTAGCCGTGCTGTTCGAGAATCAACGCCGCCGCGAGCGCGGCCTCCAAACAATGCGCCGTGCCATGACGCACGACCTCTCGAAAAGAGCGGATGGTTCGCCCCTCGCGCTCCCAGTTGTAAGGCAGCGAGCGCAGGTAACGCTGCACCTGCGCGGGCGTGCGGTGCGTCTCGATAATCTCCCGCTCGCGCGCCGTGAAAGCTTCCCGCGTTGGTTTGCCGTTCATCGCCCAAGAGCAATAACAGAGCCGACGCACGCGAGTCAAAGCAGGGATGAGGGCGGAGGGATGAGGGATGAAGCAGAATTTAATGATTGAAGCATCGGTTCATTGATTCATTGCTTAAATGATTCAATCAACCGATGAATCAATGAATCAATTCTTTCATCCCTCATCCCTCCGCCCTCATCCCTTAGCCGTCGGCGCGTCGGTTGTCGGCGTTGCGTTGTTAATGATAAAGTGCTGTGTTAATGAAAACCGCGTCCCCCATCGGTTAAAAGCCTCGCGTGCATCGGTTGGTTCGCCCGACACTTCTGCTGATACGCGAAAATCTCACGCGCCGCCAAAGCATCCGGACACAAGGTCGGACGGCGGAAATCAAGCATCGCCGCGCGTTCGCGTGCGACCGGCAGAGTGAGACGGCGAGAGCGGTTCGGGCTTCGCTTCCGGGGACGCGAAGGCGTCCGGCCCGACGACTTGATTAGAGCACGCAGTTTGATGTAAGAAATTGTCACCAGACAAATTCTGCAATTTAATGGCACGCGGCCTGTCACGCTCGGAGGTGTGCAGGTGCATTGATTGAATGAGGCGACCGGTCGGCCTGAGAGCGAACCCAAAACAGTTTCGACCCGTCGGATTATCTTTGTGAGCACAAGTCAACCGGATACTTCACCACGACAACTCTCGCGCGCCGAACAGGAGACGGAGACGGCTGCCGAACGCCTGCACTTGCTCATTGACGCGGCCCGCGCAGCGGTCGGCGTCCGCACCGAAGACGGCGTCGAAGAACTCGAAGCGGTCGCCGACCGTCTGGAACGCGCCGCGCGCGACCTCGCCGTCGCCCTGCGCGAGTTGGCCGAGCAACGCCAGAACACGATTGACGAAGAATGATAAAGCAGAGGTTAGATGCCGGGTGTCGGAGGTTAGATAAAAGCAATCTGTCTTTCTCTAACACCCGACACCCGGCATCTGACCTCTATACTTTTAAGGAGAGTTTATGACGGCAACGAAACCGAGCGGCGTGCGCGAGTTTGGACGCAAGCGCACCGATGTCGGACTGGAAACCTACGGCATCAGGGAGACGGCCAACGTCTACTGGAATCTGACCACGCCCGAACTCTACGAAGAGATTGCGCGCCGGGGGGAGGGCATCTTCTCCGATCACGGCGCGCTCATCGTTGACACGGGCGAGCACACGGGCCGCGCCGCCAAAGATAAGGCCATCGTCCGCGAGCCTGCGAGCGAGTCGCACGTGTTCTGGGGCGAGGTCAACAAGGAGTTCACGCGCGAGCGTTTCAACTCGCTGCGCGACCGCATGATGGCCCACACGAAGGGGCGCGACCTCTTCGTGCAGGACACCTTCGCCGGAGCCGACCCGCGCTATCGTCTGCCCGTCCGCATCATCACCGAACTCGCGTGGCATTCGCTCTTTGCGCGCACCATGTTTATCAACGACGACGCGCGCGACGGCGAGAAGCACACGCCGGAATTCACCATCGTCAACATCCCGAGTTTTCGCGCCGACCCCGCCGCCGACGGCACGCGCTCGCAGACCTTTATCCTGATGGATTTCGACCAGCGTCTCGTCCTCATCGGCGGCACGTCCTACGCGGGCGAAACGAAGAAGAGCGTCTTCACGATTCTCAACTACCTGCTCCCGCAGCGCGGCGTGATGAGCATGCATTGCTCCGCGAACGTCGGCGAAGCGGGCGACGTGGCGATCTTCTTCGGCCTGTCGGGTACGGGCAAGACGACTCTTTCAGCAGACCCCGAACGCCGTCTCATCGGCGACGACGAGCACGGCTGGTCGGACGACGGCATCTTCAATTTCGAGGGCGGCTGCTACGCCAAAGTGATTCGTCTCTCGCCCGAAGCCGAGCCGGACATCTATCGCACGACGCGCATGTTCGGAACCGTGCTTGAAAACGTCGTCTATGACGAGGAGACGCGCGCGCTCAACTTGGACGATGCCTCGAAGACGGAGAACACGCGCGCCGCTTATCCTCTGACGAGCATCCCGAACATCGTCCCCGAAGGCCACGCCGGTCATCCGCAGAACATCATCATGCTCACGGCGGACGCTTTCGGCGTGCTCCCGCCCGTCTCGCGCCTTTCGCCCGAACAGGCGATGTATCATTTCCTGTCCGGCTACACGGCGAAGGTCGCGGGCACGGAGAAGGGGGTGCTCGAACCGGAGGCGACTTTCTCCACCTGCTTCGGCGCGCCCTTCATGGTGCTGCATCCGGGCGTCTATGCCGACCTGCTCGGCAAAAAGATGGAGCAGCACAAGGCGAACTGCTGGCTCGTCAACACGGGTTGGTCGGGCGGCCCCTACGGAGAGGGCCAGCGGATGAAGATCGCGCACACGCGCGCCATGATTCGCGCCATCCTCAACGGCTCGCTCGCCGGTGTCGAGACTAAGCCCGACCCGATTTTCGGTCTCGGCATTCCGGTCGCGTGTCCCGAGGTTCCTTCGGAAGTTCTCATCCCGCGCAACACTTGGCGCGACCCCGAAGCCTACGACCGGAAGGCGCACGACCTCGCGCGACGCTTCAACGAAAACTTCAAGAAGTATGCGGAGGGCGTCTCGGAAGGCGTGCGCGCCGTCGCGCCCGTCGCGGAATAGAGCACGACTTGAGAAACTTTCTTGAAGAGGGCGACGCCGGAAGTGTGCGTCGCCCTTTCGGTTTTTGGGGAAGGAAAGCGGACGGCGGAAACGACGCGTCCGGCTGGCGGGCGATGTGGCTGGCGGTTGTTATCCGGATGCGTGCCGGATAAGACGGTTCACTTCGGACGGGCTTCTGCGCGCCGCGCCTTTTATGTTGCAAGTTGAGCGAGCGCGGCGTGGCCCGCGTAGATGAAGAGCAGGATGGCGACGAGCCAGCAGACGGCCTCGACCAATCTTTTAGCGGCGCGGCGTCTCTGCGGCGGCGATAGATAAAAAAAGTTTCTCATCCCTTGTCTCCCCCGGCGAACATCTGAAGCAACTGCAAGCGTCGTACCTTTCGACAAGGCGCGAAAATCACAGTCCGCAGTTCGCCGCGCTCGAATGTGACGCCGTCCGGCTGCGTCAACTGAAAGAAAATTGCGGCGAGCAAAAGCGTCGAGGCTCAGGGGAAAACATGCGCCGACGGTCGCCCGCCGGTCGCGCGTTTCGTTGGCGTCGAGTCTGCTGCCCGTCAGTTTCTCCTTGACCGGCGGGCGTCTCTCCGCGTAGAAGAAGGCCAAAGGAAGCGTCGCGCCCGCTCGCCGGGGAAGGCTCGCGGTGGCGCGCGGTCGGAAGATAACGAATGACACAGAGATTCAAACCCTCATCCGCAACCGAACGCGCGCCCCGCGCCGCCGCAGACGACGCCGCGCACTCCGGCGCGCACGCAGCCGCAGACGACGCGCGACCGTCCGGCGACACGCGGCGCGAGAGTGCCTCGACGCTGCGCACCGTCGTCGCGATGGTGCGGCGCATCATGCGCGCCGACACGGCGAGCGTCGCCGGTTTCTCGCTCGCCGAAAAGACGATCACATGGAAAGCCATGAGCGGCTTTCAGACGCGCGCCGACGAAGACGAGCGCGAGGTCGTCACGCCCTTACAGGGCGAGTTTGCCGAACGCGCGGCGGGCGAGTTGGGGACGAAGATCATCGAGGTCAACAGCGTCGCGGGCGAGTTGCCCGTGAGCGAGTTTCCGCTGCACAGCGCGGAGGGCGTGCGCGATCTCGCGCTCGTCCCGCTCGCGGCGCGCGGCGAGATGCTCGGCGTCCTCGTCGTCGGTTATCGTTCCTCGCATCGCTTCAACCCGGACGAGAAACAACTCCTCGAAAGTCTCGCCGAGATGGCCGCGCTCGCGCTCGATAACGCGCGCCTCTTGGAGACGGTCAGCCGTGGCAAGAAGGTCTGGGAGCAGACCTTCGACGCCATCCCCGACGGCATCATCGTCCACGATGAAGAGATGCGAATCGCGCGCTGCAACCGCGAGGCCGCCGAGATGATGGGCTTTGAACAGCCCGCCGAAGCCATCGGCATCTCCTGCAACGATGTCTTCGCGCGCATCTTCGGCGAACGCGCCGCCGCCTATCACATGCGTCACGGAACCGGCGCGGCCACCTCCTTCGAGTTGCAGGCCGAAGACGGCAGACGTTATCTCGTCTCCGTCGCGCCGCTCCTCAATCTGGAATCCGGCATCTGGAATGCGGACGCTAAAACGCCGCCCGCCGCGCGCGCGCACCCCTCCGGCACGCACGCGCCAGCACACG
>DATLMV010000216.1:0-23569 GCA_035537095.1 Pyrinomonadaceae bacterium
ACGAACCACGCTTCCTCGAACTCATGCGCCGCGTCGGACTGGCGACGTGAAGAAAGATGCCGGATGTCAGGTGTCGGGAAAAGCACGGGCATCATTCTTTTTATCCGCCGTCCGGCCTCTCATCCGCCGCCCGCTTTTTGCCTTGAGAAGTTTTAAGAAACTTTGATGCATCTCTTGATGACTTACGTCGTATTCCTAACGCATTATCGCAGTTGATTTCCCGGACGAACGCGCGGCGCGCAGGTGAAATTGTCATTGTGACAATCAGGAGAGACAGCACGCGCGCGATTGAAACTCAGACAGAAGCGGAATCGAACAGGGATAGACAGGATGAACAGGATAAAAGAAACGGCACAAGCGACATTGATTCATCATCCTGTCCAGCCCTGTTAATTGCTTCCGCAGTTTTCCAAATCGAAAGGAACCGGCGAGCGCGGCGGCTCGCCCGGCGACGGAGGAAGATGCACACAGCAGAAGAGAGAGAGAGACCTGAGCACGAACATCTCGTGAGTTGCTTCGACCCTTCATTGGGTTATCACGGCATCATCGCCATTCATAGCACGCGTCTCGGCCCTGCGGTCGGCGGCACGCGTTTCTGGAACTACGCGAGCGACGAAGAGGCCGTCACCGATGCGCTCCGTCTGGCGCGCGGCATGACCTACAAGAACGCGCTCGCAGGGCTGCCGCTCGGCGGCGGCAAGTCCATCATCATCGGCAACAACAAGGCGACGGAGCGCGAGCGCATCTTCCGCGCGCACGGGCGTTTCGTCCAGTCGCTCGAAGGACGCTACATCACCGCCGAGGATGTCGGGACGAGCACGACCGACATGGCGTACGTCCGCATGGAGACGCCCTACGTCGCCGGTCTCGAATCGGGTTCGGGCGACCCTTCGCCCGTGACGGCGCGCGGCGTCTTTCGTGCGATTGAAGCGTCGGCCAAATATCGTTGGGGGACGGAGAATCTCGCAGGGCGGACGGTCGCGCTGCAAGGCTGCGGGCACGTCGGCTACTATCTGGCGCGGTTGCTCCATCGGGCGGGCGCGCATCTCGTCGTCACGGACATCGAAGCGGAGCGCATCGCGCGCGTTGTCGGGGAGTTTCAGGCGAGGCCCGTCGAGCCCGAGGAGATTTACGGCGTGCGCGCCGACATCTACGCGCCGTGCGCGCTCGGCGGCGTCATCAACGACCGCACGATTCCCCTGCTCAAAGCGGAGATCGTCGCGGGCGCGGCCAACAATCAACTGCTCGAATCGCGTCACGGCGACGCGCTCGAAGCGCGAAACATTCTCTACGCGCCCGACTACGTCGCCAACGCGGGCGGCATCATCAACGGCTGCATCGAACTGCTCGGCTGGCCGCAATCACGCGCGCTCGATAAAGTTGACGCCATCTACCACACCGTGCTCCACATCTTCGAGAGCGCGCGCGCCGCGAGCGTCCCGACCTACAAGGCCGCCGACCGCATCGCCGAAAGCCGCCTGCTCGATGCGCCGCGCACGAATGAAACAACCGGCACGGCGAGCATGAGTCAACCGGCATGAGAACGGACGATGGACGATGGACAAGAGAATCTGCTTTGCTATCGTCCGCCATCGGTCGTTTATCGTCATATGGTCAAACGATAATTTCATCGTCCATCGTCCATCGTCTATCGTCCAATCAGAAGGAGCGTGGAATGAAGAAGGCTTCGGTTGTTGTGTGGCTCGCGTTTTTGTTGACGACGTGCGTACTGGCGCAAAGTGGCGGCGCGGCGTCGTGGTCGTCAGACCTGCGTGCGATGGTCGAGACGGAGCGCGCTTTCTCGCAGACCTCTGTGGAGAAGGGCATCCGCTCGTCGTTCCTCGCCTTCCTCGCCGACGACGGCATTATGTTTCGCCCCGGCCCGGTCAACGGCAAGAAGATGTGGGGCGAGCGCAAGGAGATTGCGGGCCTGCTGACGTGGCAACCGGCTTACGCGGACATGTCGCGCGCGGGCGATCTGGGTTACACGACCGGCCCTTGGGAGTTCCGGGAAAAGACGCTCGCCGATAAGCCCTTAGGCTACGGCCATTTCATCACGCTCTGGCGCAAGCAGACGGACGGCACATACAAGTTCGTCCTCGACATCGGCATAGATAACCCGCCGCCGACCGCGCCGGCGCCGTCGCTCCAATCTCCGCCGCAACCAAACGGCGCGCGGAAGTCAGCAGCCGCGAAGGTCAACGCGGCGAGCGAGAGCGCGCAACTGCGCGTGCTCGACAATGCTTACGCGAGCGCGTCGAAGTCGCGCGGGATGGTCAAAGCCTTTCTCGCCTACGCCGCAGAGGATGTCAGGCTTTATCGTCCCGGCAACTTTCCCGCCGTCGGCAGGGAAGCGGCGCGCGCCCTGCTCGCCGCCAAACCCGGCACGCTCGGCTGGCAGCCGCTCGCCGCACACGTCTCGGACTCCGCCGACATCGGCTACACCTACGGCACATACGAATTCAGACCCGTCGATGCCGCCAAGCCCGCCGAGCAAGGCCACTACGTCAGAATCTGGAAGAAGCAACGCGACGGCAAATGGAAGAACGTCCTCGACGTAATCAATCCTCTGCCGCCGCCAAAAGCCTAGCCGGAAGGAAGTCCAAAATCTGAAAGTCGCAAGTCCAAAGTCGAGAAACAGTTTTTATCGTTACCACTCCGAGACTGAAACTCCCTGTTTTGACTTTCGACTTTGGACTTTTAGACTTTGGACTTATTTTTATTGCCTTAGGGGACGAGTTGGCGGAGAATGGCTGGCAAAAGCAAATCGCATCTCGGGAGTCGGCAAAACAGCGGGCGAAAGGATGGCGTCAAAGGATGCATGAAGGACAACCTCATGGGGCGGCGTTTGTGCGTCGTTCGATGTTCTTGATGGTCTCGCTGCTGCTGTCGCTCTGCGCGCTCTCGCCTTTGGCGTCCGCGCGCGCGCAGCAGATGCAGGCGTTCGCCGAAGCGCCGGAGGCCGCGCCGCCGCCGATGAAATACATCCCGCCGCAGGAGCGCGCGCTGCTCGACGTTCATGTGCGCGACGCGAAGGCGCGCACGCGTGTGAGTCTGGATTTGGCGGAGGCGCGTCTGCTGCGCGCCGCACAGTTGACGGACGCCGCGCAGTTCGACGCGGCTTCGTCCGAGTTGGGGATTTATCAGGCCATCGTCGAGGACGCCGTCAGCTTCCTGCGCCGTCAGGCCAACGCCGACAACAAAACACGCGACCTCTGCAAACGTCTCGAAGTGAGCCTGCGCGCGCACGGCCCGCGCATCGAGACTATCCGGCGCATGACGCCCTCCGAAGACGCCCCCAACGTCCGCGCCGCCTACGAGTGCACGCGCCGCGCCCGCTCCGAAGCCCTCAACGCTTTCTACGGTCAGACGGTGATGGACGAACCCGCCGTCGCGGAAGCGTCGAACGCGCACGCGCCCGCGACATCACAAGTCGCGCCGCCCGCCGTAGATTCACACGCGCGCCTGCGCGCCGCCTACGATCTTCTGAGCGTCAAGGCAAAAGCGAAAGAGGCCCTGCCCGAGTTGATTGCGCTCTTGAAGGACGCGGAGGCTCTGGTGCGCGGCAACGCCGCATACGGTCTCGGCTGCATCGGCCCCGACGCGCAGACAGCCGTCCCCGCGCTCCTCGAACTACTCAAAGACAAGAACTCCCTCGTCCGCTACAGCGCCGCCGAAGCCATCGCCAAAATCGGCCTCGCCGCCGTCCCCGCCCTCGACAAAGCGACGAAGATAGACAAGTAAGATAACGATGAATGCGGAATGCGGAATGATGAACTGAAAGCGTCCTGACTTTCATTCATCATTCCGCATTCATCATTTGTTACACGGGCTGTCGGCGATGGAGCGATGTCGGTCGAGCCATGCGGCGACGGTCGGGGCGTCGTGTAGCTCCCCGCGAAGGACGGCGAGGAGGAGGTCTTGTGTGAGGACGGTGTTGAAGGGCGCGTCGTAGGTCGCGGCGTCGGCGTGTGCGGCCAACTTGAGGATGAAGGGGATGCGGTGGTTGGTCTGTCCGCTCCATGCGGCGGCGTCTTCGCGCGTCCAGAATGCCGACTCTTTTTTCCAGACGTTCGGCACGCGCCACCAATGATCGGAACTGACGAGCAGCGTCGTCTCCTCCCAGAGTCCCGCATCTTCCAACGCGCGGCGCAGCGTGCCGAGCGCGCGGTCGGCGAGCGCGAGATTGTCGAGATAGCTTCTCTGCGCGTCGTCGGAAAACTCTTGTTTCGTCCGGTCGTAGATACCGGGCGGATGCGGCACGGGCAGATGTATCAGGACGAGCCGCACGCGCGCATCCGACGTTAACCGCTCCGCTTCCTCCAACAGATTCGAGTATTCCGCGCTCTGCGTCCGGCGCACCAAGCGTTCGTTGGCGGGAACGAAGCGCGCGACGAGCGGCAGCGGCGAGACCGATTCGCCGAGTTGCTGCAACATGCTGCCCGCGACCGTCAACTTCTGTTTCGCCAGAGAGTCGGCCCGCTCCGTGTAGCAACTCAGGAGACTCCTGCCGAGCAAACGACAGTAAGGATGATACCAACCGGCGAGCGCGCTCCGGACGCCCGCGTCGCGCGCGCGCGTGAAGATGTTGGGCTCCGCCGTGAACTCCGCGACCTCTCCCGACTCTTGATAGCGGATTCGCAGTTTGTCGGGGCCGAGCACCTTCGTCCGGCAGATGAGCTTGCCCGTGAGCAAAGAGGGCACGGCCTTCATCGTCTCGCCAGCAGCGGCGTAGGCTTGCGCGGCGACGAACGACTCATTGCGCAGGCGGTCGAACTCCGGCAACAGAACGCTCGCCGGTCGCTCGTCAAAAGCGAGACGCTGGTCGAACTCGTCAAACAGAATCCACACGACGCGCGGGCTGCGTGTCGTCCTCTCGTCGTGCGGCAGAGAGCTGAGGTCGCCCGTGCGCGCCGTCGCCGCCGGATTGTTTCGGAGCGCGAGCCAGACCCCTTGCGCGAAGGTGATGAGGACGAACGGCGCGAGCACGAGCACGAGCGCGACCGCCGCGCGAAACATCTGCTGCCGCCAGCGCACGAGCGCGAACGCGACGAGCAACAACAGGGAGACGCCGAGAACAAGCAGGCCGACTTTGCCGGAGAGTGCTTCGAGGCGCGCGCGCGTGAAGAGGGCGGACTCGCCGCGCAGACCGTTTAAAGGCAACAGCAACGCGAGCATGAAGGCGACCTGCGCGAGCCCGCGCACGAGCGGTTTACCGCTCCGGCGCGCGAGAGTTATCCCGGCGAACAAGAGCGCGGCGACGAGCGCGACGTTGAGCGTGATGGCGGCGAGTTCGATGAGACGCGAGCGCGGGAAATAGTAGTAAGCCGGATTGAGCAGCAGCCGCCAAGCCCTGTAGAAACAGAGGTTCGAGAGCGAGAGCGCGATGATGAAGTCTCTAAGCATCTCCGTTCGTCGCCCTCTTTTTGCGGAGCAGATAGACGCGCCGCGCCGAGTCGCCCATCTGCTGCGAATCCATGATCTCGAAATGCTTCCGGCACGCCTGCTCGAAAAATTCCCGCGTCAGATAGGTGAACAAAGAGTCGCGCCCGCGCGCGATGCGTCGAAACATCGGGTCGGCGGGCGGGATGTATTCGACGACGAGCAGATCGGTCGTCAGGTCGGCGGCGAGTTCGAGGATGAGCGCGAGCGGGACGCGCTCGCCGACGAGCATGTGATGGACGACCGAGAGCATCAGGACGGCATCGAAGAAGCCGCGCGCGCGCTCGATAAAGGATGCGCACTCGGCGTTGCGCCAGCCCGTCGCAGGACTCGGCTGCGTGAGATTCAGGACGAGCGGCAAGATGTCCGCGTCCTTCTGCGACGCCTGACGCCAGACCTCCCCGACGACCGCCGCGTCCGCATCAACGGCGACGACGCCCGCGCCGTGTTCAGCCGCGAGTCTGCTGAAGTGGCCCGTGTTGCAGCCGACATCGAGCAGGCGGCGCGGCGCGTGCGTCTTGAGCGCAGCCGCGACGAACGCGTGCTTGGCGTCGAAGTAGGCGCGCGTGAAATGCTTGTCGGGCGTCATGTAGTCAGACCAAGCGGAATCTTCTCTTTTGTCCGGCGCGACCGCTGCGAGTTGACGGCGCAGGCGCTTGAAGAGTTGTTCGAGGATGAAACGCGCCTTCGCAGGGTTGTCGAGCCGCTTCGGTGCGTAGATGCCCGCGCCGTCCGGCGCGCTCTTGCGCGCGAGCCATGTGGGTATCGAGACGAGCGTCAAAAACGGCGGCGCAAACCTCTGCGCCGTGCTGCACAGCCGGTAAACGTCTTCAGGGTCGAGCCCTTCGCGTCGCGCGAGAAAGAGTTGATGCGCGGGCGTCCTGAAATGTTTGGCGACCAGTAGCGGCAGCAGAAACGTGCGGGCGAACTGCGCTTCGGGCAGCCACGTCGGGTCGGCGGGGTCGCGCCGCTCGAAGGAGAGCAGGTCTATGAAGACGGCGCGCGGGCCGCGAAAGAGTAGATTAAACGGCGACGCGTCTTTGAGTCCGAAGCCTTCGTCCAAAATGTTTTCGGCGATGTCGAGCGTCAGACGCGCCGCCGCGTGCAGCATCTCCGGCGGCCACTCGTAGGGAAAGCTCTGAAAGCCTACCCGCTCATGTTCGACCGCGACCGGATACACGTCGCGCCGCGCGAATCCGTCCTCACGGAAGATGCCGGAGGCGGACAGCCCCGCTTGCAGTCGCGCGGTCGCCGTCTCGTCGAGAACATCCGTGCGGACGATGCGGCCCGCGCCCGTGAGTTTTCGCGCGGCGTCGGAGCGGAGGAAAGCCTGTAGGTCTGCGAAGCCCTCGCGCGTGATGAAACGGATGATGCGCCCGTCGTGTTCGGTGAGAAATCCTGTAGGGTCGCGGAAGGAGAAGGGCATGGCTTGCGGCGCGGTTGCCTTTGGGTAAGTGCGACGGGACAGCCTTCGAGTTGATAACGCAAACTTGGAGACGAGAGCGCAAACGTCGAGACGGAAGCCCCGCCGCTACAGCATCGTGCGCGGCGTCTCCTCCGGCGCATTCGCGCGCGACTCGACGGCGGCGGCGTGCGCGTCCTCCGTCTTTTCGGAAAGAGTGGCGGCGTCCTGTTTGTCGCCGCGCGTGCGGATGGCTTCGCGGACGCGGCGCGTGTAGTAGCGCACGTAGAAGATCAGACCGAAGACGGCGGCGAGCAGCAGTTGCCAGATGAGCGAACCGCTGCCGGGGTCGCCGTAGAGCAACGCGTGCGCCGCGTGTAGTTGGAGCAAAAGTGTCATCTCCAACTGCATCTTTAATCTTCATGGGCCGCAAAGTTCGACGCGCTTTCGGGCAGCTTCGTTTCTGGCAATCACTTTCCGCCAATCATAAAAAGCGTCAGCGTCTTTAGCAAGGCGTCCCTGCCTGTTGACACACAAGCGGAGCCTTCGCGTCCAGATAATATAGACAATCCGCGCCGAAAGCGAAGGGGCGGGCGGGAAAACGTCTCGCGTCGCCGCCCGTTTCGCGCCCCGTCGCGACTCCTTCTTTTCCGAGTCTGAAACGTCCCACCGCAAAGCGCCGGAATCCCGTCGGGTCGTTCCCGTCGAGCCGCGAAAAATCGGCGTCTGAGGAAAAATCTGCCGCCCGCTTTTTTTCTTGCGGCGGCTCAAGAATTTCTCAACCGGCCTGAATATATTGTAAGCATCGAGGTCGGAAGAGAGCGGTTAGGGACGCCGGAACGGAAACCGGATAAGACGCTTAAGTTTAATATACTCAAGGAGATGAGGCTGATGTTGACGAATCAAGAAAACCATCTGAATGGTCGCGTGCAGGCGGGAAAATCAACCGTTCGCGGTCGCGTTTTGGCGGGCTTGCGGTCGCAGCGTGCGCTGGTTGCGGCGATTTTTTTGCTGGTTCTGGCGGTTGCGGCGGCTTTCGCCGTGCGGACGGCATCGGCGGCCAGCCCTTCGTCGGGCGTCATCGGTTCGGGCGGCGCGCTCATCACTTGGAACGGTTTAGCCGCCAACAACGCCGACCCGCAGGCCACCGAAGGCGCGTGTCAGGAGGGCGTCAACTGCGACACCTACAAGTTGTTCGTCACGGGCAACCCGTCCGACTGGACGGGCAGAATCGTCCACGTGAAAATCGAGTGGAAACTGCCGACCTTCGACTACGCGCTCTCCGTCCACAAGGGCACGAACTCCGACCCCGTCGTCGGCTACTCGGACAACGCGGTTGACCAGCCGCGCGCCTTCGAGGAAGTGACCATCAGTCCGAGCGAGACGGGCACGGGCGAGTATTCCATCCACGTCATCTATTTCACCACGTCGGCGCTAGACCCTTATAAGGGAACGGCGCGACTCGGCAGCGCGCCTCCGCCCGCCCCGACCCCGACGCCCGCGCCCGTCGCCAACGAACCCGCGCCCAGATATTTCAACTACGTGCCGCCCGCAGGCAAGGCCACCGACGCGGGCGAGCCTTCAATCGGCATCAACTGGAAGACGGGCAAGGTCTTCTTCATCTCTTACGTCAGCACCTTCCGCATCAACTTCGACGACGGCTCCTCGCCCGCGCGCGCCACTTGGGAAGACAAGAGCGTCCCGACGCACCTGACGAGCCTCGACCCGATTCTCTTCACCGACCCGCAGACGGGCCGCACCTTCTCTTCGCAGTTGGTCGGCGCGACCAGCTTGATGTCCTTTACCGACAACGACGGCGAAAGCTGGACGCCGAGTCAGGGCGCGGGCATCGCCGCCTCGGCTGACCACCAGACGGTCGGCGGCGGCCCCTTCCACGCGCCCCTACAGGGCGGCGTCGGCGGCGTCACCTATCCGAACGCCGTCTATTATTGCTCGCAGGATGTCGGCGTTGACGCCTCCTGCGCCGTCAGCATAGACGGCGGCATGACCTTCGGCCCCGCCGTCCGCATCTACACGCAGTTTGAATGCGAGGCGGGCCTGCACGGGCATCTCAAGGTCGCGCCGGACGGCACGGCCTACGTCCCCGTCCCCGCATGTCAGGGCCAGCAGGCGGTCGTCGCTTCGGAAAACAACGGGCTGACGTGGGAAGTCAGGAAGATTCCCAACAGCGGCACGAACACCTCCGACCCGTCGGTCGGCATCGCCTCGGACGGCACGGTCTATTTCGCCTTCTCCGACGAGAAGAACCGCGCACGCGTCGCCGTCTCGCGCGATAAGGGTCACAACTGGACGGACGACCTCAACATCGGCGCGTCGCTCGGCATCAAGAACAGCGTCTTTCCGGCGGCGGTCGCCGGAGACCCCGACCGCGCCGCCGTCTTCTTCCTCGGCTCGACCACACCCGGCTCCGGCGCAACCAGCGGCGTCGCCAGCGACTTCACCGGCGCGTGGCACGGCTACATCGCCACCACCTACGACGGCGGCAAGAGTTGGGTGACGGTCAACGCGACGCCGGGTGATCCCGTGCAGCGCGGCCCCATCTGCGACAAGGGCACGCTCGGCTGCGAAGGCAACACGCGCAACCTGCTCGACTTCAACGACGTGGGCGTGGATAAACAGGGACGCGTGCTCGCCGCCTTCGCCGACGGCTGCGTCAGCGCGTCCTGCATTCAGGGCGCAGATGCCAACGGCGACAACCGCCTCGACGGCAACGACAACGACGGCGCGACGCAGGGCACGATCATCCGCCACGCGGGCGGCAAGGGACTCTTTAGCGCCTCCGACGCGCAGTTGATCTCCAACAAGGTCGCCGCGCCGCAGGTCACGGCCAGCCTCAACTCGACCTCCATGACCGCGACCGTCTCATGGCTCACGCCCGACGACGGCGGCTCGGCCATCACGGGCTTCAACGTCTATCGCGGCACGGACGGCGGCGCGGAGACGCTCGTCGCAAACGTCGCCGCCAACGCACGCACCTACGCCGACGCCGCGAGCGGCGCGAACTTCTACTATCGCATCAGCGGCACGAACGCGAACGGCGAGGGCGCGAAGTCTCTGCGCGCCGTGCCGAACGTCGCCGCGCCGGTCGTCAACGAGAGCGCGTGCAAGGGTCTGGGCGTCACCATCCTGACCGACGCCGCTGGCGACGCGCTCACCCAACAGGCTCAGCACGATGTCCGCTCGCTCCATGCCGCCGAGCCCTACGGCGACGGCTCAAGCAAGCTCACCTTCACGCTCAAGATGGCGAGCATGAGCGGCCCGCTCACGCCCAACACGCAATGGGTCGTCTATTTCACGGGCGCGGACGGCAAGGGCTACTTCGTTGACATGAGAACCGACCTGCTCGGCGCGGTCAGCTACAAGTACGGCACGTACATCCACAACGCCGACAACACGCAGGGCACGACGACCACGCTCGGCAACGCCGACGCCGGAAGCAGCTACAACGCGCAGACCGGCGAGATCAAACTCGTCGTCTCCAACAGCAAGATCGGCAACCCGAAGGCGGGCGATACGCTCTCGAAAATCTTCGTCCGCGTGCCGGTCGTAGCCGTCGTTCCCGACAACGCCAACTACTCAAGCCCGAGCGCCGGGATACAGTACAAGTTGGTCGGCAACGCCTCCTGTCAACCGTGAGCACACGCTGCGACGCCCGGACGTGATGTCGTAAACTCACGTCGCACGCGTCGCGATGAGACGTGCGTTTGAAACGTCGGAGCATTTCCCTTAGAGCGTGACGCGCGATGAATGAATCAACGCCGCGTCACGCTCTTTCCGCGAGTCGCGCGCCAACGGCAAAGGCTTGAAGTCGAGGCCCGCGATGTTAAAATCGCGCGGACGTTTTTCATTCGTTCGAGGCAGACGACTTTTGACCCGTTCGAGTCTGATTCTTCATGAGAGAGGCCCGTGCCTGATGTCTAAAGTTTTCATCATCCGACTCTGCTGCGCGCTGCTCCTGCTCGCGTCCGCCGGTTGCGCCGCCAAGACCGGGAGCATCGAGCCGACCGCGCCGGACACCAACCAAGCCAACGCCGCGAAATCTCCCGCGACCGCCAATGCCAGCATCCCCGCCTGCACGGCCTTGACGAGCGCGGAGATCGAAGCCGTGCAGGGCGAGGCCGTGCGCGAGACGCAGGGCAACAACCAGACGGGCGGCGGCCTCTCGGTCTCACATTGCGTCTATGTGCTGCCGACCTTCACACGGTCGCTCAGCTTCGACATCACGCGGGCCGATCAGTCGAGCGCATCGAAAGACGCCCTCAAAAAGTTCTGGGAGATAAGATTCCGCCAGCCGCCGGGGCGAAGTGAAGAAGAGGAAGAGGAGCGAGAGCGCGGCGAGAAGCGAGAGCGCGGCGAAGAACGCGGAAAGAAAAGTGAAGCGGAGAGAGAAAAAGAGAAGGAGGAGAGCGCCAAAGCGCGCGCCGTCTCCGGCGTCGGCGAGGAAGCCTTCTGGGTCGGCGGTCGCATCAAAGGCACGCTCTACGTCCGCAGCAAAGATGTCGTCCTCATCCTCAGCCTCGGCGGCGCGGACGACGACCAAACCAAAATCAAAAAGACCAGCCAACTGGCACAGATGGCCCTCAAACGTCTCTGAGCCACACGCTCAAGACCCCCATCCTCTATCAATTTCCAACCGCCACACAAAACGAAAAGGGCGACTACAGGTAGTCGCCCTTTTCGTCGAATCTAAAATGAGCCGAGCAGGGCTCGAACCTGCGACCCGCTGGTTAAGAGCCAGCTGCTCTACCAACTGAGCTATCGGCCCATCGCGGAAAAATCTAACCGCTTACCTCCGCAACTGTCAAGATGAGAGCGGCTAAGGCGCGCGACTCCCGACGGGTCGCGCGCCTTTTTTTGTGTGCCGCAGCGACGTTTGAACGCCGGGGGCGCACGCGGTCTGAAGCGTTCACCTGTCCATGCGCTCGGGCGTCAGCGGTTTGTCAACGAGGGGGCGTTTGGGAGCGTTGGCTATCTCGGAACCGGTGACGAAGATGGTGCGGACGATGCGTTCCATCTTGGAATAGTCAATTTTGTCGGGCGTGTCGGAGGGCTTGTGATAGTCCTCGTGTTCGCCGTCGAAGTAGAAGATGATGGGGACGCCCTTCTTGGCGTAGTTGTAGTGGTCGCTGCGAAAGAAGAAGCGGTTCGGGTCGTTGGGGTCATCGTAGAGATAGTTGAAATTGATGTTGAGATAAGAACGGTTGAGGCGGTCGCTCAATTCGCCGAGTCCGGTGCTCATCTCTTTCGAGCCGATGACGTAGATTTCGTTGGGGCCGGAGAGCCCACGGTTGAGGGGATTGGTGTCGCCCTCCTTTTTGCTGCGGCCGATCATGTCAATGTTGAGTTGGGCGACGACCTGCTTGAGCGGCACGGTGGGAAACTCCGTGAAGTATTCCGAACCCCAGAGACCCTTCTCCTCGCCACAATGCCAGACGAAGAGAATCGAGCGACGCGGACGCCGCCCGCGCGCGAAGGCTTCGGCAAGCGCGAGGATTGAGACGGTTCCGGAGCCGTCGTCGTCCGCGCCGTTGTAGATGATGTCTCCGGTTTTGTCGGCGCGGCCCGTACCGACGTGATCGTAGTGCGCGCCGAGGGCGACATACTCTTTCTTGAGCTTGCCGTCGCGTCCTTCGAGCACGCCGACGACGTTCTGCGTCTTCGCCGTCGTGACGATGGCGCTGACGTTGAAGCTCAACTTCTTGGAGGCGTCGAGCGCGAAGGATTCGCCCGCGTCGCGCCCGGCGATGCCCTTGAGAATCTCTTCGCCGCTCGATTTCTCTCCGGCGAAGAGCGCGTTCACCAACTCGACCGAAGGCATCAAGGTCGGCACGGAAGGGCTTGCGCCCGCGACCGCTTCGTCGAGCCGTTTGGGGCGGAAGGTGTCGCGCGACATGCGATAGACGGCCAGACGCCAGTAGCGTTCGATGTTGCGCGGGATGACGACGAGGCCGCGCGCGCCGTTCTTGCGCGCGTAGCTGGCGGCGTCGTCCCACTCGCCGCCCGCCGCGCCCTTCAAGTCGCTGCGCAGCACTCCGGCGGGCAGCACGCTGCCCGCGACGACGATGATCTTGTCGCGCACGTCGAGGCCCTGATAGGCGTTGATGTTCTTGGACTTGACGACGTAGCCGTGTCCGGCATAGACGAGCGCGCCGCTGGCCGAGCCGTTGGTGTTGCCGACGAAGAAGTCCTGCCCGAACTTGAGCGTGCGGCCCGACAGATCGGCGGTCGTCTTTTCCGTGTCGGGTTTGAAGCTGTGCAGTTCGATATTTTGAAAGTATGTGCCGTTGTCGCCCGCCGGTTTGATCTTCAGAGCGGCGAGACGCGCGGCGATAAACTTGGCGGTCTCGTCGAGTCCCTGCGACGGAGTGTCGCGCCCCGCCATCGTGTCCGAAGCGACGACGTACAGGTCTTCGCGCAACTTGGCGGCGGTGATGTTCTCCGCCGCTTCGAGCAGTTCGGCATTGATGGTCGAAACGCTCGCCGTGCTCGCGGTCGGAGCGACGGACGAGGTGGTCGTGGCGCGTTGCGCACGGGACTGCGGCAAAGGGACGGACGCCAAAAGAAAGGCCAGCAACAGGCCAGCCGTAGAAAATCTTCGCATTAGGCCTCCAACAAAAATAGATTTCTCCGCGCCGAAACGTTTGGGGATGAACAGTTGACTTTGATGATAAGCGGAACGCCGAACGTTTGCCAGCCGGGAGGGAGCGAAAAGCGTGCGGGCGGATGTCAGTTAAAGAAAATGCGGGGGAAATTAACAGGGATGGACATGATAGATAGGATGAAAGAGAAGGGACAAGGTTAAATGGGTAAAAGGAAAAAAGGGAAAAGCTAAAGGCGGAAAGGTTAAAGGACGAAGCTAGCGGAGTTAACCGCGTGCTTCGTTTTTCTCCATCTCCCCTTTTGCCCCTTTAACCTTTCCCCCGTTTTCTTATCCTATCTATCCTGTCCATCCCTGTTTGATTCCGCTTTAATTTTTTTCGTGATGGTGCGGCGGCGTTGCCGGACGGGGGTTCTGGAAGGGAGCAGGCTCTTATGACGGTTTTTGAGCATGACGTTGAGGGATTCGTGATGCTTGAGTCCGAGCAGGCGTGAGGCTTGGGTGACACTGCCGCGACCGTCTTTGAGCGCGCGCTGGATAAAGAGCGACTCGAAGGCCAGCACCTCTTCAAAGAGATTGAATCCGTCCCAAGGGTCTGCGGCGCTGCCCTTGCCGGTCTGCCGGAGCAGCAGGAGTTCGAGCGCGTCGGCGTTGATGCGTTCTCCGTCTTCGGCCAGAAGCATCGCGCGCTCGACGAGCATCCGCAACTCGCGCCCGTTGCCCTTGAGCGGCATGCAAGCGAGCGCGTCCAGACTCTCCTGCGCGAATCCGACGCGTCGCCCCGTGCGCGCCTGCGCTCTGGCGATGAAGTGGCGGGCGAGCGGTTGGATGTCGCCCCGCCTTTCGCGCAGAGCGGGAATCTCGACGGCGAAAGCTTGCAGACGATAAAAGAGGTCGGCGCGGAAGCGACCGTCGGCGGCCAACTCCATGAGTTCGGATGAGGTCGCGCAGATGACGCGCACTTCGACGCGTTCCGCTGCGGTCGAACCGGCGGGCCGAACCTCGCCGTGCTCGATGAGATGCAGGAGTCTGGTCTGATTGTCGGGGCTGAGCGCGGAGACTTCTTCGAGAAAGAGCGTGCCGCGTGCGGCCTCGCGCGCCGCGCCCTGACGTTCACCATGCGCGCCCGTCCCGCCGCTCTCGCGCCGCCCGAACAACTCCGACTCCGCCGCCGTCTCGCGCAGCTTCGCGCAGTTGACGGCGACGAACGCGCCCTCCGCGCCGCTCCACAGATGAACCAGACGCGCCAGCGTCTCCTTGCCCGTGCCCGTCTCGCCGCAGACAAGCATGTGAACCTTGTTGACCGCGAACCGCTTCGCCAGACGCAGCACGGAAGCCGTCCGCTCTTCGGCGTGCACGTATTCGAGCGCGCTCGTTTCGCCGACATCTGCGGCGGCGCGCGAGGCATGCGCGTTCATCGCGGCGCGCGCGCAGGCGCGCAGGCGCGCGAGGTCTGCGGCGTCCTGTGTCTGTTTGAGCAGTTCGTCAGCGCGTTGATAAGCGTCGAAGAGTTCCGGCTCGGAGAGACGTTCGGCGTGCACTTCCAGAAGCGTCAGGGCGGCGCGTCCCGCCTCCTGTTTTGAACCCGCCTGTTCGCCGACATCAACGGCGCGCCGGAGCGTGTTTTGCGAAAGACGCACGTCGCCGAGTGCCGCCTGCACGCGCGCCTGCGTCGTCAACGCCTCGACGAGCAAGCCGCATTCGCCGCCCTGTTCGAGCGTGTGGACGGAGGAACGAATCGTCTTCTCCGCTTCCAGCGGTTCGCCCTTCGCCAGCAACAGACGCGCGCGCGTTTCGTCAACCTGCGCGGCCAGACCCTTATCCTTCAAGCTTGCGAAGAGACGACGCGCGCGGTCGAGATGCGTCTGCGCGTCGTCGTAGCGTTCGAGTTCGAGCAGCAGGTTGCCGAGATTGTTCTCGTCGGATGCGCTGTAGCGCGTGTGTCCTGCCTGCTCGAAATGGAAGATGGCGGCGGTGTATTCGAGAATCGCGCGGTCGAAGTAGGCGGGACGATTTTCGTCCTTCCCGAGTTGGTAGAAGGCGATTGCCATCTGGCCGTGAAAGCGACCTCTCAGGGCGTGGTCTTGAATCGCGTCGAAGAGCGGCGCGCCGTCCGTCAGCAGACGGAGCGTGTCGTTGAAGCGGCCCGAAGAGTTTTCGACGAGCGTGCGGCGCAGGAGTGCTTTGGCTTGCAGTTCGACGTCGCGCTCGTCGAGCGAAGGATAGGACTGCTCCATCAAGACGCGCGCCTCTTCGAGCGCGCCCTCGCGCCAGTAGCAGACGCCGAGTTCGCTCTGCGCGGCGGCGGCGCGCGTCGTCCGCCCGAGCGACTCGAAGCGCGTGATACTTTCGCTGATGAGGTCTTTGGCCGCTTCCTGCGCGGCTTCGATCTGATTGGCGCTGCCGAGATAGCCGGAGAGCGTTCCGGCGCGCAGCAACACCTCGGCGCGCGTCTCCTCGTCGAAGCCTTCGAGACGGGGCCGGACGCCGACGCCCTGCCACAACTCGCCCAACGCCTCGCGCGCCGCTTCGTACTGCCCACGATGTTCCAGTTCGCCCGCGACCTGACAGCGCAGGCGCGCGCGCTCCTGCACGCTTAATCGAGTGTCTTCTATCTGTTGCAGGAGTGTTTCTGCTAAGCTCATGTGAGGATTACCTTTCGTCTTGATTGCAACTATACTTGCAAGCATGTAAAAAATACGTCTTGGCCGGAAGAAAGTGCGGTTTTAACCAGCTAAGTTGTCCCATTAAATTTATCCAAAAGGAAAAAAGATGAGAAATTTTGGTCTTTTCTGCCGGCAATGTGTGTTCGCCCTCGCCCTCGTAATAACGTTCGCCTCTTCGACCTTGCCCGGGGTTATTCAGCATCCGGGCGACGCGCCGCCACCGGTCGCACCGACGCCGACGCCCGTGCCGCCCGAAGGATTTTCGCCTATCGGGTCGCCCGGAGTCCCACCTGCGGAAAACTCGGAGAACAATGATTCTCTGACTCTCGACGCAACGACGCAACTCATTATAAACATGCTTCAAAGCACGCTGCTGCTCTTTTAAAAGAAGGGAGAGACAGGCGGTTTCTGCTGATTTGTACGGGCCGCGTGTGGCCGCACGCGCGGAACGCCCTTCGTGTGTCCGCATCTAAATATACAACATCTGCGCGCAGGTTTAATAAAATTTCCGTGCGCTAGATAACCTTACGTGAACAGGCGCGCGCGTGGATGTCTGGCTCGCGAAAGCCGGACGGCCCCCGTGCAAAGGAAAGCTCTGTCTGTGATGTCCCGGAACCGGCAGGAGAAGAATACTCTCGGCGGGAATCGAGACCGGCGGATACGCGCATCGTGTGCAGGAGCTTTTGCGCTGTCGGCCCGTCTGTGCGAAAATCCGCTGCACGCGCCTGTAGCTCAGTGGATAGAGCACCTGTCTCCGGAACAGGGGGCCGCAAGTTCGATCCTTGCCAGGCGCACCAACCTCTCAAACTCTCCCCGCACGCCGCACTCGCCGGAAATCTTTGGCACGCCGGGCGCTCCTAACTTTATCCGAAGCAGGAGACGCGCGCTCCGTCATTTGAACGCGCGCCGGAGAGTTGAGCGCGTGCGCCGGAGTCTCGCGGGCGCGGGGTAAAATAGCATAGCTCTCCGCGCGCATTCCAGCCGGACGGGCGTGCGGCTTGACTCCTTTGTCGCTTCCACGTAAATCTTCGGGCAAGGTGGCGAAGCGAGTGAAAGCACGCGCGAGGATGGTCGAGGATATTTGTCCATGCTGTTTGTGCATCGAGATTAGGAACAAGTTCGTTTGAGTTTATCGTTTCGTCCATTCGAGCGCGGAGCCGTTGACGACACGCGCGCCGGATACGCTCGCTCGGTATCTCCGTCTCTTCTGCGGGGCAAAAACAGAAAATCGGATAAGGATGTCGCTTGCCCTGCGTTCGCGTGGCTTTCCTGATGAGGTGAAAATGTGTTGCGGAAACTGCCTGTCATTTTTTTAGTTCTTTCCATCGCCATCAACGCGCAAGGCTTGTCCCTGCAAGACCCGCGCAACGAAGATGAGGCATCCAGTCGTCAAACGCCGATTGCGCCCCCCACAATCTCCGCGCAAGCTCAAGCGCAAGACCCGCCGAATAAAGACAAGCAGTTGCAGGACGAGAAGAAGCGCGTCGAGCAGTTGCAGGAGGCTCTGAACAAGCCGGAGGCGTGGAGCGTGGAGGCCGAGCACGGGCCCGCGACGACGGTCGAGTTCGACACGGACGAAGGCACTTGGATGAGTTGCGACGTGTCGCCCGACGGCCAGTCAATCGTCTTCGACCTGCTCGGCGACATCTACCGGATGCCCATCGCGGGCGGGCGCGCGGAGTTGCTCTCGGGCGGCGTCTCTTGGGAAGTGCAGCCGCGCTACAGCCCCGACGGGAAACTCATCTCGTTCACCTCCGACCGCGATGGCGGCGACAACATCTGGCTGATGGACGCCGACGGCAAGAACCGCCGACAGATGACGAAGGAGACGCTGCGCCTCGTCAACAACGCGGAGTGGACGCCGGACGGTCAGTACTTGGTCGTCCGCAAACATTTCGTTGACCAACGCTCGCTCGGCGCGGGCGAGATTTGGATGTATCACGTCTCGGGCGGCAAGGGCGTGCAGTTGACGGAGCGGCCCAACTGGACGGCGAACATCGGCGAGCCGGTCGTTGACCCGAAGGGACAGTTCGTCTATTTCGTCGCCAGCGGCGCGTTCGACTACAACAAGAACGTCTACGACAACATCTACTGGATCGAGCGATACGATTTGGCGAAGGGGCGGCGCGCGGTCTTCGTCAGGAGCGCGGGCGGCGCGGTGCGCCCGCAGGTTTCGCCGGACGGAAAATATCTCTCGTTCATCCGCCGCGTCGGTTTGAAGTCGGTGCTTTTCCTGCGTGAAATCGAATCGGGACGCGAGTGGCCGATTTACGACAACCTGACGCACGACCAGCAGGAGACTTGGGCGATTTTCGGAACCTACCCCGGCTACTCTTGGACGCCCGACGCGAAATCTATCGTCATCTACGCGCGGGGCAAACTGATGCGCGTCGGCGTCGAGAGCAAGCAGGCGGCGTTGATTCCTTTCACGGCCCACGTCGCGCAGCGCGTCACGGAGGCCGTCCGCTTCGCGCAGCGCGTCGCGCCCGAACGCGAGCAGGCGCGGCTCCTGCGTTGGGCCGAGAGAAGCGGCGAGCGCATCGTCTACAGCGCGCTCGGCAAGCTCTATCTGAAGGACGGCGCGAGCGCGCCGCGCCGTCTCTTTCCCGATTCGACCCAACTCGAATACGCGCCGAACTTCAGCGCCGACGGCTCGCGGATTACCTACGTCACATGGACGGACGCGGAGAAGGGCGCGGTCTGGATTGCCAACTCCGACGGCACGAACGCCGTCAAAATCACGACGACCGCAGACCAGTATGCCAACCCGGTCTTCTCGCCCGACGGGCAGAAGGTCGCGTATCTCAAGGGGCGCGGCAGCATCTATCACGAGGAGGATTTGGCGAGCGAGTCAACCTTCGAGATTCATTACTGGGACGGGCAAAAGCACTCTTACGTGATGGACTTGCAGAGCCGGGGGCCGAACGCGCGAATGCCCATCCTCAGTTTCGGCCCGCAGAGCGAGCGCATCTTCTTTCTCGAAGCGGGCGGCGGCCCACCGCCTGCGCCGACCGAACCCGCGCGTTTCATCAACTACCTGAGCAGCGTCAAACTCACGGGCGACGACGTGAAACGACACATCGAGGCGAGTTTCTCTTCCGAGATCGTGCCCTCGCCCGATCACAAGTGGATTGCCTTCAAAGAACTGCACAAGCTCTACGTCGCGCCGTTTCCGATGACGGGCAGAACCTTGAAGTTGAGCGCGGTGGAGACGACCGTCCCCGTCAAACAACTGACGATGCAGACGGGCGGCGCGTGGCTCGCGTGGGCTCCCGACAGCAAGTCGGTTCAATGGACGCGCGGCGAGAACTTCTACGAACAGACGCTTGACAACGTCCTCCGTCCGCTCGCCAAAGACGAGAAAGCGCCCGAGCCGCGCGCCACGAAAATCGGTTTCGACTTCGACACGGCCCGCCCGCGCGGTCTCGTCGCTCTGACCAACGCGCGGCTCATCACGATGCGCGGCGAAGAGGTCGTCGAGCGCGGGACGATACTCGTCGAGGACAATCGCATCAAGGCCGTCGGCGCGCGCGTCAACGTCCCGGCGAATGCGCGGCGGATTGACATGGCGGGCAAGACCATCATGCCGGGCCTCGTAGATGTGCACGCGCACATGAGCTACGACACGCTCGACATCATCCCCGAAAAACAATGGCCCTACTGGGCCAACCTCGCCTACGGCGTGACGACGACGCACGACCCTTCGGCGGCGACGCAGACCGTCTTCGCGCAGAGCGAGATGGTCAAGGCCGGAGCGATGGTCGGCCCGCGCGTCTTCTCGACCGGATACGTCCTCTACGGCGCGGAGAACGCCGAGAAGGCCGTCGTCAATTCCTACGCCGACGCCCGCGCGCATCTCGAACGACTCAAAGCGGTCGGCGCGTTCTCCGTCAAGAGCTACAACCAGCCGCGCCGCGACCAACGCCAGCGCATCATCCGCGCCGCGCGCGACCTCGAAATGATGGTCGTCCCCGAAGGCGGCTCGACCTACTTCTTCAACATGACGCACATCCTCGACGGCCACACCGGCATCGAGCACGCCATCCCCGTCGCGCCGCTCTACAAGGACGCGCTGACGCTGCTCGCCCGAAGCCGGACGGGCTACACGCCGACGCTCATCGTCGGCTTCGGCGGCCTCTGGGGCGAGAACTACTGGTATCAGCACACCGATGTCTTCAAGAACGAAAAACTCCTGCGCTTCACGCCGCGCCGCATCATTGACGCGCGCGCGCGCCGTCGCTTGCTCGCGCCCGAAGACGATTTCTATCACTTCGAGTTGGCGAAGACGACGCGGGATGTCGTGCGCGCCGGAGGCCGCGCGCAACTCGGCGCGCACGGTCAGTTGCAAGGACTCGGCGCGCATTGGGAACTCTGGATGCTGCAACAAGGGGGCTTGACTCCCCTCGAAGCCATCCGCGCGGGCACGCTCGACGGCGCGCGCTATCTCGGCTTAGATAAAGAACTCGGCTCGCTCGAAGCCGGAAAACTGGCCGACCTGATGGTCTTGGAAAAAAATCCGCTGGATAACATCCGCAACTCCGAGAGCATCACCCACGTGATGATCAACGGCACGCTCTACGACACACGCAACATGGACGAAATCTACCCGCAGGCCAAACCGCGCATGAAGTTCTTCTGGGAACGTGGGGAACAGAACTAGAGCGGATTCCAGAGGGGGGAGTCAAGAGACCGCTTCTCAATCGGCCCGCGTGGGGCTGTGGGTCTCTCTGTGAGGGTTTGCGAACAGGGAGTGAGCGGGCACTCCCTGTTCGCGTTTAAAGGCAGTCGTGTCACTTCTTGCGGAGGCAGAAGGCCGTGCTGCTGGAACTGCTGCGACCGGGGCCGGACTGGCTGTTGATGATGGTGCGGTCGTGGACGCTCAAGTGCACCACGTAGCCGCAGGGCCTCATCGGTGCGCCCGTGTCAACCGTCCATGTGGCTCCGCCCGTCCACGGGTAGCCGACGGGCGGCACGCGCGGCGGGGTCTGCGTGTAAAGCGGTTGCGTCGTGGTCGGTTGATTCGAGGGAATCACCGCCGTGTTGGGCAGCGTGCTCAGGCCGAACGCGCCGAAGTTGGCATCGCGCGCGACGAACTGGCCGGAGACGGACGTGCCTTGTCCGAAGTCGTTACAATCGCCGCCGATAGCCACGTCAATCTGAATGTCGGCTTCGGGAGCGGTGTTGTCGAGTTGAATGACGTAGGGCTGGCTGTCCCACATCCGGCTCTCGTCCATCGTCGCAACTCTCAATTGCACCTCCCAACGCTCATCCCCGACGGTGTACCACTCGGCGAGCGTCGTGTTCTCGAAATAGTCCGCCGGATTGAGGAAGGTGAACCAACCGCTATTGGGCGCTTGAAGCGTCTCACCGGGGAGCCACTTGGTCACGTAAAACCCGTACGGAACCGGAGTGTAGCCTGCCTCGCCCGTGCCTTCCCTGCGGACTCTCACCTGATACTTGTAGCCGTGGAACCACCTCCCGTGCACGATGACTTTCGCGCCGAAAGGACACTCGCGCGCCTGTCCCCAGTAGTCGGCCTGCGCGCCGCCGAAGAAGAACTTGGCGGTGGGCGACGTCATGCCGCGCACGGGGCCGCTCTGGACGATGTCTTCGACGGGGATGCCGCCGATGGCTCTGATTTCCGGTTTCGGCTCGCCGGGGTCAATCGTCTCGCCGGGTTTGATCTGCACGTGGGAGTCAACGCGGTTGCCCCAGAAGGGCAACTGGTCGGGGTTAGTCTGTGAAGGCGGCGACGACCATGAGAGCACGGCCCGCACGCGCGCAATCTTCGGCTGGCTGCACTTGCGGCGCAGATAGGTGAAGTCCACCGGGAAGTTGACCGTGTAGCGCAGGCCGTCGTCGGGCATAGTCGCGATGTCGTGCACGTCAATGGAGACCGTGCCGAGATACGTCCATTCGCATGTGTCGTTCCAATCGGCCCAGAAAGCGACGTGTTCCTTGCTGCCCGCCGTGCACAGGCTACCGGAATAACCGCTCTCCTTCTTGAGCGTGAAAGAGGCGACCAGCCACTCGCGGTTATAATCGAGACCGAGACAGTCGAGTTGCTCGTAGGTCACGTTGCCGTTGTTGGTGTTGTAGATGGTGTTGACAAGGTTTTGCCAGTCAATACCGAATTGCGCGAACTCCTTGATAGGCCCGAAGGATGCGTTCGCCAACCCGGCGAGACCGCGAGTGGCCGAAGCCGCCGCGCCTGCGCCGCCCGCGCTGCTGAAGTTACCGGCGGACTCGACGATGCTTTGCACCTGCGCGAAGCCGAAGCGATGCGGCTCGACGCCGGTCGCGCCCGTCGCCCTCTTGCCGGACTGCGCGCCGTAGAGTTGCGCCAGTTGCGCGAGCTTGAGCGGCGGCGGGTCGGGCAGCGGAATCGGCTCGATTGCAATGACTTCGAGCGGCGGCAGTTCGAGTTGCTGCAAGATTGAGGGGGCAATCTCGGCGAAGATATCCGGCCACCTGCGGCGGCGCGGGCGCACCTGTATGTGCCGCTCGCGGACGTTGCCCCACGGCGGCGTCCAGTCCGGCATGTTGGCCGGAGGGATATACTCCCAAGAGAGAATCGCGCGCACGGCGGGCATCACGGGTCGGCGGCAGATGTCGGTTTCGGGTGTGATGTTCAACGTGGCGACGTAGGTCAAAGGTTTGTCTGCGAGGCGCGCGCAGTCGGTAGTGTTGGGGATGTCGTGGACGTTGAAGCCGACGTAGCCGACATCCTGCCAGCCGCCGCCGTAGTCAATGTAGAAGCGCACGTATTCGGTCGAGCCGCCCGTGCACAGGTTGCCGGAATAGCCGTTGGGAAGCTTGATCTTGACCGTCGCCTGAAGCATCTTGAGGCGCGGGTCATAGCCGAGACAACTCATCTCCTCGTACTTGGTGTTGAACTTGATAGGCGAGGACGCAGGGGGTGAGAGTGTCGGGAAACTGCCGAAGTGGTTCGGGTTAGCCGTGATGAGTTGCTTGAAATTGGCTCTCTCCCGTTCCAACGCGATCACGCCCGGCAGCACGCCGGACGCCGTGCCCGCCGTCGTGCCGGACGAACTACTGCCGCCGCCGACCATCTGAGCATCTCTGTTCTTCGACGCCGCTGCGCCCTCCTTCTTTGCACGGGAGGTCTTTTTCGCTGCGCCCTTCGAACTGTCTTTCTTTGAAGGCATAACTCGTCTCCTCTTTAGATCAGGTAAGGTTAATTGAGAGACTTCCGCCCCCTTCCGGTTCAATCAACGCATCGCACTTGTCCGGACGAACCGTGCGACGGGTTCGTCCTCCGGCGACTGCGTGACGAAACCTCGTCAGTCGTTTTCTGCTGCACTCGACTCCCGCTTGAACATTTCGCTGCTGGCTTACCTCCTCTCCGCTTGATTGAGAAGCCGACCGCGCGGGCGCGGCGGCGCGCCCTGTCTGACGTAAACGACCGCGCGGCGCGCG
>DATLMV010000217.1:0-25392 GCA_035537095.1 Pyrinomonadaceae bacterium
GTCATCAAACGATGCGCGACCGATGTCGGTTCGAGTGTTTCGGCGGCGAGGTCGGGGTTGAGAATTTTGGCGATGCCGAAATCGAGCAGCTTGGGCGTGCCGCTGGCGGTGACGAGACTGTTACCGGGCTTGTTGTCGCGGTGGATGACGAGATTCTGGTGCGCGTACTGGACGGCGGAGCAGACCTGTCGAAAGAGGCGCAGGCGTTCGGCGGTGGAGAGCTTGTGCGCGTCGCAGTATTCGTGAACCGGCTGGCCCTCGATGTACTCCATGACGAAGTAGGGCAGGCCGTCTTCGGTCGTGCCGCCGTCGAAGAGGCGCGCGATGTTGGGATGGTCGAAGCTGGCGAGAATCTGTCGTTCGTGGCGGAAGCGACGGAGGATGAAATCCGTATCCATCCCGCGCTTGACCAGTTTGATGGCGACGTACTTCTGGTATGCCTCGTCGGCGCGCGAAGCGAGATAGACCGCGCCCATCCCGCCCCGACCGATTTCACGCACGACCTTGTATGCGCCGAGCCGACGCCCGAGCATCCCGCCGTTGTTGGCGTTGCTGCTGCCCGCGAGATTTGCCGAAGTTGCGTTGGGTGAGAAGGCGGGAGCTTCGATAAAACTTCCGGCCTGATCGTAGGAAGCCAAAAGCGCCTCGACCTGCACGCGCAAGAGCGCATCGCCCGCACATGCTTCTTCGAGAAACGCGGCGCGCTCTTCCGGCAACTTATCGAGCGCCGATTGAAAAACTCCTTCAACCAGCTTCCAACGTTCGGGGGTCATAAAAGCAACGAGAACTGCTGCGAAAAGTCGAAAGTCAGAAAGTCCAACGTCCAAAGTCTAAAGACAAAGCATTTGACTTGCGACCTGCGGCTGACTTTCGACTTTGGACTTTCAGACTTTGGACTGTCAATCCGTGCTCTCCGGTTCGTCGCCGGAGATGGATTGGTAGAGCCATGCCTTCGCCATGCGCCATTCGCGGATGACCGTCGCCGTGCCGATGCCGAGCACTTCGGCGGTCTCCTCAATGGTCAGCCCGCCGAAGAAGCGAAGCTCGACGATGCGCCCTTTTTGTTCGTCGAACCCGGCCAACTCGTTCAACGCATCGTCGAGCGCGACGAGTTCGTGCGCGCGCTCGTCCGTCACCATCAAGCCTTCATCCAGAGAGATTTTCTGCCCGCCGCTGCCGCGTTTGGCCGCCTGATGATTGCGCGCGTGGTCAACGAGGATGCGTCGCATGGCCTGCGCGGCGACGCCGAAAAAGTGGGCGCGGTTTTGCCATTGGACGTTTCGCTGGTCAATCAATTTGAGATACGCCTCGTGGACGAGGGCGGTGGCTTGCAGCGTGTGGTCGGAGCGTTCGCGGCGCAGGTAGCGGTCGGCCAGTTGGCGCAACTCTTTATAGACGAGAGGCAAAAGATCGTCCATCGCCTCGCGTTTTCCGCTGCTCCAATCCAGCAGCAGTTGTGTCACATCTTTCGCAGGGGGAATCGTCATAAAACTATCACCGCAACCCGTCGGTCAAACTTCTCTGTTTCAACATCTTGAGGATAAGAATTGTCTGCCCGCAAAGTCAACAACCGGAGACGAAATTGCGACTCCGGCGCGATTTTCTCTCGCCGCGCCGTCGTTCTTTTCCGCCTGTCCGGGATGAAGTTGCGAAAAAAAGTTGACCGGCGTGATTGATTATCCCGCGCGTTTGCGCGTTAAGAGATGAAAGGCCAATGTGCACGCCCGTCCAAACGCTTGACGGGCTGTCGGCCATCGGGACAAACGCACGGGAGGAGATCATCTTGGAAGTCTCAACTATTTTAATCGTCGCCGCCGTCGCCCTCGGACTCCTCGCCGCGCTCGCACGCGGACTCTGGAACACGCCGGTCTCGCGTCTGACGGAGGCCGCCTTCGACGCCGTCGAATATGCGCTCGCGCTGCGGAAGTATAACCGCGCTCTCTACGCGCAGCAGCAGACAGGCGTGCGCGACGTGCACGCCGAAATATATGCACACGCGACGCGCCCGCGCGCCGTCTCCCGCGCGCTCACATCTTCGGCCACGCTGCGCCTGCAACGCGACCGCTTCGCCGCTTAAAACGTCGCCGCCGGAAAATCATTCCATCATATCTTAACCGACGCGCGAACATAAAAAAGCACGCTCATGAAATTCTCATGAGCGTGCTTTTTATGTCGCGGTCGAACTGATTTACGCTTTTGCCTGATTTACGCTTTTGCGCGAGGCCGGTGATCTCTCAAAGCCTGCCTCTCATCCGCCGCCGCCGTTCACTTCGCCAGCAGTTCGCGGAAGAGTTCGAGCGCGCGTTCGTCGCCGGTGCGACCGAGCAGGCGAAGGGCTTCTTTGCGGACTTCGGGCTTGCGATGCGTGCGCGCCACTTTGAGCAGGAGCGGCACGGCCTCGTCGTTCGGGCGACGGCTCAGGGCGAAGACCGCTTGCTTCTGGACTTCGGTTTCGGCGTCCGCCTGTTCGACCGTGCCGGTCAGCACGGCGAGACTCTGCTCGCCCGCCTTGTTGCCGAGAAAATTGAGCGCCTTCTTTCTCATTCCGGCGTCGCCGTCGCTGCGCGCCACCTTGATGAGAAAGTTGACGGCCTCGCGGCTGTCGCTGTTGGCGATGGCGTTGAGGACGGTCTTCTTCAACTCGACGGGTGAAATCGTATCGTAGAGAGCGAGCAGCGTCGAGAGCGTCGCGGCGTCCTGCGAGAGCCCGAAGGCGGAGATGGCGCGCTTGCGAATCTCCTGCCCCTCGCGCTCGTTGCGCGCGAGTTCGGCGAAGAAGGCCTGACGCGCGGGCGTCGTGGGGGGCGTGCGACCGAGCCACGTGATGGCTTGCGAGCGCACGTCTTGAAAGTTGGCGGCGCGTGCGAAGGTTTCGAGTAGTTCGGCGACGCGGCGGTCGTCGTGGAGCGCGATGGCGCGCGTCGCCGCCTCCGCCACGTCCTCCGAACGGTTCGACTCGACCAAGCCCCGCAGCAAAGTCAAACTCTCCTCGTTGTTCGCCCGCCCGAGCCAGTAGACCGGATAGTTGCCGTACTCGTGTTTGCGTTCAAGGTTGTAAACCTCGACGCGGACAATCGCGCCCGTGTCCGGCGTGCGCAGCAAGAAGATGCCGAGATTGCGCGTCTCGATTGAAGAACCGACGGAGAAGACGGACGAGCCGCTGAACGAGACGGACGAGCCGGAAAAGATGTTGCGGCTGCCGTCGTCGTTGACAACCTCGAAATCAACCGCGACGCCGGGACGCACGTCGAAACCGTAGGCCGTCCAGAAGCGTCCCGCCTGCGCGCCCGTGCCGCCGAGCCGCGCGGCGGACTCCATCTTCGCGGGCAATGTCGCGCCCTCGACGGGAACGAATTTCTGGTTCGGCGTGCTGCTCTGCGCGAAGGCCGCAGACGAGACGAAGCACGCGAGCGCGAACGACAGCAGATAATTGATTGGTCGCATCTGTTAAAAAACTCCCTCGGAAGAAACAGGCGGACGGGCCGCTTTCAGGATGATTGAGGTTGCGCGTGACGAAAAATTTTCGGACGGAAAGTGTTGAGTTCGAGCAAGCGTGCAAAAGTTCGGGAGCGTTGCTTGAGTCGGGCGACGGGCGCGGGCGTCGGCGTTGTGACGGCGGCCCCGACCCCTCAGCCGTTACCTTTCCCTCTGCGGAAGGACTGCAAAGCCGGAGTCCCTTCGAGCCGCAGCCTCCGAGAGCATGGAAAAAGCGTTTGATAACTTTTCCGGAAAGGCAGGGCCGCCGCCACACCGCAGCCGCGCCGCGCCCGTCGCCCTTCAAACAGGCATCGAACTTTTGCACCCTTACTCAGGCGGCGACAAACCGACATGTTTGCGGGCGGGCCGACCGACACGTCTCAAGCGGACGGCCCGCTCCCTCATATCGCCGCACGTTCGGAAGAAGCGAACTGCGCTCACTTGAGCAGGTCTTCGAGGAACCGCAGGACTTCGGGGTCTTTGCTCTTGCTGAGCATCGAGAGCGCCTTCTTGCGGCGTTCGACGGGAGCGTTGCTGCGGACGATGTCCATCAATTTCTGCGTCGCGCGGCGGCTCTGATACTGCCCGATGGTTTCGACGATGACATCACGCAACTCTTCGTCGCGCTCGGCGTCGTAGAGCGGAATCAGGACGTTCAGGTCGTCTTCGAGGTTGTAACCGGGAATCGTGCGCCCGCGTTGAGCGATGGCGCGGACGGCCTTCGTGCGGAGTTCGAGGTTGGCGTTGGTGCGCGCAATCTGCACGAGACGGTCGAAGGCGCGCGTGCTGATGCGGTTGCCGAAGGCTTCGACCAACTGTTTCCTGATCTCCAAATTCTGCTCGGCGTCCCAGATGCGCAGCAACTCGTCAACCACCGGCTCGCCCTTGCGCCGCGACATCAGGAAGATGGCGTGCTTGCGTCCCTCGACGGTCTTGGCGTTCATGGCGAGGTCGCCGAGGATGTTGACGGCGCGCGGGCTCTCGTTGTTGGCGAGCGCGTGGAGCGCGGTGTCAACGATACCGTTATCAACGAAGCCGGGCTTCAAAGCCTGTTCACGTAAGGGTTCGAGGACGCTCTCGTCGTCGCTGCGACCGAGGGCGGTGATGGCCTTGATGCGGAGTTTCTCTTCGGGTTCGTTGCGCAGGATGTTGATGAGAACGGGCGTCGCGGCGCGCGGGCTGTATCTTCCGAGAAACGTGATGGCCGCTTCGCGCAGGCGAAGCGATGCGCCTGTGCCGCGACTGAGCACGTCGTTGACCAGCGTGGGGCAGCGTTCCGGCTGCGACTGGCAGAGCACTTGCAGGGCGATGATTTGGACTTCTTCGTTCTCTTCGGTGCGCGCTTCGTCGGCCAGTCTGGGATTGACGTAGGGCGCGATCTCGATGCGCATCTTCTTGGCGTCGTCCGTCCAGCCCGACTTCGGGAAGTTGTTCATCAGGCTTTGGAGTTTCTCGTCGGCCTCGCGAAACTTGTTCTGCTTCTTGAAGGCGAAGGCCAGATAGTAATAGGCGGCGTCAACGTTTTTATCAGCCGGGTATTGCGAGATGAAGCGGTTGAAACGCTCGGCGGCGCGCGCCCATTTCTCTTCGTCTATCAGTTCCCTGCCCTCGACGAAAGCCTGCATGGCGGCATCGGACGCGCCGCCGCTCGTCTGCACGAGGCGGTTGAGCCTGACGCGCTCGCGGTCGTCGGCGCGCGCGGGCAGAGTCGCCGACGCGAGCAGAAAGAGCGCGCCCGCGAGGATGAAGCCGAACGTCCCGAACGTCTTGAAACGCCGGACGGTCGTTTGCTTTCTTGAAGAATTAAAAGATAAGTGCAACATGATTTTCTTCCTGACAGTCAAGTTGGGGGGTTTAAAGCGCGCGGCGAGTGCGCGGGTCTTCAATAGACCTGCAACGCCGCGATGATCTCCCTCTTTCGCATGCGTTCCTGTATGGAGCGCACGTCGTCTTTCGACGGCTGGTCGTGCAAATTGGAGATGTCTAAAAGGAAAGGCTCAAGCGTGCTCAGGAGTTGCGCGGTCGGGGTGTTGCCTTCGGTCGCGGCATCGCGCCGGAGCAGGATGTTCTCGTTCAACAGTTCGCTTGAGATGCGCTTCTCGTAGGCCACGTCGGTCGCCGACGCGCCTTCCGCGTAGTTGGCGTTGCGGAAGGAACGCAGGAGCAGTTGGGCCTTCTCGATGTGACGCGAAATCTCTTCGTCGTCCGCCGTCAGCAGAGGCGCGGGCGTCGTGCCGCCAGCCCTGACGATTGCGACCGGACTCTCGGCGAGCAGAGCATCTTCGGCGGGCACGGCATGATTGTTATTGAAAGCGACGGAACGCACGCCCGCGCGCTCGCGCGCCGCGACAAATGCGACGGCGCGGCCCGGCGCAAACTCTTCCGCCTGACGCTCGCGCGCGACCTGCGTCGTCAACGACGACGGCGATGCGGCAACCCCGTCTCTATTTTCAGACGACGTAAGATTTTCTGACGGCGCGACCGGAGCATTCATTGTCGCTACGCTGTCCGGCGCGTTGTTCAGAATCGCCGCCGGAGCGTTCGGACGTGCGGCGTCGGGCCTGACATCCCGCGCGAGTTCGGGCGTGTTTGTCGTCGTCAGTCGCGGCTCTTGCGCGTACCAGATGACGCCCGCTGTGACCGCGAGCGCGACGAGCGCGAAGGAACCGGCGAGCGCGGGATTGAGCGCGGGCAGGGCGAGAACTGCGGCGACGCGCTCGCGCAGGCGCGCAAGGAGCGGGCGATTTTGCGGCTGCGGCAGCACGTCCGGCGTCTGCTCGATGCGGGCGCGGACGGCCTGCCAGAGCGCGGGCGTCACCTCGATGTCGCGTTGATAATGCGCGTACATCTCCTGCTCGTCGCGCAGGGCTTCGAAGGCGCAGGCGCAGTCGGGACAGGCGGCCAAGTGGGCCGAAACCGTTTCGCTTTGTTGTTCTTCAAGCTCGCCGTCCAGATATTCTTCGAGGATCGGCAAGCATTCGTCGCATTTCAAAATCATTGCTCGCTCCCTAAGTATGGGCCGATGCGGCGGCGCATGGCGGCGCGCGCACGGTGCAAATCCGTCTTCAATTTACCGATGGAGAAGCCGGTTATCTCGGCAATCTCTTCGTAGCTGCGCTGGTGCAGAATCTTGAGCGTAAAGACGAGCCGCTTGTCTTCGTCGAGCGCCAGCAGCGCGTGCTGAATGACCCCGCTCAACTCCTTGTCGAGCAACTGACCGGCGGGCGAACGGCTCCCCTCGTCGCACAGATCGAGGACGGGCTGCTCGTCGAAGCCGACCTGCCGCGCCTCGTGCGGGCGGCTGCGGAGGGATTCGCGCGCCACGTTTTTGGCGATGCCGAAGAGCCACGTCGAGAGTTTCGAGGCATCGCGCAGGGCGGCCAGATGTTGATAGGCGCGCACGAAAGTCTCCTGTGCCAAATCTTCGGCGACGGCGCGGTCGCCGACCATGTCGTAGATGAAACTGATGACGGGGCGCGCGTAACGGTCGAAGATGAGACGGAAAGCATCCTCCTCGCCCCGCCGGACACGCGCCACCAGTTCCTCAGGACTATTCATTAAGGCTCCAGTGTACGCGCCCGGCTGACCCGCTTCCAAACCCGTCACATTGATTGCCAAGTGCTTCATCATTATCTCGTCAGGTTAGTGCGTGCCGGAAGCAAAAGGTTTCAGAAAAGTCGAGGAAAGTCCAAAGTCGCAAGTCCAACGTCCAAAGTCTGCCTGAAAGTCGCAAGTCTGAATGTCCAAAGTCCAAAGTCTAGCGCAAAATCCGCGTTTTTTTGACTTTGGACTTTGGACTTTCCGACTTTGGACTTATACCGACTTTGGACTTTCGGACTTAATCAGAAGCTTTTTCTGATCAAGTAAGAGGTTTTGATGAAGAAATAGCGGTTGTTGCGACGGAAACCGGGTTCGAGGATGTTCTGGTCGTTGATGAAGGGGTTGAAGCCGTTGCGGTTCATGTCGTCGTTGTAGCCGATGTAGAGCGCGGTTCCGGGGCTCGGCGTCCAGCCGAAGAGCGCCTGCGCTTTGACGTTGGCCGAGAGCGTCGTGTAGTCAACGCGGGCGCGGGCGAAGAGAAACTTGGTGAACTGGTATTGCGTGCGGAGCGAGATGATGTTGTCGTCGAAGGCGACGCGGTCGGTGTCGTAGCGTTTGAGGCGGTTCTTGGTAAAACTGAGCGTCGTCCGCAAAGCGTTCGTCGGCTGGTGGTTGAAGTTCGCCCCGATCTCGACGAGGCCGCCGCGACCGGGATCGCGCGGCCCGCTGCCGCCGAGCAGCAGCGCCGAAGGGCTGACGCGCGGAAACCTGCGCCCCGCGCCGAAATCCAAGTCCATGTGGCCCATCCGGTAGTTCGCATAACCGTTGAACGAATATTTCTTGCTCGGCGTTACGCCGCCGCTCCAGAAGAAATGGTTCTTGTCCGAGGCGCGTTCGGCGGACTCGCCGAAGAAGCCGCAGCCGAGCGAGCGCGTCCCGCTCTGCGCCAGTTGGTCGAGGCACGGACGCGCTTCGCGCCGCGCGCCGAACTCCTCTTCGAGCAGGCGTTCATAGCCGCGCTCGTAGCCGATGTCCATGTAGCCCTGCTTGCGGAAGTTGAGGCCGAGATGAATCTCGCTCTCCCAGATTTGCATGCGTCCCTGAAAGTCGTAGTCGGTGTGCTGAAAGTTGGTGACGTACCACGAAATCAGACGCGCCTTCTCTTTCGGCGTGGAGAAATAACCGGCGTAGAGACCGTTGACGTTGATGTTGTTGCGCTGGACGAAGCCGACATCGGCGCGATAGTCGCGCGTCCGGCCCTGACCCGAGAACTCGAAAAACCAGTTGCGCGTGCTCCGGTTGATGACGCCGAAATAGGCGAGGGCGTTCCCCGTCCGGTCTTCTGTGACCCCGCGCTCGGGGCTGAAGAAGGGACGCTTCGAACGCGTGCCGAGCACCTGAAACTCCGCGAGATAAACCTTGTCCCACTTGAAACGACCGTCTATCCCTGCCACGTCGTTGTGCTTGTCAATGAAGTTATAGGTTGTGGCGATGAGGCCGAGGCTGTTCTCTTTGCCGATGTCGCGCTTGAGCCGGAGGACGCCGATGGTGGCATTCTGGTCGAGAAACTTGAGGTTGTTCGGGTTGAGACGGTCGTCGCCGATGAAGTTGCCGGGGCCGTTGTCGGAGGCGGCGATGAGGCCGAAGGTGTTGCGTCCCTGCTTGCCCGTCAGTTTGACGGCCATGTCGGGGTCAACGATGGCGCGCGTGTGGACGGCGCGGATACGCGTCTGAAAAATCTCGATGCCTTCGAGAAAGAACGGGCGACGCTCGGCGTAGAAAATCGGGAAACGTTGATTGGCGGTGACGACGAGTTGGTCGGCCTCGACCTGCGCGAAGTCGGGATTGACGGCGAGGTCGAGCGTCATCTGCGGCGTGATGCCGAACTTGGCGGTCAGGCCGGGGTCGAACGACAGAGGCTCGTTCACTAAACGACCGGGGTCAGCCGGGTTGAGTCCCTGCGCGCGGAAAGCCTCGCGCTGCTCGATGGAGAAGGCGCGGACGCGGCGGCCCGACTCCGAGACGGCGATGCTCGGAATCAACTCGATGGTGCGCTCGGTGGCGATGCCTTCGAGTCCGGTCAGTTTTCCGGCCTGATTGAGATTGCCGCGCACGTCGCGCGAGAAGGGCATCCACGAATCCAGTTCGTTGTTGAAACGCTTGATGCGGCGGAAGAAATGCGCGCCCCAGAGTTTATCCTTGCCCGCCTCGTAGCGCAGCGACTTGAACGGAATCGCCACCTCGACCGTAAAGCCCGTCTCCGTCAGAGTACCCTTCGAGTCCATCACGATATCAACGCTGTAGTCCTCGCCCGTGCCTTCGGTCAGGATGCCGTCGGCCTGCACGCCGAGCGGGCTGAAGAAGATACAGTAGGCGCGCCGCTTGTCGTTGAAGGTATCGAGGAAGAACCCGACGTAATCGTCGTTGAAAATCTGGTCGCGGCGCGGCACGGTGGCGCGCACCTTGTCCGGCTCGTCCGTGGCGATGAAAGCGATGTAGAGGGTCTTGGCGTCGTAGCCGAGCAGCACTTGCGTCGGCTTCGACGGCGGCGAGTTGTCGCCGGGGTCAATCTGGTAGAAATCCTTGAGCACGCGCGCCTGTTTCCAAACGTCGTCGTCCAACTTGCCGTCAATCACGGGCGGCTTCTCGAAGCGCGGAATCTGCGCGGGCGAAGCCTTCTCGACCGGCAAGACCAGCGCGCCCTTCGTCGCCGGAAGCTTCGCGGCTTGCGTCGTCTCCGGCGCGGGCGAGGCGGACACGGGCGCGCTCGCGTCGGGCGATGCGGTCGGCGTCGCACTCGCAGCCGCAGTAGTAGTCGTAGCAGCGGGCGTCGCGCTCATGTTCGGCGTGCTCGCGGCTGGCGTCTGCGCGATAGCGTCGTGTGTTTGCGCGTGCGAGAGGCAGAGGAGGACGAGGGCAAGAATCAGCAATCTCTTCATCAAATTCACCGTTCGTTGTTGGGCCTGTGTTTCGGATAGCGTGTGTGCCGGAAGGACTAGCGGCTCGCACAGTTGGTGCGACGCGCGGCACAAAGGTTTCAGTTTATTTTTGGACGAGACCCGGAAGCGCGTTATCTCCTGTCAGGTACGGGCGCAGAGGGTGAGAGACACACGTTAGAACTCGCAGAGAGAGCGCGCGCGGAAAGAGGCCCAATCCAAATTTTTGAAACTGATTTTGAGGAGACGTTATTTCAGGTTTGCGAGAGACCGGAAGCGGTCTCACGGATACCCGCCGCGACGTTTTGAGCCGGTGTTTATGCGGCTTTCAAGAGACCGGGGGTATTTATCAGACCGCTTCCTAGAAGGAATCGCTGATGCCCATCGCGCCGGTGTGCGTCGCAGGGGGCGCGGGCATCTGGACGGCTTCGGGTGCGGCTGTCGGGCACGTGCCTTTGGCTTGCGCGCGCACCCTGACGGCCCTCGCGGGCGACGGCGGCGCGATTCTCTCTTCGCGCGATTCCATCTCCCACTCGTCGGCGGCAACCTTGCGCAACGCCTCGTCCTTCAGGCGGGCGACGATACGCAACAACTCTTTCTGGTCGGTCGTCATCTGCAAGCGCATGGACAATGCCTTCATGTCGGGCGCGGGCAGTTTCAAGTGGACGCGCGGCAGAGATTTCACAGAGACGTGCGGGTTAATGTCCCCCTTCAAGTCTAAGACGAACGGTTTGAACTCGTTCTTCGCAAGAAACGGCAGCGCGCCATCTTCGACGGGCGCGCTTGTCTGGCGCAGCGCGCCGCGTGCGGCTGATGCTTCGTTCGCGCGTGAGAGTTGCGCGCCGTTGCCGGTGGCGCGGCGGCGTGCGTTGGTCGTGCTCCGCGCTTGCGGCCCGCCGGAGGCGACGAGCATTCGCGCGTCGGTGTCGGCGTCGCCCTTGTACCTCTGCGCGTTGACGCTCAGGAAGGTGTTCCAGATTGCGCCTTCGACGCGGCTGGCGGCGTGCGACGCGATCTGGTCAACCTGTTCGGCGACCTGCGGGGCGACGGCGAGCGCCGCCACGATGATGATGAATATGACTGTTGACCTATGCTTCATCGGCTTTCACCTGCTCTCTACCTTCAAACACACATGGCGCGCTTTTGTTCCCGAATCATCAGGGTCAGCGCGGGCCGCAGCGAAAGAGCATGTGCGGTGTGCACTTGTATAGACGTGAGAAAATCTGTTTCGTTAACCTTCGAGTGAACACGCGCGACCCTGTGGCCGCCCCGCCTCACCGTTCTTGTCAACGCCCGCTCTCGTCCATCTATTCTGGGAAACACCGCGCGCCCCGCGTTTGTGGCAAAAAATTTTCGCGCCGCGCGTTTTCCCTTAACCTGTCGGCTCAATTATCAGTACGTCGGCGCGCGAGGTTGGGTTTTGCTTTTCGCGCCTTCGTGAAGCTGCTCGATGCTCCCGACATTCGTTTAGTATGTAACTCTACGGGGCAAAAGGTTTCAAATATTTTCTGATTAAATTTTCTCAACGTTTCTCAGAAGGATGACGATGGAAGATAGTCAGACGATGGACGATAGACCATAGACGATGGACGGAAGCTTTGTTTCTCTTGTCCATCGTCTATCGTCAGTATGATAGACAAAACATCTCCGGCCATCGTCTATCGTCCATCGTCCGCTTCACACCAAATAGTGCCGTGCGTGCACCATCTCGGATAAATGCGTGGGATGGTTTTTGCGATTTCCCTGAAAAATCCTGTGCAGACGTTTAACTCGCGCGCATCCGCGAGCGACGGGCACGCGCTTTGCTCTGGCGTTGTTCACCGGACGAAAGCCCCTCGCAAGTGCTTTGCTCTCCGAGCGCGCGCAGCGTTTCCCGCCTGCGTGTCTTCGGGATGAGCCGCCCACAAGTCTGTCTGTTTCACACAATCCGAAGGAGCGTTAAGTCCTATGAGTCCCCGTTTCACTCTGCCTCGAAACCTTCTCCTCATTCTCTTTGCCGTGCTCATCTCGCAAGCCCTGCCGGTCTCTGCCGCCGAAGAAGACGACTATGACGATTATGATGTGAGCGCGCGCGTGGCCCGCATCAGCTTGTTGAAGGGCGAGGTCAGCCTGCGCCGCGCGGGAAATCAGGAGTGGGAGAAAGCACGCCTGAACCTGCCGCTCGTCGAGGGCGACATCCTCTCGACCGAGCCCGACGCGCGTGTCGAAATCCAGATTGACGCGCGCAACTTCGTCCGCGTCGGCGGCGATTCCGTGCTTCGCATCGTCACGCTGCGCGACGAAGGCATCGCGCTCAGTCTCTCGGAAGGCGTCGTCACGCTCCGGCTCGCCAACTTCGACAAGGACAAAGAATATTTCGAGATAGACGCGCCGCGCACGACGGTCGCCGCCGAGCGTCGCGGCGTCTATCGTCTCGACGCGCTCACGCGCGGGAGCGTCCGCGTCACCGTCCGCGACGGCGGGCGCGCGCGCATCTATTCCGACACCGCCGGTTTCACCCTGCGAGACAAACGCACCGCCGAACTCGTCTACGAAGGCGACGACGCGGGCGATTGGGAAATGACGAACGCCGCCAGCTTCGACGAGTGGGACAACTGGACGGACGAACGCGAACGCTATCTCGCCACGCGCCTCCGCTACGAGCAGCGCGAACGCTACTACGACAACGACGTGTGGGGCGCGGAAGAACTCGACGCCTACGGCGATTGGACTTACGTCAACACATACGGTTGGGTGTGGCGTCCGCACGTCACGATCATCAATCATTATTCGGATTGGGCTCCCTATCGCTACGGCCATTGGAGTTGGGTTCCGCCCTACGGCTGGACTTGGGTCGGCGACGAGCCGTGGGGATGGGCCCCGTATCACTACGGGCGTTGGGTCTATTACAACAACAACTGGTGCTGGGTTCCGCGCGGTTACGACTACTCGTATCGTCGCAGTTGGTGGCGGCCCGCGCTCGTCGCCTTCGTCTATATCCCGACATCCTACGGCGAACAGGTCTGCTGGTATCCTTTGACCTACGGACAGCGCGACCCCCGTTCGCGTTACTACCAGCGACACCACGAACGCCTCCGCCCCCTGCGCTCGCATGAGCTTTCCAACTTGCAGCGCACCAATCCGGCGCACCTGCGCGCCGTCACCTCTCTACCGGCGCGCGAGTTCGGCGCGAACGGCAGACGCGGTCGGGCGGCGACGTTGGATTTGGCGCGTCGCGCCGTCACGGGCGAACCCGTGCGCGGGCGTCTGCCGATTGCGCCCGCCGATGCCAGCCGGAGCGTCGAGACGACCGGCACGGGCCGCTCGCGCCTGAACATCGCCCGACCCGCTCCCGTCGGCCCCGCGCGCTCGGCACGCACGGAGCGTCCGGTCGGCGCAGCCGCGCGCACGCCCGGCGTCTCGCTCGACAATGAACTGCGCCGCACGCGCATCTACAACGGGCGCGACCCGCGCAGCAGCAGCGGCATCTCGCCCGCCGCAGGCGTCGGCGGCGAGACGACGAACGGCACGGGAGCCGTCGCGCGTCCGGCGCGTCCCGTCCAGCGGACGCCGTCGCTCGACCAGCGCGGCAACGAACGCGGCAACGAAAGCACGGACGATTCCACGCTCCGCACGCGTCCCGCGAGGCCCGTCCGCCCGTCAGACCCGCGCGACGGTAGCGGCGGCGGGACGTTGGACAATTCCAAACGCGACGAGCGCATCACGCGACCCGGACGCCGCGACGACGACAACGACGACGACGACAGCAACGACTCCGAACGCGAGCAGCGTCGCGCACGCCCCGCGCGTCCGCCCTTCGAGCGCGCGCCGGAATCCTCCGCGCCGCAACCGGAGCAACGAACCGTGCCGCGCGAGGAGCGCAGGTCTGCGCCCGTCGAGCGAACCATCCCGCGCGAGGAACGCCCCGCGCCCCGGCAAGAAGAGCGTCCCGCGCCGCGCTACGAAAGGCCCGCGCCCGTCGAGCGTCCCGCGCCGCGTGTCGAGCGTCCCGAACCGCGCGTCGAACGTCCCGCGCCGCGTGAGGAACGCCAAGCACCGCCGCCGCGAGAAGAACGTCAGCCCCCGCCGCGCGAGGAACGGCCCGCGCCGCGAAACGACCCGCCGCCGCAACGCAGCGAGCCCGCGCCGCGACAGCAGGAGGCTCCGCGCGAGCGTCCCTCCGCGCCGATACGGAAGACCGACAACGATAACGATTAGGTCTTGAGTTGATGAGGACGGATGAGGGGCATCGTCCTTATCATCGGGGGCGGAATAGCGGCCCGTTCGCCGCAACGCGGGCGACCGCTATTTCGCCACCACCGATGAACCTAAAACAGATGTCGGAGGCCGGATGTCGGATGTCAATCGAGACATCAAGCGGTCTCTTCTTCCCGCATCTCACACCCGACAACTGACATCAGTTCTTCGTCGCCGAAAGGGATCACAAGGAATGTTCGCCGCCCGTCTTCAACCTCGCCTGAGCGTCTTCGTGTTGAGCGTCGCGCTTTCGGTTTCAGCTTTCGCTCAACCCGCCAGCGCGCAACAGAACACGACGCGCTCGCTCCGCCCCGACGTGCGCCGCGCGCTCTCAAGCCGCACGACCGCGCCGCGCACCGACGCCGCGCGTAAAGACGCATACAAGCCCTACTCCGGCAAGCGCGCGCTCCCCCTTCGCCCGCGCGCTCAAGCGACGGCTCAAAGCAACGCGCGCCGCCCCGCGCCCGCACGCATCAAGGCGCGCAAAACAGGAGCGACCGCAGCAGAGGCGACCGCCGCCGCCGCCGTGCTTCCGCGCATCACGGCGGGCACGCCCTTGAGCCGCGTCCTGCACACGGCGCAGTTGAGCAACGTTTCGGCAGCGGGCAGCGACGAAGCACTCGCCGACCAGAACAACGACCTCGAAGCCGACCAGCGCACCACCTTCGACGCGCGCGGCGGCTCCTTCGACAACGCGGTCGGTCGCTCCGGCGCGCGCTACGAAGTCTATACGGCGATTGACGACCGGGGCACGTCCAACACTTCGGACGACATCCCCGTCGGCGTGCTCGTCTCCGCGCTCGACACCAACGGCGACTTCATACGCGACTCCTCCACCGCCTTCGATTTGGAACGCGACTTCGATCTGCCCTCCGCCGTCTCCGTCGTCTCCGGCACATCCAGAGCGGGGCGCGAGTTCGTCGTCGTCTCTTCGAGCGGCTACTATAATTTCGACGACCCCGGAGACCCCGACAATGAAGTCTCAGCCGGGGTCGTCCTGCTCGTGCGCGACCCCGCGACCGGCGGCTTCGATGTGACGCGCTCGCGTTCGCTCGTCAGCGCGGGCAGCAACCAACTGAACAACGCCAACGCGCTCGCGCTCTTGCCCAACAACGATCTCTTGATAGCGGATTTCACCTCCAACGAACTCCGCATCGTCCGCGACACGGACGCCGACGGCATCCCCGACACGCTCGCCGCCGCGCCTTACTACTCTTACCAGTTCTCGAACGATGCGCCGCTCGACATCGCCGCCAACTCGCGCGGCGTCGTCTTCTCTCATTCCGAAGGAAACGACACGGTGCTGCTCGCCATCTACGACGACAACGGCGACGGGCGCGGCGATGCGGACGAAGTTGTCGTCGAAGGTCTTTCGCTCGACAACAATCTGGTGCTGCACGGCTTGACGGTTGACCGCGAGGGCACGGTCTATCTCGTCGAAGACGCTTCGGGCGCGGCAGACTCGGTCGCCTTCGGCGGCAATCTCGGCGAGCCGCGCATAGATGCGTTTCCCGACCCCGCCTTGAACGGCATCCTCCGCGACGGCTCCATCTACTTCTTCGCCGACGACCCCGCCACGCAATCGCTCACGGGTCTCGCCTTCGGCGTCGAGACGGCGCTGCCCGTCGTCGGTCGCCTGACTTTGACGAACAGCGCGAGCCGCGTCGCGCCCGCGACGCGCGAGGGTCTTGCGACCATCAACGGCACGGGCCTGACGCTCGGCAGAAGCGGCGCGACCGAATCCGACGCTCAGACGCGCGGCATCGCCGTCACCGTCGAGGGGCGCAGCGTGCCGGTGCTCTCGTTCGGCGATTCGCAGGTGAATATCTACGTGCCGCTTGAAATCGCGCTCGGCGCAAATTCGGTCGTCGTCTATGTGAACGGCAACGTCACCGCCGCCGACGATGTGGAGATTGCGCTCGCCAATCCCGGCCTCTTCACGCTCCCGCAGACGGGCGCGGGCGAGGCTCTGGCCCTGCTCGTCTCCGGCAATCGCTACACGCGAAGTCCCTTCCCTTCGAGGTTCGACGGGCAAGCATCGGTCGTCGCACTCTTCGGCACGGGCTGGCGCAACTCTCTGCCCGTCACAGTCACCATCGGCGGGCGGGCTGCGACGGTGCAATACGCCGGACGCGCGGGCGGTTTCAACGGACTCGACCAGATCAACGTCGCCATCCCCGACGGCTTGAGCAGCGGCGCGGCGCAGGTCGTCGTCAGGACGGCGGACGGCAAGGCAAGCCGCAGCGATGTCGTTTTGACGATTCAATAAGCGCGGGCGAGGATTAACGAACCGTGCAGCCGAAGCGTCTTATGGTTTGACTTGGTTTGATGTCGCGGCGGATTTTCGGTCGGACGACGAGTCCGGCAAGGCCGAAACGATACGAAGGAGAGAGAACATGCGCGCACTCGTCCGGGCGGTTTTATTCATCGGTCTGCTGTTCAGCCCCGTGCTGTCGCTGGCGCAGGGAGCGACAGCGGCGCAAGCGTCGGAGGCGACGCGGCTTCATCAGGTGCAGCGAATTTACATCGGCGATATGGGCGACAGGGATTCGGCGGAACGCTTTCGTCTGCTGCTCGAAGAACAACTGGTCAAGAGAGGTTTCGGCGTCGTGCTGCGTGAAGAACAGGCCGACGCGATTCTCGGCGGCGTGCTCTCGATGCCCGTCCTCGAAGCCGAAAGCGACGCGCGCATCACCGCGCAGTTGAGAACTCCCGGCGGTCAACTGCTTTGGAGCGGCAACTTCGGGCCGAAGCTGACGTCCTTCTTTCGCTTCAAAGACCCGCTCAAACTGCGCGCCGAAGAGTTGGCTAACAGGTTGAAGAAAGACTGGGAACAGTCCGCCAAAAACTCGGGCGCGCGTAAGAACGACTGAGCGTTACTTGAGCTAACCACTTCTTAAAAAAAGCGACGCTCTCACAATACGGGCTGATGCGAGTTTCGCCGCTCGCGTCAGCCCGTCCCTCTTTTCGTCTCGGCGACGATCAAGTCAACCACGTCTTCGAGTCGGCCCTGCTGCTCGTGCGCTTTGCGTTGACGGGCCGCGCCCGTTCCCCGCTCGCTCGTCTCGCGGACGAGCGCGGAGATTTCGTCCCACTCGTTGCGCGCTTCGAGTGCGGGACGCAGGTAAGCGAGCATCTTCTCCAACAACTCGCGCGCGGGCACGGCGCTCGCCGTCTCCACGTCAACCAACTCCGCCGCCAGTCCGTAGCGCGCCGCGCGCCACTTCGACGCGCGCAGCAACTCCTGACGCATGACGACGGGCGGCACGTCGCGCACAGTCTCCCCGTAACAGGTCTCGGCCAGCGAGCGCGCGAGTCCGGCAATCATCACCGCTTCATCTATCGTCAGGCACACGTCGGTCACGCGAAACTCAATCGTCTCGAAACGCGCCGACGGGCGCACGTCCCAGTAAATCTTCGTCCCGTCCGAGACGCTTCCCGACGCGACCAGACTCTCGACCAGACCGTCGTATTCCGCGCGCGAAGCGAAAAGCATCGGCGTCCCCGACATCGGCCAGCGCCGCCAGATTTCCGTGCGGAAGCTCGCGTAGCCCGTATCCACGCCGAGCCAGAAGGGAGAGTTGGCCGCGAGCGCGAGCATCGGCGCGAGCCAGAGTCGCGCGCGGTTCATCACCTGAATGGCGATCTCACGGTCTTTGATGCCGACGTGGACGTGGCAGCCGAAGATGAGTTGTTCGCGCGCGAGTTGCGCGTAGTCTTTGGCGATGCCGAGATAGCGTCCCTTCGGTGTGACTTGTTGTTCTTCCCAATGCGAGAACGGGTGTGTTCCGGCGGCGGCGATGCGGCTCCCGTCGCGCTCCGCCGCGCGAATCACCTCGCCGCGCAGGTGCGCCAACTCGGCGCGCACGTCGGCGAGCGTCTGGCAGATGGGCGTGCCGATCTCGATCTGCGAGAGGAAGAGTTCCGGCTGCACCTGCTCTCCGAGCGAGCGTTCGGCGCGCGGCAGAATCGTCTCCTGACGCGAACGCAACTCCCGCGTCTCGGGATGAATAATCTGATACTCCTCCTCGACGCCGATGGTGAAATGCTCTTGACTGTCTGACAACGCGAAGCCCCCTTTGTCTGTACCGCGACCGTCTGATGTTTTCCTGCATTGTTGCTTGCGCTGCGCGTTATATGCAAATGTATTGCACTACAGACATGCTTTCGTAAATCAAACGCAAGGGGGACGGCACAGTTTGACGAATTATCCGCGACTGACGGACTTGAGTCCGTTGACCGACGAGCCTGACGAATTCAACGTCATCATCGAGACGCCGCAGAAGAGCCGCAACAAGTTCGACTACGACGAGGAGTTGAACCTCTTCAAACTCGGCGGCGTGCTGCCCGCCGGAGCATTCTTTCCCTTCGATTTCGGGTTCGTCCCTGCGACGCTCGGCGGCGACGGCGACCCGCTCGACGTGCTCCTGCTGCTCGACGAACCGGCGCACACGGGCTGCCTCGTCGTGGCGCGTCTCGTCGGCGTCATCGAGGCCGAGCAGACCGAAGAGGACGGCGAGACGACGCGCAACGACCGCCTCATCGCCGTCGCCGCCAACTCGCGCACGCACAGGCACGTCCGCACGCTCGACAGTCTCGACGAACATCTGCTCGACGAAATCGAGCACTTCTTCGTCTCCTACAACGAGATCAAAGGCAAGCGTTTCCAATCGCTCGGACGCTTCGGCCCCGCCCGCGCCGCGAAGGTTATCGAAGAAGGGATGGAGAGTTTTCGCCGCCGCAAGCGGAGCGCGCGCAAGGTCAGGTCAAAGCCGCGCGCCGCGTCGAAGAAGCGAAAAGGCTGAACGGCGCAAACCGTCGGGCGCGGCGTCGGCGGACGAATGAACGAGATAGTCTTTCGTTCACAAAGTTTTTCGTTCGCAAAGTTTCTCGTTCACGTTTCGGTTGAATGAAGAAATGTTTTTTCGTTCGACCGGCGGCGCACGGCGTCCGTCATTTTTTATCTACGCTCTTTGTTTGGGCGTTGTGTTCGGCGAGCATGTTGCAGAAGAGCGCGCCTTGAGCGAGCGCGTCGTCGAGAGCTTGGTGCGTGTATGGGAGGTCGTCGAACCAACGACGGTGCATGTTGCGTTTGGTGGTGTCGCGGAAGTCGCTGCGGAGCAGGGCCATCGCGTAGGTCTTGATGTCGAGCGCCGACCAGCCGAAGGGATTCTCGCCCGCGAAACGGTTGAGATACCAGCAGACGAACATGAAATCGAACGACGCCGGATAGCCGACGAAGACCGGCTCACCCGGCAGCCCCTTCAGCCATGCCACGTAATTTCGCATCGCCACTTCCGGCGCGAGTTGATTCTCCCGGCACGCGCGCCACGCCTCCGGCTGCGTCTTCCACCACTCCATCGTCTCCGCGTTCCCTGCCGCGCCCGCGAGCGTTTCGAGGTTCGCGCTAAACGTGCCGACGAGCGTCTTGTCCGCCAGATACGCCGCCGAACCGACACTCAACATCGAATGCGGCCCCGGTATCGGCCCGTCCGTCTCCACATCCGTGCTCACATAAATTTCGGGCATGCCACACTCCTGAATCCTATCTTCAAAATCAACTGCGTCAAGCAACAGGATGGACAGGATACAGGATGCACGGTGAACAGGATAGACAAAGCTGCTAAAGCGAAGGGAAAAAGGGGAAAGGGGAAGGGGAAAAGGTCATAGCGGAAATCGTTTTCTCCGCTTCCCCGTTTCCCGTTTCCCCCTGAGTTTTCATCCTGTTTAATCAGGGAAGATATTTAACGCGTTGGTGCAGTTTGCCCCGCCGTGTGGGGCGAATCGGACGCGGGGCGTAGTCCTCGCGTCTAACACCTGCTTTCGGCGTGAAAGCGGTCTTTTTTGGTACGTTTTACTTGCATCCGGCGGTCAAATCAGGCATTATGACGCTCGATTGTCCCTTCTCTCGCGCATCAACGGTGATGCGCCCCGTACTCTGGATAAGCGGCGGCGTTTGGATAGTTCGAGAGCAGGTAGTTACCAATCCGCAGAAGCTGCTCCTTTGTTGAGCGTCCGTAACGCGACTTCGCTGCTACCGTTTCGTCGAAGCCTACAGGATTCAAGCTTCTCTTAAACACTCCTGAGAGGAGAGGAACTCACTTCATGAGCATGAAACTTTACGTTGGAAATCTCTCTTTCCAAACCTCAAGCGAAGAGTTGCAGTCGCTCTTTTCGCAGGCGGGCACGGTCGAATCCGCGTCGGTGGTGGAAGACCGCGAGACGGGACGTTCGCGCGGCTTCGGTTTCGTCGAAATGGCCTCCAAAGAGGAGGGCGAAGCTGCTATCGCGCAGTTTAACGGCAAGGAGTTCAACGGTCGCGCCCTGACCGTCAACGAAGCGCGCCCGCGCGAAGATAGACGCGGCGGCGGTGGCGGTGGCGGCGGCGGTCGCGGTGGTTACGGCGGCGGCGGTGGCGGCGGTCGCGGCGCGGGCGGCGGCAATCGCGGCGGCGGTGGCGGTGGTCGCGGCGGCGGCTACGGCGGCGGTGGCGGCGGCGGCAACGACCGTCCTCCACGCTGGTAAGCTCCGTTTGAGTCTTGACTCTTTCTAAGAATAAGCAAGGAGACACCCCCGACAATCAAGCTCGTCGGGGGTGTTGCTTGTCAGAAAACATCGCGGACGAATCGAGAGCCGCACAGAGCGACCCTGACACGTTTGTCGCACGGCTCAATCTTTTAACTTTAAGGAGATGATTGTTTGTCTAAAGAAGATTTAATTCCGGCAGAAGGTGTGATTGTAGATAAACTACCGAACGCGTTTTTTAAAGTCCGTCTCGACGGCAGCGAGCATATCGTGCTCGCGCAGGTGTCCGGCAAGATGCGCAAAAATTTCATCCGCATTCTTCCGGGCGACCGCGTCACCGTCGAAATGTCGCCCTACGACCTGACGCGCGGGCGCATCACGTATCGCTACAAGTAGAGTTTCCGTTGCGTGCGCTCCCGCGCACCCATTTTATAAACCCTATTATCTCGCCCGCAGGCCACGTCGAGTCGGTGTGGCCGGTGAGAGCATCCGAGATTTTGCGGTCTGCCCTGTCGGGCATCGAAGGGGGTGATGTTCCGGAGTTGAATAGTGACTGATTTGAGATAGGGCCGGACGAAGGGTTCGGCGCTCGTCAGTTACGCGCTTGCCAGACGGCCACGATGTTGGCACAATAGCCGTTCGTTTGGCGCGGGAGTCCGACGCCGAACGTTGCGTCAGCAGTTTATGGCAACGCGTTTGCTGGAATCATCAAACAAGATAAGCGAATTGGATTTGGAGAAATAAGATGGCAACCGTATCGGTCAATCAAGGCGAATCAATCGAGAGCGCGCTCAGGCGTTTCAAGCGCAAGGTGATGTCGGAGGAGATCATCAAGGATGCGAAGAAGCACGCCTTCTTCATGTCGCGCGGGCAGAAGGCGAAACTCAAATCAGCCCTCGCGCGCAAACGCAACAAGCGCAAGCAGCGTCCGCCCCAGCGTCGCGGCTAAAAGCGCACGCTCGCTCGACGTACAAACCAAACCAAAAAGCGAAGGTCGCCGCTCACAAGTGGCGACCTTCGCTTTTTCACTTTAACCGCGATTCATAGATTTTCAATCGGGACGGGTTCGATTTGGTCGGCGGGGTTGAAGCCGAAGACGCGCGAGTAGAAATAGAACTCGCCGTCGAGCGCGCGTTTGATATTTTCGGCGCGACGGAAGCCGTGCTGCTCGCCCTCGAAGGCGACGTAGGCGACGGGCAGACCCTTCGCGCGCAGGGCGTCAACCATCATCTCCGCCTGATTCGGCGGCACGACCTTATCTTCCAAACCCTGAAAGAAGATGACCGGGCAGGAGAGTTGCCCTGTGAAGTTGATGGGCGAGCGTTCATCATAGATATCTTGGCGCGCAGGATACGGGCCGACCAGCCCGTCGAGATAACGCGACTCGAACTTGTGCGTGTCGCGGACGAGCGCGCCGAGGTCGCTCACGCCGAAGTGGCTCGCGCCCGCCTTGAAGAAGTCGCGGAAGGTGAGCGCGCCGAGCGTCGTGTAGCCGCCCGCGCTGCCGCCCGTGATGGCGCAACGCTCGCCGTCAATCTCGCCGCGCTCGGCCAAGTATCGTGCGCCGTTGACGCAGTCGTCTATGTCCACGATGCCCCAACGCCCTTCGAGGCGGCGGCGATACTCGCGCCCGTAGCCGGTGCTCCCGCCGTAGTTGACATCGAGCACGGCGATGCCGCGACTCGTCCAGTATTGAATCTCCAAGCGCAGGGTCATCGTCGCGGAGGCGGTCGGGCCGCCGTGACATTTGACGAGCAGCGGCGGGCGTTCCCCCTCCGGCGCGGCGAAATCACGATTGCGCGGGCGATAAAAAATAGCGTGCGCGGTCAGCCCGCCGGTCGTCGGATACTCGATGGCTTCGGGGACGGACAGGAACGCGGCGTCAATTTCCAGATCGCTCGAACGACGCAGCACACGCGCTTCGCGCGTCTCCAAATCCAGTTCGACGAGCGCGGCGCGCTGCGTCGGCGAACCGGCGACGCAGACGGCGCGACGCGCGTCCGCGCGCAGATAGTTGAACTCGGTATATGGAGTCTCGATTGGTTCGAGTTTGCCGCTCGACGTGTCGAGGCTCGCCAGTTGCCACGCGCCGCGCACGTCGTAAGCGCAGATGATCCTCTCAGCCGAAGCGAACGCGTAGGTTGACAGCCCGAAGACCCATTGCGCCGTGGCAAACTCGGCATCCATCTCACACAACGCTTCGGCGCGCCGCGTCTCCTCATTCCAGCGATAAAGATTCCACCAGCCGTTGCGGTCGGAGACGAAATAGAGACGCCCGTCCGGCGACCATTCGGGCTGAAAGATTGACTCGTCAGACGCGCCCGCAATCTTCTCCGTCCGCGCGAGCGTCCCGTCCTCCGCAAACTCGCCGACCCATAACTCGCAACCGTCCCAAGGCATATTCGGATGATTCCAAGCGAGCCACGCCAGACGTTTCCCGTCGCCGCTGATGCGCGGCGACGAATAGAAATCGTGTCCCGACACAATCACGCGCCCGCCGTCGCCCTCTCCGTCCAGAGCGAGGCTGACGATGGTGTTGACCGCTTCGCTTCCCTCGCGCGTGTGGTCTTCGCGCACGGCGACCAGATAACCGCGCGCGCTATCAACGACCGCGTCCGCATAACGCAGGTCGAGCGCGGGCGTGAGCGGTTCGGGCGCGACGCCCGGCGCGGCGCGGTAGAGACGTTGGTCGGCGAAGTTTGAAAAGTAGACCGTCCCTCCGGCGACGCAGAACGCGCCGCCGCCGTATTCGTGGACGCGCGTCCGCGCATTGAAGCCCTGCGGAATCATGTCGGTCTCCGCGCCGTCGGGCGTGAGGCGCACGATGCAGACGCGTCCGGCCTCGGCGGGTCGCAGTTCCGCCTGATAGATGTCCTGCCCGTCGAGCGCAATCTGCCCGAGCCCGACCGTTCCGCGCACGATGAGGTCGGATGTGATCGGCGATTTCCAAGAGCCGTGCGGCGCAACCTGACGTTCATTCATACAAGTTTTCTCCTCGTCAATTCGGAAGCATAAAGGCAAGAGGTCACAGGAAACCATCAGCGCAACAACGTATCTTTCCCGTCGCTTGTTTAACTTTTGCCTTTCAACTTTTCCCTTTTGTCTTTTATCAATGTGGCCGTTCGAGCGGGGGCGCGACGGCGATGAAGTCTGCCGCGAAACGGCGCGCGTACGCGTCGAGCAGTTCCCGCACGCGCTCCTGTCGCGGCGAGCGCACGACCAGACCGACGTGATATTTTTTGTTGACGCGATATGCAATCTCGGCGTCCGTATAGGCGTCGGTGTCGGGATACTCCTGCCGCGCGAGCGACAGCACGATGCCGCTATATTCGCGGCGCGAAGGCTTCGTCTTCACCGGACAACGCCCGCCCGCCAACTCGATTTTCGCCCACTCGCGCCAGAGATTGACGCCGCTCGCCGCCTCGACATTCTCGGACGTGTACGCGCCGCCGACGCGCGCCGCGACTTCGAGAAAATAGAAACGCCCGTCCGTCGCGCCCTTGATAAATTCCGCGTGCGCCGCGCCGCGTTCCAGACCGAGGCTCTTGAGCAGTTGACGATTTATCTCGAACAAACTGCGCTCGTCCTCCGAATCGTGCTCGACCGTGTGAGAGATGAACGCGCCGCCCTGATGCGCGACCTCCATCGGCGGACGCCCGTACTGGCTCGCCCAAGCGAAGACCACCTTCTTGTTTTCGACCAGCGAGTCAACGTGGAAGACATCGCCCGCGATGAAGCGTTCGAGCAGGTAGAACGACGAACGCTCGTCGAGCGCGGGACGCGCGTCGAGCGCATCTATCGCGCGCCAGACGGGTTCCGACTCTGACAGTTTTTTGATGCCGATGGCCGACACGTCCGAGCGCGGTTTGAGTACCCAAGGGGGCGGCACGCGGTTCATGTAATCGCGGATGGCCTCGTAGTTGTGAACGTGCACGAAGGGCGGAACGAGCAGGCCCGCCTCCTCTGCGCGCACGCGCATCGCCAGCTTATCCCGAAACAGGCGCGCCCGCGAACTGCTCATCCCCGCCACCGACAGATGCTCGCGCAGCATCGCCGCCGCGCGCACGTCGTACTCTTCGAGCGCGACGATGCGGTCAACGGGAAACGTGCGCGCCGCTTGCGTGGCGATGTGTTGAAAAAGCTCGCCCGACGCATCGTTCGGCGCAGCGATGATCGCCTCGATGCATTCGCGCGGCCAATCCTCTCGAAGCGTCCGCTCGCGCGTCAACAGGAAAGTGCGCGCGCCCTGCTGCCTGCACTCGCGTATGAACTCCGCGCCCTTAAAATAACTGGCGAGACAGACGACGTTCAGCGCGCGAGATTGCGGTTCAGCCAACGAGTTTGTCCTCTTCAAGCTCACCCCGACCGGCGGCCTCGGCACGATGTTTGGATTGCGCCGTGCAGTATAGCCCGTCAGAGGACAGAAGAGCACACGCCGACGGCACACGAAGATAATTCCGCATCACGTGCCGCACAAGCGTTGACGAAAGTTGACGGAAAAGGGTGATGAAGAAACGCGACGAACAGGGCAACGAAGAAACGCGACGAAGAACGGTGACGAAGTAGGACGACGAAAAAACGGCGACTCTCAACTTGAGAGTCGCCGTTCACTTCAGTCTCGAACCTACGCGCTTTGAGGGGTTAATAGATATTGAAGTTGTACTCGATGGTGATCCAT
>DATLMV010000218.1:0-1998 GCA_035537095.1 Pyrinomonadaceae bacterium
GCCGCGCTTCTCGCCCTTCATTCCCATCTCGTCAATCATCCTGCCGGTGCTCAACCCACTGCCCGGCGGATTCTTGAAGAAGCACCCGGCGGAGCGCGCACCGTGCGGCTGCGTCGCGAATCGTTTTTGCTTGGCCGCCCCCATGCGCTCCTTAATTTTCTCCGGGTCGTCGTGTCGTAACGCCAGCGTCGCGCCGAGAAGCAATTCTCCTTCACGGAAGGAAGTATGACGGTAGTCCCACTTAATTTCCGTGCCGGGCACGACGATGACCCGCCCCCCGCGCGCGACTCTCACCGTCTCGACCACCTGCCCGATCTCGTGGCCGTAAGCCCCGGCGTTCATCCACAGCGCGCCGCCCACCGTGCCCGGAATGCCGCCCAGGCCTTCAATCCCTGATAGTCCGCGCCGCGCCGCGTCAACGCACAGTCGCGGCAGCGAATAGCCGGCGCTCACCGAGACGCGCTCACCGTCAAAACTCGCCGCGCCCTTCACCTCTCTCATGCTCAACAAAACGTAATGATGATCCGCGTCGTCGGCTAACACGTTGCTGCCCGCGCCGAGCACGCGCCACGCGATGCCCTTCGCTTCGAGCGCGCCCGCGACTGCCGCCCCTTCTTCTTCGCTCTCCGGCAGAAAGAGCCAATCAACCCGCCCGCCGACGCGCAAGCTCGTCAGTTCCGCAAACTTTCGTCCCTCTTCGGCGCGCACGCTCAGCCGCGCCGCGATTTCCCTCACCGCCGCATCGCGCGTCTCAGTACCTTCCTTGACTTGTGCTTCAACCGTCATAAAAATCTTAATGCGAATAACAGGAAACTTCTTCTACTGACCTCTAACCTCTGACCTCTGACCTCTATCCTTTAACTTCTCGACCAACTCTTCGCCCGCGCGATAGACGTTGCCCGCGCCGAGCGTAATCACCATGTCGCCGGACCGCACTTCTTCGAGCAGCGCGCCGGCCGCCGTCTCGACTCCGCCCGCGTGCCGCACGTCTTTGTGGCCGTAGCGCTTCACCGCGTCAATCAACGTCTCGGCGGAGATGCCTTCAATCGGGTCTTCGCTCGCGGCGTAGATGTCTGTGACGAAAACCACGTCGGCGTTATTGAACGAGCGCGCGAATTCGTCCATTTGATCTCTGGTGCGCGAGTAACGATGCGGCTGGAAAAGTACGACCATGCGTTTTCCCTTCGAGCCGATTTTCGCCGCCGCGAGCGTCGCCTGAATCTCTGTCGGGTGGTGGCCGTAGTCGTCCACGACGAGCACGCCCGCCTCTTCGCCCTTGAACTGAAAGCGCCGGTTGACGCCTGTAAATTCTCCAAGTCCTTTGGCGATCACGTCGAACGGCACTTCCAACTCAAAGCCAATCGCCACCGCCGCGAGCGCGTTGTAGACGTTGTGCAAACCGGGTACGCGCAAATTCACTTCGCCGACAGCTTCCGCGCCGCGCCGCACCGTGAAGCGCGAGCCGAAGTCCTGATCGAAGCGAACATCGCGCGCCGAAACGTCGGCCTGCGCGCTGAGGCCGTAGGTGATGCGGCGGCGCGTCACTTCGGGGATCACGGCCTGCACGTGCGGGTCGTCGAGACACAACACCGACGCGCCGTAAAACGGCACCTTGTTGACAAACTGCGCGAAGCATTTCTGCACGTCGGCCATGTCGGAGTAGTAGTCCATGTGTTCGCGGTCAATGTTGGTGACGATGGCGAAGGTCGGCGTCAACATTAAAAACGAGCGGTCGCTTTCGTCCGCCTCGACCACCATCAAATCGCTCTTGCCCAACCGCGCGTTTGACCCCATCGCGCCGACCACGCCGCCGACGACGACCGTCGGGTCCATCTGCGCGTGGCCGAGCATCGTCGCGATCATCGAAGTCGTCGTCGTCTTGCCGTGCGAGCCGGCGACCGCGATGGTGTAACGCTTCAACCGCACCAACTCCGCCAGCATCTCTCCGCGCGCGATCACAGGAATTGAGTGCTCGCGCGCGTGGACGATTTCGGGATT
>DATLMV010000219.1:0-29967 GCA_035537095.1 Pyrinomonadaceae bacterium
AGTGCGTCGAGTGGCGGCGCAACGAGCGGCGGCGGCGGCAGTAGTAGCACGTCCGGCGCAGGCGTTGGGGGTCGAAAGGACTCCGCGAAGAAAGGCGGCGCGGGCGGCTCGTCGAAGAAGGGCGGGGCGGGCGCGGGAGTCGGGAGCGGTGTTTTGTTGGGCGACCGCCCGACGAGTCAGGATAGCCGCAAGGGCGGCGCGTCGAAGAAGGGCGGGGCCAGCAAAGGCGGCGCGGGCACATCCGGCGCGGGCACGTCGGGCGCGTCGAAAGGCGGCGGCAGCAGTAAAGAGCGCGGCGGGATGATGAAGCTGCTCAGCGGTAATGTTAAGAGTGGAGCGGCCAATCGCGGCGCGTCGAAAGGCGGCGGCACTAAGTCTGCGGGCGGCGCGACTGGCGGGCGCAGAGTTTTGGAGAAGAGCGGCACGATTGGCCCCGGCCCCGCGCGTCGCGGCTCAACGGGCGGCGCGGGCGCATCCAAAGGCGGCGGTCGCGCGGTTATTCTTCCCGGCTCGCCCGCACGCGGAGGCGGCGCGAAGGGCGCGTCCAAAGGCGGCGCGGGCAAAGGCGCGGAGACGCGCGGCGGCGGCAGCAGCAAGACGCGCGGCGGAATGGTGGCCCTGATGAACGGCAGCGCGAGAGGCATCGCCGGTCAGGGCAAAGGCTTGAAGAAAGGGAGCGGCGGCGAAACGCGCGGCGGCCTGATGGGCTTGCTGAACGGCACGGCCAAACGCGGCGCGTCTCAAGGCGGAAGCTCGCGGAAGGGCGGCGCATCGCAGGGCGGCGGCACGCGCGGTGCGGGCAGCGCATCGAGGAAGGGCGGCGCGTCGGAGTCTCGCGGCGCGACGTGGAGCGGCGCGGCCAAAGGTGGCGGCGGCGGCGGTGCGCGCAAGGGCGGCGCAAGGGGTGGAGACATGGTCTCCAAGATGGCGCAGATGTCGCAGCGCGGGGAGACAGGCAGCGGTGCGCGCAAGGGCGGCGGCGCAGCCGGTCGAGACTTGATCTCCAAGACTCGCGGCGCAGGAAAGAAGGGCGGCGGCGCGAGGGGTCAGGATATGGTCTCCAAGATGTCGCGGCGCGGGAAAGAAGGGAGCGGCGCGGCCAAAGGCGGGAGCCGCAAAGGCGGCGGCACTAAAAGCGACCTGACCGGAATTGCCGAGACAGCCGGACGCTACGCCGGTCGGCTCGTCGGCGCAGCCACCAAACTTATCGAAGACATCACCACCGGCAGCAAGAAACGGGGTAAGAAATAGTGACGAGTGACAAGTGACGAGTGACGAGCAAGAGAAAGAAGTCCAACGTCGCGAGTCGCAAGTCCGAAGTCAGTCACAAGTCAAAAGTTCAAAGTCGCAAGTCGAAAGTCAAAGCTTAATGGCTTTGACTTTCGACTTTGGACGTTAGACTTTCGACTTCTTCTTCTTCCTCGTCACTCGTCACTTGTCACTCGTCACTTTCCTAATGCTTCTCTGGCTCTCAAAAAACAGCGAAGTGCCTTTGCGCGAGCAGTTGACGACGCAGATTATGCTCGGCATCGTGAGCGACGATTTGAAGCCGGAGCAGCGTCTGCCGAGCACGCGCGAGTTGGCGCGTCGTTATCACATCCACTCGAACACGGTCAGCGCGGCTTATCGCGAACTTGAGCGGCGCGGTTGGCTTCAGTTTCGCAAGGGCAGCGGCGTCTATGTGCGCGCGCTGACGGACGACGCGCTCGCGCTCGATTCCCGTCTCGAACTCGACCAACTCATCGCCTCCTTTCTGCGTCTCGCGCGCGGCGGCGGATTCTCGCTCGGCGAGATTCAGACGCGCATCAAACATTGGCTCGAACTCCAACCGCCCGACCATTTCCTCGTCGTCGAATCCGACGCCGAACTGCGCCGCATCCTCATCGCCGAAATCACGGAGGCGACCGGCTTTCCCGCACGTGGCGCGAGCTTTGAAGAGTGCGCGGCGGACGCGGGGCTACTTGCGGGCGCGGCGGCGGTGGCGATGTACGGGCAGGCCGAACGCGTGCGCGCGACGCTCCCGCGCGGCACGGGTTGCCTCCTGCTGCGTTCGCGTTCCGTCCCCGACGCGCTGCGCGGCGAACAGTTGCCGCCGCCCGACGCGCTCGTCGCCGTCGTCTCGCGCTGGCCGGAGTTTCTGCATTGGTCGCGCGTCGTGCTGCTCGCCGCCGGAGTTGACGCCGAAGCGTTGAGTCTCCGCGACGCACGCGAGCGCGGCTGGCAGAAGGGTCTGCTCGCCTCCGCCTTCGTCATCACCGACACGCTCACCGCCGCGCAACTCCCCGCAGGGTGCACCGCGCGCATCTTTCGCAGCATCGCCGACTCGTCCTTGGACGAACTCCGCAGCTTCGTCCAACGCTTCCTGACAGACCTTCCGGCAGAGGAAAAGAGAAAGAAGAAGGAAAAAAGGAAGAAGGGTTAAGAGCACGAAGGCCGCGACATCTCTCCCGCGTGCCGACGCTTTCGACGCACGCGCCCGCTGCCTTTTCCCTTTGGCCTTTGTCGCGTCCGTTCTACAATTCGGGACGGAAACGCGCGAGGGTTCTCTCTCCGAAACAGAACGGAGACGCGGACGGGACTTCTCGAAGCGCGGAGGTCTGAATGGCTCAAGACGATTCGACGCAACACAGGCAGAACGAACTCGCCGCGCAACTCGAACGCATCGAACAACTGCTGCGCCTCCACACGGCCCGCCTGCACGCCATCGAAGAACGGCTCGGCGTCGAATTCGTCGCGCCTCCCACGAATCAAACGCCCGCGAGCCAGCCGCACATAAGTGAAACGCTCCCGCCATCTGCTCCGACTGAAACGCAATCTTCATCAGCACAACCTTCATCAGCACGACCTTCACCAGCGCAATCTTCATCCGCCCCGCCGCCGCGCGAAGAACCACCATCAGACGCGACGCCGCACGCGTCTCCGGCGACACAGAGAGTTGACGCCGCCGCCGACGCCTTCGCCGCATCTTCCACGACACCTTCAGCAAACACGCACGAACGACCCGCGCCCGACGCCGACGCCGCTCCGCGAGCAGGGAAAGAGTCCGCGCCGCGCACGAATGAGAGCGCACGCGCAACTTCCGCAGGCCCGCGCGAAACGTCCGATGCGAAGGCGTCGGGCGCGCGTGAACGGTCGCGTGCGGCGAACGGGCGGGCCGGAGATGTCGCGGGCGCGCGCGGCGCGGGCGAGCCACATGGCGAAGCGTCTTGGTTTGATCTTGAGTCGCACATCGGCGGGAGTTGGTTCAACTGGATCGGTATCCTTGCGATCACGTTCGGCGTCGCCTTCTTTCTCAAGTACGCGTTTGAGAACGAGTGGGTCGGGCCTGCGGGTCGCGTGCTGCTCGGCGCGGCGGCGGGCGTCGGGATTCTCGCGGCGGGCGAACGCCTGCGCGCGCGCGGCCTGCGCCAGTACGCCTACGTGCTTTCGGGCGGCGGCATTCTGATTCTTTACCTCTCGATCTATGCCGCTTTCGCCTTCTATCACTTGATCGGACAACTGCCCGCGTTTCTCTCGATGATTGGCGTGACGACGACCGCCGTCCTGCTCTCGTCGCGCTACGATGCGCTGCCGATTGCCATTCTCGGGCTTGTCGGCGGCTTTCTCACGCCGCTGCTGCTCTCGACCGGACGCGACAATCAAGTCGGCCTCTTCAGCTACATCGCGCTGCTCGACGCGGGCGTGCTCGCGCTGGCTTACTACAAAGAGTGGCGCAGCCTCAACTACATGTCGTTCGCCGCGACGCTCCTGATGATTCTCGGCTGGATGACCGGCTTTTACCATAAGGAAAAACTCTGGACGACCATCTTCTTTCTCTCCCTCTTCTTTCTCCTCTACGCCGCGCTGCCTATCGTGCACAACGTCATCCGGCAGCGTCCCGCGCGCTGGTTCGACATCACGATGCTCATCACCAACGCGAGCTTCTATTTCGGACTCAGCTACCTGCTGCTCGACGATGCCAACTACGACCCGACGCTCGGCACGTTCGCGCTCCTCGTCTCGACCTTCTACGTGCTGCTCTACTACGTCGCGCACCGCAGACACCGCGCCGACCGCCTGCTCACCTATAGCCTGCTCGGCGCGGCCATCACGTTCTTCACGATGGCCGTCTCGATTCAGTTAGACCAGCATTGGGTGACGATGGCGTGGGCGGTCGAGGCGGCGGTGCTGACGTGGGTGGGCTTGCGCTCCGCGACGAGCGCGCCGCGACACGCCGCGCTCTTGGTCTTCGCCGTCGCCGTCGGTCATTGGGCGACGCACGACATTTTCGACTCGGCGTATCGCGCGGGCGCGCAGTTCACGCCGCTCCTGAACGCGCGCGCCGCCTCGTGCGCCGTGCTCGTCGGCGCGTGCGCCGTCATCGTGTGGCTCTATCGTCAGGCGGGCGCGCGCATTGAAGACGACGGGCGCGGAGTTATCAAAGGCGACGCTATCGAACATGACGAGCGCGACGTGATCTCGACCGCCTTCCTGCTCGCCGCCAACCTGCTCGTCATCGCGCTCCTGACGCTCGACGTGAACGACTATTTCACGCAGCGCACGGCGTTGCTGACCGCTGACGCGGCGACGGCGGGCGACAACGCCGCCGCGCGTCTGGAAAACACGCGACAGTTCACGCTCTCCGTGCTGTGGACGCTCTACGGCGCGACCGCGCTCGTCCTCGGCGTCCTGCGCCGCCTCAAACCCCTGCGCTTCCTCGCGCTCGCGCTGCTCGCCGCGACCATCTTCAAAGTCATCGCCTTCGACCTCGCCTTCTACGCCGCCGCGTGGCACGTGCCGCTCCTTAATCAAACCTTCATCGCGCTGATGCTCGTCGTCGCCGCGCTCGCGGTCTGCGCGCGCGTCTATACGCAGGCGGGGAGTAGAGTTGACGGCGCAGAACGCGCGCTAGTCGTTCCGGTGCTGGTCGTCGTCGCCAACGTGCTCGCCATCGTCGCGCTCAGCGCGGACGCTTACGGCTACTTCGAAGCGCGAATCCGCGCGGGCCGACTCGTCGGCGTCTCGCTGCCCGACCTGCGGCTCGCGCAGCAACTCGCGCTCTCGATCATCTGGATGGTCTATGGCGGCGCGATGCTCGTCTATGGCCTGCGGCGGCGCAACCGTCCCTTGCGCGTGATGGCGCTCCTGCTGCTCGGCGTCACGACCTTGAAAGTCTTCCTGTCCGATTTGTCGTCGCTCGACAAAATCTACCGCATCATTGCCTTTCTCGTCCTCGGCGCAATCCTGCTCGCCGTCTCCTATCTCTACCAGAAGAGACTGAGCGGCAGAGAGGAAGCGGCAGGCGTTGAAGGGGCGGCGGCAAGCGACGATTGAACGGCGGGACGTAACCACGTAGCAGCTTTGAGCGGCGGGCTTGCGGGCACGGAAAGATAGAGTCCAACGTCGAATCATCTCAAGATAAGATGATTCGAACTTTTCGATCTTCACTTCAAGCGTCTGCACCCCGTCGCGGGTTTCTCATTGCGCGTTCGACATCTCTTTCATCCTGCGAATCCTGCAAGCCTTTATCATGTGAATGCTTGACCGTCTCCTGCTGCATCTTGCCGGTGAGGATGAGCGCGAGCATTTTGTAGTCGGCGACGAACGACCAGAGCGGGTGTTGGAAGGTGGCGGGCCGGTTGTGTTCGATGAAGAAATGGCTGACCCAAGCCGCGCCGTAGCCGGTGGCGAGCGCGACGGGGAGCCAACGCCAGCGGCCCGTCGCCAGAAGCGCGACGGCCAGCCCCGTGCTCCCAATCGTCCCCGCCGCGTGCAGCGCGCGCGTACCCGGTCGGCTGTGATCGGCCACGTAACGCGGCCAGAACTCCGCGAAAGATTTAGCCTCTTGCTGTGACATAACAAGTCTCCGAAGGGATGAGGACGGAGGGATGAGGGATGAAAGAATTTAATCATTGATTCATTTCTTCATTGATTCAATGAGCCAACGATTAAATCGTTTCTTATTCATCCCTCCGCCCTCATCCCTCATCCCTTTCAGCGAACAGTCGTTGATAATCGTCCGCCGTCGTGGGCGGGGTGCGTGCGAGTTGGAGATTTTCTTCGACGTGTGCGCGGCGGCTCATGCCGACGAGGGCGGTCGTGATTCCGGGCGTGGAGCGGACGAACTGGATGGCGGTCTGCGCGTCGGTCGGGAGCGACCCGAGAGGCTCGCGGACGTGGAGGGGCAGCCCTTGCGCGACCTTGCCCTGCAACATGGAGGCGCTTGCCACGACCGCGACCGCGTGCGCGCGCGCCACTTCGAGCAGCGAGAGACGCGCGCCCTGCATCGGTTGATTATCGAGGACGAGGGCTTCGGGCATCGCCAGATTGAAGGGCAACTGGATGAAGCGAAAACCGTGCGCGTCGCCCCCGACATCCCGCGCCAACTCCAAAAGGCGTTCGAGCGAGAGATACTCGCGCGCGTCGGGCGCGGCGCGAAAACCGTTCCACGTCGCCACGCCGTAGCGACGGATTTTGCCTGCGGCGACGTTCCGCTCCAACCCCTCGAAGGCCGCGCGGATGCGTCGCTCGAACTCGGCGCGCGAGACGACGGAAAGCTGCGTCTCCGGATTGTGAATGTAGTAAACGTCAATCGCATCGAGCCCCATGTTGGCGAGCGACTGGTCAATCTGGCTCTGCAAGTAGCGCGGCGTCATGCAATGGCTGCCCGCCGCGATGTCTGCGAAATCGGCGATGCCGGTCTTGACGAAAGTCTCCTCGACGTAAGCGCGCACGTCCTTCGCGGGCTGCCCGTCGAAAGGCAGATAACCGCCCTTCGTGCAGATCACCAACTCCTCGCGCGCGAAGCCCCCATCCCCGGTCAACTGCCGGAGCGCCGCGCCGATGGAACGCTCGCTGCGTTGGAAACGATAGTTGGCCGCCGTGTCAATCACGTTCGCGCCGAGTTCGACGGCACGCGCGACGGCCTCCGTATAACTCGCGTCGGTCTGCTCGTCCCACTTGCCGAGGTACGTGCCGATGCCGACCGACGCGAGCCAGAGGTCTTGCGCCTGACGAAAATGGCCCTCCGCCGTCGCGCCGCCGAAGCGTTTCACGTAACGCGCCGTCCCCTCCAAAGTTGCGCCAGCCTCGATAGACATTGCACGTCTTCTCCCGTCTCGATATTCTCGAAGGATTTGTTTGCCCGCGCAGTTTAGCACAACTCTCAAGACGCGCCGACGCCTGCGCTTCAACCAACCCGAGCCGCTATGTTAGGGTTGCAGCGATTGAGATAATAGACGGGATGAAAGACCGCGTGGGAAAAAGGAGAGGTCTCGATTCAGCATGAGCTTCATCAAACAGCGCGACGCCGGAGACGAGACAGACGCGCCTGACGTGACTGATGCGCCTGACGTGCGCGCCGCGACGCTCGACGTTTCACCCGCAGAGTTGGACGAGATGGCGTCGCAGATGTCCGCACTCGTCAGGGAATATTTCGCGGGCGTCGCGGGCTATCCGGTGTTTCCCGAAACGTCCGCCGCCGCTGTCGCAGAAGCTTTCCGCCAGCCGCCGCCGGACGCGCCCGCGCCGCTCGCGCGCCTGCTCGACGATTGCCGCAAGATGTTCGAGACGAGCAGGCACAACGGGCATCCGCGCTTCTTCGGCTACATCGCTTCGCCCTCGACGCCCGTCGGCGCGTTCGCCGCGCTCGTCGCCTCCGCGCTCAACGTCAACCTCACCTCTTGGCGTTCGGCTCCGGCGGCGACGGAAATCGAACGGACGGTCGTCCGCTGGCTCGGCTCGCTCGTCGGCTACGGTGACGCGAGCGGCGGGCTTCTGACGAGCGGCGGTTCGATGGCGAACCTGAACGCGCTCTACGTCGCGCATCGAACGAAGTCGCGCGGCGAGGACGCGTCACACAAGGGCCTGCGCAACGCGTCTGCGCCCGCGACCGTGTACGTCTCGGATCAGGTGCATCTTTCGATACCGAAGGCGGCGGACTTACTCGGGCTCGGGCGCGAGCAGGTGCGCGTCGTCGCGTCGGACGAGAGTTTCCGGATGGACGTGCGCGCCCTGCGCGAACGCATCGCGGGCGACATCGAGCGGGGCCTGCGTCCCTTCTGCGTGGTGGCGAGCGCGGGCACGGTCAGCACGGGCGCGGTTGATCCGCTCGCGGAGATTGCGCGCGTCGCCGGAGAACACGCGCTCTGGTTTCACATAGACGGGGCGTACGGCGCGCTCGCCGCGCTCGACCCGTCGAAGCGCGCGCTCTTTGAAGGTCTCGAACGCGCCGACTCCCTCTCGCTCGACCCGCACAAGTGGCTCTATACGCCGGTTGACTGCGGCTGCCTGCTGCTGCGCGAACCAGCGCACGCCGCCGCAGCTTTCAGCGGCACGGAGGAGGACTACATCAAAGTTTATGCGGACGACGCCGACGAGGCTTTCGCTTTCTGGGATTACGGCGTCGAGTTGTCGCGCCCGTTTCGCGCGCTCAAGGTCTGGTTGATGCTGCGCTATTACGGCGTCGAGCGCGTGGCCGCCTGCATCGCCGAAGACAACGCGCTCGCCGCACACATGGCCGCGTGCGTCGAGGCGTCCGTTGATTTCCAACTGCTCGCGCCCGTCGCTTTGAGCATCTGCTGTTTTCGCTACGTGCCGCCGCAGTTCGCGGGGGCGTTGCACGCGACGGGCGAAGCGGAACGCGCGCGCGCCGATGCGCAACTCGACGAGTTGAACGAGCGCATCATGCAAGCCGTCCAACGCGGCGGGCGTGCCTATCTCTCCAACGCCCTCGTGCGCGGTCGCTTCGCGCTGCGTGCCTCCATCACCAACTTCCGCACCACGCGCCGCGACATCGAAGCCACGCTCGACATCGTCCGCGACGCCGCGCGCGAGTGCGCGCAGGAAAAAGCCTAGAAGCAAAGGCAACTCCGCTGCACGCGTTCGAAGTTCGTGCATGCGCAGCGTTCAAATAAGATTGTGAAGATGCCGGACAAAAGATGACGAACGAAATGATGATGAACGAAAATTATGAACGGGAATTGAGAGTCTGCGTCGAGCTTGCGCGGGCGGCGGGCGCGGCGGCGTTGGAGTTCTACGGCGGGCCGCTTGAGGTCGAGCACAAGGGCTCGCTGGATGAGCCGGTGACGCAGGCCGACCGCGTGGCGAACGAGTTGATCGTGCGGGGCTTGCGCGCCGCGTTTCCCGGCGACGGGATTCTCGCCGAAGAGTCGGTTGACACGGCGCGGCGTCTCACGCTCGAACGCGTCTGGATGGTTGACCCGCTCGACGGGACGAAGGGTTTCATCGCCGGAAGCGGCGACTTCGCCGTGCAGATCGGCCTCGCGCTCGCGGGCGAGAGCGTGCTCGGCGTCCTCTATCAGCCCGTGCCGGACTTGCTGCACTACGCGGCGCGCGGCGCGGGGGCGTGGGTCGTGCGCCCCGAACTCGCGCCCGAACGCTTGCAGGTTTCCGGCGAGACGGAACTCCAAAGGATGCGTCTGGCCGCGAGTCGCGCGCATCGCAGCCGACGCCTCGACGCGGTGGTGCGCGCGCTCGGCATCAAGGAAGAGGTGCGGCGCGATTCGGTCGGCGTCAAGGTCGGGCTCATCGCCGAGCGTCAATGTCATCTCTACATACATCTCTCCACCGGAACGAAGCATTGGGACACCTGCGCGCCCGAAGCCATCCTGCGCGAAGCGGGCGGAATGATGACGGACATCTGGGGCAGGCCCTTGCGCTATAACACGCCCGACATCATTAACCGCGACGGCATCGTCGCCACCAACGGCGTGGCGCACGCCGTCGTCATCGAGCGAATGCTGCCTTTGCTCGAACAGTTCGGGCGCACGCCGGACGCTTGAATCATTTCTCCCGCGCTTGTTTTTTGACAGTTCTTCTGCCCACGCGTTAATCTTCGACGTTCTGTTCAGCCTGCTCACTTCGAGCCGCGCGCAACGGGGATGCCCTCACAGCCCAAAGTCGCGCCCGACCGCTTCCCCTTTGTAAGCATCGTGAGTATTCGTTTCAAACTGCTGGTGGTCATCTTCGTCTTCGGCATCGCTCCGATGCTGCTGGTCTCGATTCTCAACTACGTGCGCGGCGTGCGCGCCGTCGAAGGGATGCTGACCGCCGAGGCACAGCAGAGCGCGGCCCGCATGGCCCGCGACATCCGGACGACTCTCGACGACAACAACTCCGAGCTTTTTGATTTTGCAAACTCGCGCACGCTCCGCGACTACGTGCGCGGCGCACGGGCGGCGTCCAAAGAGATGACGCGCGGCGCGAGCGAGAGCCGCAACAGCGTCTCGCCGCTCGCCGCGTCGCCCGCGCCGGGCGCGGCTTCCAATCCGTCGCCGTCGTCGCCGCTGTCGCCGGAGTTGCGCGACGACCTCAACGCTTTTTATCTGAGTCACGCAGAGCTTTATACGGTGTTGTCCTGTGTGGACGAGCAGGGGCGGATGCTGTTTCGCGTCGAGGACGCGGAGACGGGCGCGGACGGCAAGCGTGCAGCGCGCGTGCAGACGGAGGACTTCGTGCAGGGGCGCGAGCGCGTCAACGACGAGGTGTGGAGCGCGCCGCCGGGGACGCGCGTGCTCCGCTCGCCGCTGTCGAGCCCGATGGACGACGCTTCGCAGAGCCTGACCGTCCCCATCTATCTCGACGACTCGCCGACGAAGGCGCGCGGCGCGCTCGTCGTCCTCTTGAAACTCAACGCCTTGTTGAAGAAGGCCGGAGCGGAGGATGGGATGTTGCACGGAACAACTTCCGGCGCGCGCAGTAGTAGTGATAGCGGTAACACCGTCGGCAATAGCCGCCAGACAGCCGCCAAGCCCTCGCGCATCTTCCTCGCGTTCGACCGCGAGAACGGAAATCGCATCTATGAAAGCGGCCCCTCGTCCGAGCCCCAGAAAGCTCTCTTCGCACACATCGCCGGGCGGATGAAGGCCGGGGAGACGGGGACGGATTTCTACGACGACCAGCCCGCCGACGGCGACCGCTGGCTCGCGGCCTTCATGCCCGTCGAGGAAGCGGGCATCTCCATCGCGGTCTTAGCCAACTATTCGCAGGCGGTCGGCGGGTTGCAGCGCGCGGGCCTGAGCGGCGTCGCGGTGCTGCTGCTGGCCGCGCTGGTGGCGATGGCGCTCTTGGCCGCGCTCGTCAGTCGCACGGTGCAGCGCATCGAACGCGTCGGGGCCGCCGCCGCCGCCATCGCCGCCGGAGACCTCAAACAGCGCATCGAGATTCACACGCATGATGAGACGAAGGTGCTCGCCGATAGTTTCAACCGGATGACCGACCGCCTGAGCGAACAGATCACGCACGAAGCGGAGATGCGGCAGTTCGAGTCGTTCATGCGTCTTTCGGCGGTGCTGACGCACGATCTGAAGAACTCCATCACCGCGCTCTCGATGCTCGTCAGCAACATGGAGCGACAGTTTCACCGAGAGGAGTTTCGCGCCGACGCGATTCTCAGCCTCCGCGAAGCGACCGAGAAGTTGAAGCGCACCGTCTCGCGTCTGAGCGAGCCGGTCAAATCGCTGAGCGGCGAATATCGCCGCGACGCGCGCCCGACCGATCTCATTCCCGTCATTCGCCGCGTCCTCGCCGCCACCGCCGAGCGTTCGCAGCCGCTCTACCACATCGAGCGGCGGATGCCCGAGTCGCTCGTCGCCTACGTCGAGGCCGGACGCATCGAAAACGTGGTCGAAAATCTGGTCATCAACGCGCTCGAAGCGATGGGCGCGCGCGGCGGGCGGCTGACGATTGAAGCGGGCGAAGAACCGAACGGGATGGTCTTCTTCAGCGTCGCCGACACAGGCACGGGGATGAACGAAGATTTCATGAAGCTGCGCCTCTTTCGCGCCTTCGCCACGACGAAAACCAAAGGCATCGGGCTCGGTCTCTACACCTGCCGCGAGATTGTCGAAGCGCACGGCGGGCGTCTCAACGTCGAATCACAGGTCGGCGTTGGCACGCGCTTTCGCGTCGTGTTACCATCCAAGCCGTTCACGCCGCGCGAGCGTCAGTCGCAGTCGTCGCCCTCGCACAAGCCGATCATCACGACGAGCGAGCGCGGTCTGTAAAAGAAGGGCCAGTCCGTCTTTCCGGTCTGTAATCTAGCCGTCGAGTTTAGTGCCAAACAGAATCGAGCGGGTCGCACACGTCAAGGTGCGCGCGCGTGTGCCCCGGCATATCCCTTGACGGTTCTCCTGTGCGGTGGAGACAGCAAGCAGATGAGCGAACTTTTAGAGGAGAAAGCGACAGTCCTCGTAGTGGACGACGACCGCAGTTTGCGTCGGCAACTCTACTGGGCCTTGAGCGAAACTCATCACGTTCTCGAAGCCGAGACACGCATCGAGGCCGTCGAGCAGTTGCAGCAGGGGACGGTTGATGTCGTGCTCTGCGACCTCCATCTGCCGCCCGACCTGATGGGTATCTCCGAAGGGCTGGCCGTTATCGAAGCGGCGCGCGCGGCCCGCCCGAGCGTCCCCGTCGTCGTCATCACCGGCAGCGACGCCAAACAGGCCGCGCTCGAAGCCATCCAGCGCGGAGCTTACGGATTCTTCGAGAAGCCCTTCGATCAGGTAGAGGTTTCACACATCGTCTGTCAGGCGGCGCGCGTGCGTCGTCTGGAAAAAGAGGTGCAACGCCTGCGCTCGGAACTCGGCGGGCGCAGCGGGTTCGGTCGCGTCGTCGGCGCGAGCGCGTCTTTGGAGAAGGTGCTCAAGCTGGCGCGCTCGGTCGCGGATACGAACGTCACCGTCCTGCTCACGGGCGAGAACGGCACGGGCAAAGAAGTCCTCGCCCGCGCCATCCACGAAGAGAGCACGCGCGCGGTCAGACCCTTCATCGCCGTCAGTTGCGCCGCGCTCCCCGAATCGCTCATCGAATCCGAACTCTTCGGGCACGAGAAGGGCGCGTTCACCGGCGCGGTGCAGGCCAAGAAGGGACGGTTTGAACTGGCCGACGGCGGCACGCTCTTTCTCGATGAAATCGGCGAACTGACACCCTCCGTGCAGGTCAAACTGCTGCGCGTCTTGCAGGAGCGCGCCTTCGAGCGCGTCGGCGGCACGAAGACCCTGAACGTTGACATCCGTCTGATCGCGGCGAGCAACCGCGATTTGGAGTTGGAGGTCGAGAAGAACAAGTTTCGCCGCGACCTCTTCTATCGCTTGAACGTCGTCCCGCTCCGGCTGCCGACGATGCGCGAACGGCGCGAAGACATCCCCATCCTCGCCGCACACTTTGCCGCCAAGGCCGCCGAAAAACATGGACGCGCCCTCGCCGAACTCGACCCCGCGCTCATCGAAGCCTTGCAGGAGTACGACTGGCCGGGCAACGTCCGCGAACTCGAAAATCTGATGGAACGTCTCGTCGTGCTCACACCGGGCACGCGTCTCAGCGTCGAATTTTTACCCGAGAAGATGCTCCACATCCTGCCGGAAAAAAGTCTCGCCGCCGTCGGCGAAGACGAAACCACGCTCGAAGGCGCAATCCTCTCGACCAAACGCCGGATGCTCATCAGCAGCATGCAATCCGAAGGCGGCAACAAGGCCGCCGCCGCCAAACGTCTCGGCATCAGCCGCTCCTACCTCCACCGCCTCATCAGCGAACTCGGCATCACGGGCGTCTGAATGCGAACGTGAGAGGCCCATCTCAAACGCGATAGACGAATCCTCCATCCGACATCTGCCTGCTCCCCGCAAGAACTCTTACGTGCGCGAGAAGAAGTTACACGACGCGCGTGCGTGTGCACATCTGTGCACACATGCGTGCGTGCGTTCGTCTACTGTTGTTGACACAGCGAACGGTTGCGAGCGGCGGTCTTGATGTTTTCCGCGCAAAGGTGCGCTTTTTTTATCCGCCGGAGAGTGGCATGGGTGTTGCTCGGATAAGATGCGTGTTTAAGGACGTTCCGGCGGGAAGATTGAAGCGGCAGAAGAGACGAATCCGCGCTCGCCGGGCCGGTCGTGAAGCAGAGACGAAGATGAAACCTAAAGTCTTAATCGTTGACGACGACGGCGCAATCAGGCAGCAACTTTTCTGGATGTTGTGTGACGAGTATGAAGTGATGACGGCGGGCGATCTGGCGTCGGCCATCCGTCGCGCCACCATCTACGAGCCCGACATCGCCATCCTCGACCTGCATCTGCCGCCGACGCTTCATTCACCCGAGACGGGGATGTGGATTCTCGAATACGTCAAAGGACATTTCCCTTCGTCCAAAGTTTTCGTCGTCAGTTCGGAGGCCGATATCGAGATGCAAAAAGCATGTCTGCGCGCCGGAGCCGAAGCCTTCATCAGCAAGCCGCTCGACATCGAACGTCTGCTCTCCGAAGTGCGCAACGCGACGCCCGCCTGCCAGCTTGCGGCGGCTTGATCGTTGATTTGAAAATTCGGGGCGCAAGCTTCTCAAGCGACGCTTTGAACGCTGTTTCCGGTCGCTGAGCGAGAACCCTCGACCCCGCGCTCCCGTCGCTCTTTGCTAACTCAAGCTCGGCCCTCGCCCCTATACGAGAGGCCGTACGACGCACCGCGCACTTACGGCGACCCTTCTGCCGTCGCGCGGAGCGCAAGCCCCCGTTTCCAAAACTGACTCCTGCCCAGAGTCGCGGGGGCTTTTTTTACACCTGCCATTTCTAAATTTTCCCGTCAAATAGTCGCACGCCCGTGCCTCGAAGGCGTCCCGAATAAAGGACGCCTCCGGCGCGGAAGCTTGAGCGCCGCCGGATGGGTCAATGCATCCGGACGTGAATCAGTCCGGACGTGAACCAGCCTGCTTTTCATCCGCGAGCATAGAATGCTTGATACAACTCTTTCCCGTGGGTTAACTTGAGCGTCCGGTCACTTGTTGAATACATGATGCTCGGCGCGGGTTTGATTCAAGCGTCGCGTGTTCGAGTTAACGTTTGCTCCGATTTGATGACATGAGAGACTTGAAAGAACTCCTTGAGAACAACAGGGCATGGTCGGAAGATCTCAAGGCCCGCGACCCCGGCTTCTTCCACGCGATAGCACGGCAGCAGAATCCGCACTACCTGTGGATCGGTTGCTCGGACAGTCGAGTCCCGGCGACGCAACTCGTCGGCCTCCTGCCCGGCGAGTTGTTCGTCCATCGCAACGTGGCGAACGTCGTCGTCCATACCGACTTCAACTGCCTGTCGGTGCTGCAATTCGCCGTTGATGTGTTGAAGGTCAGCCACGTCATCGTGTGCGGCCACTACGGCTGCGGCGGCGTGGAGGCCGCGATGCGCAATCTGCAACTCGGCCTGATAGACAACTGGCTGCGCCACGTGCAAGACGTGATGCACAACCACGAGGCTCTGCTCTCTAAAATCGGCGACGAGGCGCAACGACTCAACAGGCTATGTGAATTGAATGTCATCGAGCAGGTGTTGAACGTCAGCCGGACGACCATCGTGCAGAACGCTTGGGGACGCGGGCAGGAGTTGACGGTGCACGGTTGGATTTACGGGATAGACAACGGGCTGCTGCGCGATCTGGACATCTGCATGACGAATCAGGGAGAGCTTTCGACAGCCTACGAAAAAGCGGTGCGGGCCTCCGGTTAACGACTGAACACAATCAGATGCCGCCCGACCCGGCGGCTTGCGCGCATCTCTCGCAAGCCGCGCCCTGCCCGCCCGTGTGCCGCGCGCTCAACGCCTTCGGCTCGGACGTGTATGCCGACGTTGAAGGCGAACGCGCGACCCTTCGGTTCTCTTACACTTCGGGACGGAAAAAACAGGCGGGGATTTCGTCGTATGAAAAAGTCGCTTCTAAGTCTGCTCACGGCGTTCTCTTTGCTCGTCGGCGCGGGCTGCGTTCAGACGTTATTCGGACAAGTCGCCGTCGGCGGAAAGTCGCGTCGCAGTTTGTCCCGCAAGTCCGGGCCGGTTCAGGGCGACAAAAACATCGAGGGCAGAATCCGGCGATTCGAGAACGGCTTGCTTCTTCCGGCTGTGATTAAAGGCGCGCCGCCCGTCCGCCTGAAACTCTCTGAACGGATGCGCTACTACCACACGGTCGGCGTGAGCATCGCCGTGATCAACGACGGGCGGCTCGAATGGGCGCGCGGCTACGGCCTCAAGGAAGCGGGCAAGAGCGGCCCCGTGACGCCCGACACGCTTTTCAGCGCGGGTTCGATCAGCAAGCCAATCGCGGCGATGGGAGCGTTGAAGTTGGTCGAGAGTGGCAGGTTGAATCTGGATGAGGATGTCAATAACAGGCTCGTGTCTTGGAAGATTCCGGAGAACGAATATACGAAGCAGTCGAAGGTGACGCTGCGGCGTCTGTTGAACCACACGTCGGGCTTGCCGCTCGGCGGCGGCAGCGGGAAAACTTACCGGTTCGGCGAACCTTTCCCGACCATCGTTCAGGCGCTCAACGGCACTCCGCCCGCAGATAACCCGCCCGTGCAGGTGGAGTTTGTGCCGAACTGCCGTTGGGCGTATTCGTCCGCCGGTTATGCCGTCGCGCAGTTGTTGATGACGGAGGTGACGAAAAAATCTTTCCCCGAACTGATGCGCGAAACTCTGTTCGACAAATTGGAGATGACGCACAGCACGTTTGAAAATCCCCTGCCGCCGCAGTTGTGGGAGAGAGCCGCGACCGGACACGGCTCCACCGACGCGCGACCGATTGAGAACAGATTTCCTTCCACGGCGGCGATGGCGGCGGGCGGATTGTGGACTACGCCGAGCGACATCGCGCGTTTCGCACTCGATTTACAAAAAGCCAAGACGGGCAACTCCGGCAAAATACTCTCGCAAGAAACGGCCAACCTGATGCTCACGCCCTTTCGCGCGGGCTGGGGACTCGGGCTTGAGATAGACACCTCGGGCCGCACGCCGCGCTTCTCTCACAGCGGCGGGATGCCCGGTTTCACCGCTTTGATGGTCGCCTATAACTGGCAGGGGCAAGGCGCGGTCGTGATGGTCAATCAAGACACCTACAACGGGATGCAAATAGCGGCGGAAATAATGCTCGGCCTCGCGCGCGAATACGAATGGGCCGATTATCTTCCCGTCGAAAAAAAGGTCGTTGCGGCGAACCCCGAAGCATACGGGGATTACGTCGGCTATTATGAGATTGATGAGGGCTATCCCGTCACCATCGTCACCCGAAACAGACGCCTGTATCTCATCTGGGCGCTCGGAAATGTTTTTGAGATGCATCCCGAATCGGAGTCAACCTTCTTCATCGCGAGAGAAGGCGTCCCGGCCTACTCGTTCGTTAAAGACGACGGAGGCAATGTGACCGCCGTCAAGCGCGTCTGGTATGGCGGAACGGCGACGGGCAAAAGAGCGTCGCTGCCCGCGCCGTCCCTGAGCGGCAACACGACGTTCAGGTTGAAAGCACACGCCGATGCTTTGACGGTTACTCTCGCCGGTACATTCAACAACTGGAATCCACGGCAGACGCTCTGCGCGCGAGAGGGCGCGGACTGGGTTTGTCGAATTGATTTAGCGGCGGGCAAATACGCGTATAAATTCGTCGTGGATAACGTTTGGACACTCGACCCGCACAACCCCGAGAGAGAAACCGACGGGCAGGGAAACGTGAACTCTGTAATCACAGTAACGTCAAGATGAGCGATCATCTCCACGCAGCAAGCGACGCGCGACAGGTCAATTCCAGCCGTGCGCGAATCGTGCGGCGTTCATCAGCGGATGCTGTCCGTTTTGTGAGCGCGGCGGCCCGGCGGTCGGCGAGCGTGCGTCTCATCTTCGCGGAGAGAGCATGAAAATCTATCAATCGTGGCTCGGCGCGGCCCTCGGTCTGTTGTACACGGCCCTTGCCGTCTACGTCGTGCAGGACGAGTTGCGGAACACGGGCGGCGGCTGGATCAACTTGCGCGGGATGGCCGTCGCGCTCGTCACCGCGCCGTCGCAGTTGACGTTCGGGATTCTGTTTGAATGGCTCGGCGTGCCGCGCATTGATTACGCGGAGCCGGGCCCCGGCAGCTATAGCCAACTGGTATTACACGTGGCGGTGAGCGCGGCGGCGGTTTACATGTTGGGTTACGCCGTCGAGTGGGCGACGCGGCGTTGGGTGCTGCGCCGGAGGATGAGTTGAACGGCGTCGCGGTATAGCGCCCCGGAGTAGTTCTCCGGCGGGGCATGGTAGGATGGTTAAATTCCGCCGTCAATTGAGCGTGTGCGCGTACACTCGATGAGCAGGAAGTTGCCAGTCACGCATGCGAGACGTGAGTACATCAAAACGAGGAGGGGAACCTGTAGATGAGTGTCAAAGAAAAGTTTACGCCCGACGAATGGAAGGGCCTGCTCAAAGCGCCGATGCTGGCGGCCTACGCGGTGGCGGGTGCTGCGCCGAGTAAGCAGGACGACTTCGTGCGCGAGATGGCCGCCGTCGCCGACGGCATCATCGAGGGCGAACAGCGTGCGTCGAAGGATTCTTTACTGGGAGCGGTCGTCGCCGACATCGTCGCCAACGCCGGAGACGAACAGCGCGGTCAGACCGAGAAACTCTCGCTCGACGAAGTCAAAGGCCGCGCGCTCGACACGTGCCGGACGGTGGCCGCGTCGCTTGAGACAAAGGTCAGCGCCGAAGAGGCTTACGAGTACAAGCGCTGGGTTTTGGTCGTCGCCCAAAAGGTCGCGGCAGCCGCGAAAGAAGGCGGACTCTTCGGCTTCGGCGGCGAGCAAATCAGCGGCAACGAGATAACCACCATCAACGAAATCGGCGAGGCGATAAACATTTAATTCAGGGATGAGGGCGGAGGGATGAGGGATGAATGGAAGAGGGGAAAGGTTAAATGGGGAAAGGGGAAATGGTAAAAGAGAACGGGGTTAAGTAGCCATTTCCCTTTGACCCTTTAACCCTTTCCCCATTTAACCTTTGCCTTAGCTTCATCCCTCATCCCTCCGCCCTCATCCCTTCAAAGACATGCGTCTTGCAGCCCCGATAGCGTATAATAGTTGGCGCGCAAGCGACGTTTGACGAGGGGAAAAGTCAGGCCGAGCGGCGTCTCTGTTGAGCAGCTATGATGAGATTTCTACATATCGCCGACATTCATCTCGGCAATCGCCGTTACAATCTGGAAGAGCGCGCGCAGGATTTCTTCCGCGCGTGGAACGACGTGCTGACGCGCTACGTCGTGCCGAACAAGCTCGACTTCGTGTTGATCGCGGGCGACTTTTTCAACGCGCGCAAGGTTGACCCGCAGACGATGAATCACGCGATGATCGGCCTGCAAGCCTTGCGCGAAGCGGGGATTCCGGTCGTCGCCATCGAAGGCAATCACGACCAGCACGAGGCCGTCTCCACGTTTAGCTGGATGCGCTCGCTTTCGCAATGGGGCTTCCTCAAACTGCTCGAACCCTCGCGCGACGCCGAAGGACGACTAGAACTCGTCGAATGGAGCGAAGATGAACGCGCCGGTTCTTACATAGACATCGCGGGCGCGCGCATCTTCGGCACACATTGGTACGGCACGAGCGCGAACGCCGCGATGGGGCTGCTCTCGGACGCCATCCGTCGCGCGCGCGGCGAGGGGATGTTCAATATCCTGATGCTGCACACGGATGTCGAGGGACAACTCAAGCGACCGATTCCCGCTCTCTCCGTCGAGCGTCTGAAGGAACTGCGCACGCTGGTTGATTACGTAGCGCTCGGCCACACGCACAAGCGTTTCGAGGTTGACGGTTGGGCCTTCAATCCCGGCTCGCTCGAAGCCTGTTCGATTGACGAGTACAGGGAGGAGCGCGGATTTTATCTGGTCGAGGTGGACGACGAGCACCACATCAAGGCCGAGCACATACAGGATTACGTGCAGCGTCCGTTTCAGCGTCTCTCCTTCGATGTCTCCGGCGTGGTTGATGCCGAAACGGTGCATCAGGGCGTGATGGAGTTAGTCGGGCGCGAAGCGCGGCGTCACGCGGAAGACTCCGAAGACCCCGCGCCGATTATCGAAATCTCTTTGCGCGGTCATCTCGGATTCAAAAACTCCCTGCTCGACATGGCCCGCATCCGCGACGAGTCGCGCGAGTTGACGAACGCTTTGCACGTCATGGTGCGCAATCAGAGCGTGCCGGTCGAGTACGCCGTCGCCGCCGGACTCGACGCCGACACGGCGCGCCCCATCCGCGAACGGCGCATCATCGAAGACCTCATCGCGCGCGACACGCGCTACCGCGACCGCGCGCCCGAGATGGCCGCGCTCGTCCTCGAAGCCAAACGCCTCGCCTTGACCGACGAATCCCCCGCAGCCATTCTCGACCTGATCGAACAGAAACTCGAACCCGGCCTGCGTCGGCGCACGGACGCGACGGCAGAGACCGCCAGCGAACCCGAAATCGCCGCCTCCGCCAGCGCCTTGCAGGCCATCGAACGCAACGCGCAAATGTAGTGACGAGTGATAAGTGACAAGCAAGAAAAGAGGTGACGCGCGACGATTGATGAGAGGGAAGCTTTTTTCAACTTGTCAGCTATTGCCTGTCACTTATCGTTTCTTCTACTTGCCACTCATCAATCGTCGCTTCTCTTACTCGTCGCTTGTCGCTTGTCTCTTTTCTTGCTCGTCACTTGTCACCTGTCACTTGTCGCTGTTCTCTTATGAGTGAAGCCCTAGAGAAAGTGCGCGGTGTGCGCGAGTTGCCTCTGTTTCCGTTGCCGCTCGTGCTGTTTCCGGGCGTGCCGCTGCCGTTGCACATCTTCGAGCCGCGCTATCGCGAGATGCTTGAGGACGTGCAGGCTAAAAACAACATGTTCGGCGTCTCCTACTTCGAGGCGGGCGAGACGGGCGATGAGCATCCGCCCTCGGGGCACGTCGGGTGCGTCGCGGAGGTCGTCGAAGTCCAGACGATGCGCGACGGTCGCTCAAACATCATGACGCTCGGCGTCGCGCGTTATCGCGTCGAATCTTACGTCGAGACAGGCGAGCCTTATCTCGTCGGGCGCGTGGAGTTTTTCGAGGACGAGCCGGAAGACGATGAACTGTTGAACGCGCGCGCGCGTGAAGTCTTGAACCTGTTTGTCCGCATCGCCAACTCGGTGCGCGTCTTGAACGACGAGCGCGGGAGTTTGCCGGAGATACCCGAAGCGAGTCCCGAACGTCTCTCGTTCCTCGTCGCGTCGGCGATGGAGATTGACGCCGGGGTCAAGCAGGAGATGCTCGAACTCCGTCTCAGTTCGGAGCGTCTGGGGCGTCTGCAAGGGTTGCTCGCGCAGGTGGTCGGCGGCTATGAGGAGCGCGCGCGGATGCACACCATCGGCAAAGGCAACGGGCACGGCGGCAAGAAAATCAACTTCTCATAAGCACCCATGCACGACGCGCAAACAGCACCGGAACACGCATCCGCGACGACGCAGAGGATAAGCGTCCGCGTCCTCTTCTTCGGCGCGGCGCGCGACGCCGCCGGACACGACGAAGTTTCGCTCGACATCCCCGCCGACGCCGACGCCGACGCCGCCTTCCGGGAAATCCTGAAGACCTATCCCGCGCTCGAACGCTTCGGGCGCTCGCTCCTGTTCGCGGTCAATCAAGAGTACGTCGCGGCGAAAGACATGGAGGTGCGAGACGGCGACGAGATCGCGGTCTTTCCGCCCGTGAGCGGCGGGAGCGCGGAGGCGTCGGGGCAAGCGGAAGGGACGGAGGTGACGGAGGAAGCTGAGACGGAAACGTCAGATTTCTTCGAGTTGACGACCGGGCCGATAGATGTCGGCGCACAGGCCCGGCGCGTCGTCCCGCGTCGCTGCGGCGCGACCGTCACGCTCGACGGCTACGCGCGCGAATGGACGCGCGGGCGGCGCACGCTCTATCTCGTCTACGAAGCCTATGCGCCGATGGCCCTCAAGGAGATGCGTCGTCTCGGCGCACAGGCGCACGCGCGGTTCGACATCGCGCACATCGGCATCGTCCACCGCACGGGCCGCACGGAGATTGGCGAAACCAGCGTCACCATCAGCGTCAGCGCGCCGCACCGCCGCGCCGCCTTCGAGGCGTGCGAGTGGGCCATCCGCGAACTCAAGCGCACGGTTCCCATCTGGAAGAAAGAGTTTTTCGAGGACGGCGAAGTCTGGGTCGAAGGCGAGGGCGCGCCGGAAGAGTTGCGGCAGGGCTGAACCCGAAAAGAGTTGCGGCAAGTATGGACGCGAAAGAGCGCGTCCGTGATGCGGGCGTCGGCAGGCGCGGGATCAATCAACAAGGGCGAGGATGGTGAAAAACTCTCACCGTCCTCGCCCTTGTAGTCTCGCCCCCACGAGAGATTGAAGTTTTTCTAGGCCGTGCTGGCGACGATTATTTCGCCGAGATGCGCGGCGCGCGCCTGACAGGCGTGGTGGCGTAGTTCAAAAGAGGCGCAGGCGCGCTCTAGAATCTGTCGCATGCTCCGTTCCGTCCAAGGCTTGGAGACCAGCAGGTTGACGACGCCGAGGCTGACCTCACGGACGATGTCGCCGATGGTCGCGCTGCCCGTCAACATGACGCGATAGCTCGACGGGTACAACTCCCAGACCTCGCGCAAAAACTGCGTGCCTTCGATGTCGGGCATGCGCTGGTCGCTGATAACGATGTCGGCGGCGCGCTCATTGAGGGCGCGGCGCGCTTGCGTGGGCGTCGTGGCGGTGCGGATGTCGAAGTCGTCGCCGAACATCTCTTGAAACACTTCCACGCAGGCCGTCTCGTCGTCGAGATAGAGGATTGTGCGTTTCACCTTCCAACTCCCCTCGTGGGCGGTCGGAGCGCGAGGAAGACCGTTCCCGTCCTCCCCTTTTGCAAGCAGCGTTCCTCAGCCGCAAAAGTCTAAAACAGTCGGTTTTACAGGGATTTCGCGGGATTCGCCTCCGCGCGGGGTGGGGCAGGTCGGCCCAAAGGGAGAAACGCCACAGCCGCAGGTGTGGACAAATGCCCTGAATGGACGATGGACGATAGACGACGGACGGCAGGAAAGTTTCCTTCTCATCAATCGTCTACGGATGACAAACGACGGACGATAGGAGTTGGATAAGAAGGAAGCTTTCTTCCATCCAACCTTTATCGTCAATCGTCTATAAACAATGGACGATTGATAAGAAGGAAGCTTCCCTCTTATCAATCGTCCATCGTCTATCATCTATCGTCCGAACGCCTAAGCGGTCACCTCGACTTCGGCCTCGGCGGCGGAGGGGTCGAGCAGGGAGGCGCTCGTTACTTTGTCGCCGTCGTCGGTCTTGATGAGGCGGACGCCGGATGCGCTGCGGCCCGTCTTGCGGATGCTGTCGGCCTCGATGCGGATCAGCTTGCCGTGCTGCGTGATAATCATGATCTCGGATTCGTCGTCAACGGGGAAGACGGCGACGACCCGTCCGGTCTTGGCGTTGGTCTTCATGTTGATGACGCCGCGACCGCCGCGCGACTGCAAGCGATAGTCGCCGATCTTCGTCTGCTTGCCGTAGCCCTGTTCGGAGACGGAGAGCATCCGCTCGGAATCGTCGGCGGAGACGGGGCAGACCGAGACCACGTAGTCGTCGCCGCGCAGGTCTATGCCGCGCACGCCGCGCGCCGCGCGCCCCATCGAGCGCACGTCGTCCTCGTTGAAGCGGATGGCGATGCCGTTATGCGTAGCGATGAAGATGCGCTTCGTGCCGTCGGTCAGAACAACGTCGAGCAGTTCGTCGCCGTCGTCCACGTTGACGGCGTTGATGCCGTTCGAGCGGATGTTCTGAAAATCGGCGAGGCTCGTCTTCTTAATCACGCCCTTGCGCGTGACCATCACGACGTAGCGGCCCTCGGAGAACTCTCGCACGGGGACGACGCCCGCCAGCTTGCGGCTCGAAGGGATGTTGATGAGATTGACGAAAGCCTTGCCGCGCGCCGAGGGGAGCGCGTCCGGTATCTCGTGCACCTTCAACTTGTAGACCTGCCCGTCGTCCGTGACCAGCATCAGGTACGAATGGGTCGAGGCGATAAAGAGATGCTCGACGTAATCGTCGTTCTTCCCCGTAGATGCGCCGGAGCGACCCTTGCCGCCGCGTCCCTGTCGCTGATAGGTCGTGACGGGCGTGCGCTTGACGTAGCCGTTCTTGGTGACGGTGATCGCCACGTCCTCGTCGGCGATCATGTCCTCGATGGTGAGTTCGACGCCTTCGTCTATGATTTCCGTCCGGCGTTTGTCGCCGAAATCGCGCTTCACGTCTTCGAGTTCTTTGACGATGACGCGCCGCAGCGACGACTCGTTGGCGAGTATCTCTTCGAGTTCGGCGATGAGCTTGATGAGTTGCTCATACTCGTCGAGGATGCGCTGGCGTTCGAGCGCGGAGAGGCGGCGCAGTTGCAGGTCGAGGATGGCCTGCGCCTGCTGCTCGGAGAAGCTGAGACGCTTCAAGGTGCGGCGCAGCTTGTCGAGGAAGCCTGCGAGCGTCACGTCGGTCGGCGTGCCCTTCCACGATTTCACGTCGGTCATGGCGTCGAAGTTGCCGGTCAGCCACGCGCGCGCTTCGTCAACGGAGCGGGCGTTGCGAATCGTCGGGATGATGTAATCGAGCGCGTCAATGGCCTTGTTCAGACCTTCGAGGATGTGTGCGCGGGCGCGCGCCTTGCGCAACTCATACTCGGTGCGGCGGCGCACCACCTCGCGCCGGAAATCAACGAAGCATTCGAGCATCTGCTTGAGGTTCAGGACGCGCGGCTGCCCGCCGACGATGGCGAGATTGATGACGCCGAAAGACGCCTGCATCGGCGTCAGCTTGTAGAGCTTGTTGAGGATAATCTGGGGCACGGCGTCGCGTTTGAGTTCGACGACGATGCGCATCCCGTCGCGGCTCGACTCGTCGCGCAGGTCGGAGATGCCTTCGATCTTCTTCTCGTTGACGAGTTCGGCGATGCGCTCGATCAATCGCGCCTTGTTCACCTGAAAGGGAATCTCGGTGATGATGATGGCGTCGCGTTCGGTCGTGCCGCGCCCGATGCGGTCAATGCCTGCGCGCGCGCGCATCTGGATGACGCCGCGCCCCGTCATGTAAGCCTGACGGATGCCCTCGCGCCCGTAGATGAAGCCGCCGGTCGGGAAGTCAGGGCCGGGAACCATCTTCACCAACTCTTCCAGCTTGAGGTTCGGCTTGCGCAGCAGCGCGATGGTCGCTTCGACGATCTCGGTCAGATTGTGCGGCGGAATCTTCGTCGCCATCCCGACGGCGATGCCCTCCGAACCATTCAGCAGAAGGTTGGGCACGCGCGTCGGCATCACGGAAGGCTCGCTCAAAGACTCGTCGTAGTTGGGCGTGAAATCAACCGTCTCTTTTTCGATGTCGGAGATGATTTCGCTCGTCAGGCGCGCCATTCGCGCTTCGGTGTAGCGCATGGCCGCCGCCGAGTCGCCGTCCACCGAGCCGAAGTTGCCCTGACCATCCACGAGCGGGTAGCGCATGGAGAAATCCTGCGCCATGCGAACGATGGTGTCATAGACTGCCGACTCGCCGTGCGGGTGATATTTACCGATCACGTCGCCCGCGATACGCGCGCTCTTTTTGTATGCTTTGTTGTAGGTGTTGCCGAGTTCGTGCATCGCCCAGAGCACGCGACGGTGGACGGGCTTGAAGCCGTCGCGCACGTCGGGGAGCGCGCGCCCGATGATGACGGACATGGCGTAATCGAGATACGAACGGCGCATCTCGTCTTCGATGTTGATGTAATTACGGTCTGCTGTTTCCATCAAATGACCTTTCCGGTACAATCTGCGGCGCGCTTCCCGCCAGAGAAGCACGCCGTCGTTTTAAATTCAGATAAGGCTCGCGACCCGTCCGAGACGACCGACTGCGAAACAGTTGGCGGAACGACTCCGGCTCGTTGAAAGCGGGCGCGGGAGATGCTTTCGAGCGAGACAACGACACGGTTAAAAACGTTCGCCGGTAGCTTTCCTCTCGCCGTTTCGCGGTCGCCTCTGAAGGCTCTGTTTCTGATACTTTTCGAGGCCCGAACGGGACGGTTCAAAGTACGACATATTGTAGCTCAAAAGGGTCGGTTTGGCAAACCCCGAAAAGCCGCGAAAGTGCTGTAAAATCAGGGTTTTCGGTGCATCCGGAGGGGCGTTTTCAGGGGGTTCGGGCAGACACAAGATATTGCGTCCGCCGGAGACGGGAAAAGAGCGTATTTCAAGCATGAAATTCGATGCTAAATCACGTCGTTTGCGCGAGCGTCTGAAGCTGTCGCTCCCTGTGCGAGTGCATTGCCGGGAGACGCTCGAACACGAGTGGACGGAGGTCACGCGCCTGCTCGACGTGACGCCCTTCGGCGCGCGTTTCACGCTCTCACACGTCATCGAACCGGGCCGCCTGCTGCATCTCACGCTGCCGATGCCGCGACAGTTGCGCTGCTACGATTACGTCGAAATGCAGTACTCCATCTGGGCGCTCGTGCGCAACCTGCAACTGCAAGAAGCGGCGGCGGGGAAGACCGCCGAGACGAAGACGGGCGGGATGCGTTTCAGCGTCGGCGTCGCGTTTATCGGCAAGCACGCTCCGGCGAAGCATGAGAAAGACCCGACGATTCGTTACGAGGTCGCGCCCAATCCGGCGGGGCTCTGGGAGGTGCGCGAGCGACCCGTGCAGGAAGAAGGCAAGGGAGGCTCCGTGTCGCGCTCGAAGGAGACGCGCTTGCAGATGGCGGTCGAAGTGGTCATCGAGGCTTTGGACGCGCAGGGCGCGGTGACGGCGCGCGAGGAGACGGTGACGGAGAACCTGAGCCGACGCGGCGCGGCGGTCTGGACGACGCTCGACGCCGAGCGCGGCAGCTACGTCCGCGTGACGGGCGTCCGCTCGCAACTCACCATCCTCGCGGCGGTGCGCGCGCGCCGCCCCGGCGCGGACGGCATCCCGCGCCTCCATCTGGAATTTCTCGGGCAGGAGTGGCCGCTCGAAGGCGTCGAATAGAGCAGAGGCGGCGGGCGTCGGCGGCACACGCCGGGGCGCGCACATCAGCGTCGAATGCGTCGGCGCGCGTCAGGGTGCGTGCGTCGGCGTCGAGCGGAGCGTGCGGGCCGCCGGGATGACAAGTGTCGAGGGTAGGGCTTATGCTAACGCGTTGCAGTTTCGCTTCCGTGCTCCCTTCGTTCGCCTGTGCAATATGAGACAGCGTTTGAGTTTTCCGCGCGAAGTTTTGTTGGTCGAGATTGAGCGTCGCTGCGCCGGAGCGGAGTGCAACGCGCGGACGCGTGTGGGGCTGACGAAGGCGGAGGCGCGCGCCTACACGGGCTTCGAGTGCGAGCGTTGCGCGCTCCGGAACGAGGACGCGCTCACCGAACGCGACATCCCCGAATGGTGGGCGGAGTTGAACAGCGAAGGGCTTGAGACGCTGCGCCCGCGCGACGCGCGACGCAGAGCCGATGGAGAATAAGATTCACGCGCAACAGCGAGCATGGAGAATAAGATTCACTTGAGGGAGACGACGACCACCGCTGCGACCGCCTCGCGCACGCCGCGCACGGGCGCGAGCGTCGGCCCGTCGTCATCGTCGCCGTCGCGCGCGCCCTCGATGCTGCCGCAATGGGCGCTCGACATCGTCCGCGCCGCCGTTCATGCGCTCTCGCGCGTGGTCTGGAAGATACGCTTTGCGGGCGTCGGTCACGTCCCCGAAGCCGCGCGCGGCGGGCTGATTATCGCCGCCAATCATCAGACCTACATTGACCCCTTCTGGATTTCGCTGCAAGTCAAACGTCCGATACGTTATCTGGCTTGGAACGAGGCGTTCAAGTGGCCCGTCATCGGCAGACTTCTGGAACTGCTCGGCTCTTGGCCGCTGCAACTGGAAGGCAGCGACCCGGCGGCGATTCGCCGCTCGCTCCTCTGGCTCAGACAGGGCGGCGCGGTCGTCATCTTTCCCGAAGGCGGGCGGGCGGAAGCGGACGGTGCGTTGATGAAGTTCAAGGCGGGCGCGGCGCGGATGGCTCTGGAAGCGGGCGTGCCCATCCTGCCGGTGACGATTCGCGGCGGGCATCGCGTATGGCCGAAGGGCTGGCGCATCCCGCGCGCCGGACGCGTCGAAATCATCTATCACCCCCTCTACACCGTCGAACCTCACGAAGGCGAAGACACACGCGCCTGCGCCCGTCGCGCCACCGACGACCTGAAGAACATCATCGGCACAGCGTTGGATAAGGGATGAAGATTAGAGGTTAGATGCCGGATGTTAGATGTTAGGCAAGACAGTTGTTTTAGCCGACATCTAACATCCCACATCTAACCTCTCTCTTTTTCACATGGCGAGAACGCGCATCGCTTCTTCGTGGATGAGGGCGTTGCTGGCGAGAATGGGGGGCGTGTAGATGCGGAAGGGCGAGCCGTCGTAGCGCGAGACGCGCCCGCCCGCTTCCTCGACGAGGATGACTCCGGCGGCGACATCCCACGGGCGCAAGCCCTCTTCCCAGAAACCGTCGAAGCGTCCGGCGGCGACGTAGGCGAGGTCGAGCGCGGCGGAGCCGTCGCGGCGCACGGCCTGCGCGTGCCTGATGAAGTTGGTGAAGTGGCGCGCGAAGTCGCCGCGCTCGCGCACGTCGTAGGGAAAGCCCGTGCAGAGCATCGCGCTGCCGAGTTCGTCAATCTCCGAGACGTGGATACGACGCCCGTTCAGGGTCGCGCCCTCGCCGCGTTCGGCGGCGAAGGTTTCTTCGCGGATAGGGTCGTGAACGACGCCGACGACCACTTCGCCCGCGCGTTCGAGCGCGATGGAGACGCAGAAGCATGGGTAGCCGTGCGCGTAGTTGGTCGTGCCGTCGAGCGGGTCAATGATCCACTTCCATTCAGCATGAGCCCCGTCAACCAACTGCGACTCGCCCGACTCCTCCGCCAGAATCGAATGACGCGGATAATAGCTCTTGATGCGCTCGACGATCAGACGTTCAGCGGCCACGTCCGATTCCGTGACGAGGTCAATCGCCCCCTTGTGCGAAATCTTCACGCCCCGACCGAAACGCTCGGCCAGCACGCGCCCCGCCTCATGCGCCACTTGAATCGCAAAATTTAGCAACGAAAATTCCTCAAATAAAACTTAGTAAATCGTGAATCGTAAATCGTGAATAGATAAGAGCATTCACCACATCTCTATTGACGATTTACGATTCACGATTCACTAGCATGAAACCTTAGAACGTCGCGCTCGCTCGAAGCGGTCGCCGGTTCCGTTATCGAACGGTTTCTCCGCGCGGCGTCATCCCCGCCCGCGCGGCGGCGTCATTCGCTGCGACGCGATTCTCAAAATCTCCTGCACCTGCGCGTCCCAGTAGGGCCAGCTATGTCCGCCGGGAAGCTGTCGAAACTCGTGCGGGATTTTTCGTTCCAAGAGCAGCGTGGCGAAGGCGCGGTTGGATTGGATGAGAAAGTCTTCCGTGCCGCAGTCGAGATAGAGGAAGGGGAGCGCGGGAACTTTTTCGGCGGGGAGTTCGCGTGCGAGTTTGAAGATGTCGTTGGCTTGGCGCGTCGGGTTGTCGGTCGTGCCGAAGGCGCGCACGATGGAGGGCTTGACGAATGCGGGCAGATGTTCGTCCGGCAACCAAGAGGCCGCGCCGAGCGCGCCGCTCATCGAAGCGGCGAAGACGAACATCTCCGGATGCTTCAAACCGAACTTCAAAGCCCCGTAGCCGCCCATCGAAAGACCGGCGACCGCGCGCCCCTCGCGCGCCTCAATCGTGCGAAAGCGCGCCTGCACGTCCGGTATCAACTCTTGCAGAAAGTATGTCTCAAACTTCTCGGCGGCGACCGTCGCGCTGTCCGTGTACCAAGCGTCTCGGCCTTCCGGCACGACGACGAGCAAACGGTGTCGCGCCGCGTAGTCCGCCAGATGCGCCTTCTGAGAGACCCAATCGCCCGCGCTCCCGCCGAGCCCGTGGAGCAGATAGAGCACCGGATAACGCGTCGCACGCGCAGACGCTTGCGCGTAGTCGGGCGGCAGCACGACGTTGTAGGGCAACGCCTGACCAATCAACTTACTTTGAAACTGAACCGCCTCGACCCGCCTCGACTGGACGGCGACGACCGCCCGCCGCGCGTTCGACACCGGCGGCGCGTAAGCCGTGAAAGAGACGAGCAGGACGAGAAAGATTAAGAGCGTTCGCT
>DATLMV010000220.1:0-10596 GCA_035537095.1 Pyrinomonadaceae bacterium
TTTCCGCCGCGACGCGCGATGTCCTGATTGAGAGCGCATACTTCGCGCCCGATTCCGTGCGCCGCACTTCGCAGGTTTTGGGTTTGAGCACCGATGCTTCGTATCGTTTCGAGCGGGGGGTTGACCGCGAGGGAGCGGCGCGGGCGCTGGAGCGTTGCATCGCGCTGATCTGCGAAATCGCGGGGGGCACGGCGACCGCAGATGCGATTGACGTTTATTCGCACAGGCACGAGCCGCCGACGGTGCGGCTGCGTTTCGCGCGCGTCAAAAGTCTCGCCGCGCTCGACGTTCAGCCGCAGGAGTCCGTGCGTATCTTAAACGCGCTCGGTTTCGCGTCGCAGGAGAACGGCGACGCCGATGCCGGAGAGTCCGCCTCGTTCGTCGCGCCGACGTGGCGCGGTGATGTCGAGCTTGAAGAGGATTTGGTGGAGGAGGTGGCGCGTCATGTCGGCTACGATAAGATTGCCGAGACCTTGCCCGCTTCCAACAACGTGGGCGAGTATCGCGCGGGCGATGCGCGCAGGCGCGCGGCACGACAGGCGCTGACGGCGCAAGGGTTCGACGAGGCCGTCAGTTTCAGTTTCATCAGCACGGAACACGACGGGCATTTTGAGCTTCTGCCCCGTCTGATGGAAGCGGGCGAGGACGAGTCGGCGCGTCTGGTGACGTTGAAGAATCCGATTATCGAGGGCGTCACGCGGATGCGCCCGACGCTTCTGCCCGGACTGCTCGATGCCGTCCGGCACAACATGAATCACGGGACGCGCAACGTGCGTCTCTTCGAGTTGGGGCAGGTCTTCATCGCCAGCGCGGAGCGGGGAAGTCTGCCCGAAGAGCGGACGAGCTTCGCGCTCGTCGTGACGGGCGGCGCGGTTGAAGAGGGGCGCGCGGGGGCGGTGCGCGAACTAGATTTTTATGATTTGAAGGGCGCGCTCGAAGCCGCCGTGGAAGCGATGAAAGCGGGGCCGCTCGACTTCGAGGCGACGGGCGCGCGCCACCTGCGCGAAGGACAGTCGGCGCGCGTGTCGCTCGCGGGAAGCGCGGTCGGAACAATCGGCAGGCTCGGCGAGGAGTTGACCGCCGCGTACAAGTTTCGGCAGCCCGTCTTCGTCGCGGAGATTGATTTCAGCGAGCTACAGGCGACGCCGGAAACGCCCGTCCGCTACATGCCACTCGCGCGTTATCCCCCGGTTGTCCGCGACATCTCGCTGCTCGTCGAACGCCGCGTGGGCTTCGCGGAGTTGCAGCGCGCCGCGCTCGCGCTCGGTCTGGCGGAGTGCAAGAGCGTCTCGCTCGTTGATGTCTTCGAGGGCGCGCATGTGCCGGAGGGGAAACGCTCCGTGACGCTTCGCATCGAGTATCGCGCGGACGAACGCACGCTGCGCGACGAGGAGGTCGAATCTCTGCACGCGCGCGTCCTGCAAGCTTTGGAGACGAACTTCGGCGCGCAACTCAGGGGATAAAAAGGGGCGAAAGTCACGAGTCCGGAGTCCAAAATCGGAGGACAAAGCTTGTGACGTTCGACTTTGAACATCGAACTCGTGAGTTTCGACTTCCGGCTCTTGCGCTTGCGGCTGTGAAGTCGCATAATCGCTCGGCAGTTTTCAGCCCCGCACGCTGTTTAAGGAGAGGTGATGGTTGGATTAACAGGTTTGGAGAAATTTTCCCACCTCGAAGATAAAATTTACCGCACTATCGAATTGACGAAGACGCTCCGGCAGGAGAAGGAAGTCTTGGAGCGTGAGGTCTCGTCCGTCCGGCGTGAGTTGGGAGGGCTGCTTGACGAGAAGGAGCGTTTGGAGACGCAAGTTGAGCGTCTGCTCTCCGAGCGCGACACGATTCGCCTCAAGGTCGAAGCGATGCTCGACGCCATCGCCGTGCTCGACCCCGAGATGGTGGAAGTCATGCGCAAGTGATTTAGGCGCAGATTGAAGGACGTATGAGCGCAATTAAAGGCACGACTGCCGACGCGTTGGGAACGCCGACCATCCGTGTCGAGATTTACAACCAGACATACAATATCCGCTCCGACGGCGATAGTGAATACGTCACGGAGTTGGCCGAGTTTGTTGACCGGCGGATGCGCGAAATCTCTTCGGGCACGCTCACCGTTGATTCGCTTAAGGTCGCCATCCTCGCCGCCCTCCACATCGCCGACGAACTGCATCGTCTCAAACGCCTGCACGAACAGGCCGACTCCCAACTCGCCGCCCGCAGCGCCGAATGCGCCGAAATGCTCGACCGCCTGCTCAAAGCCCGCACCACCGTCGCCGAACAGCAACCCGGCCCGAACACCATCGCTTTCACCTGAAAAAAGCAGTAAATCGTGAATCGTAAATCGTAAATAGAAAATCTGCTTCATGCAGTTATCTATTTACGATTTACCATTTACGATTTACTAAAATTTGCCTCTTTGCCTTCGCCGGAGGGTGTGCTAGTATCTTGTTGGCTGAGGGAATACAAGTCTGCGGGGTTCGTCACCGATAACGATGATTGAGCCAACGCCGTTGAAAAGGGAGACTGATGCCTATTCATGCCAGTGCATACCCTCATTGTTAGGGCGTTGCCGGAGGCTGAGGCTTTTGAAGGTCACCCACCTGTTTGTGCAGGTTCAATCACGGCCTCGGAACGGCCATCGCGGATTTCCCTCTGCCATCTATATGCTTTGATTGATCGAATCATCTATCCAGACTAGTATCCAAAAGGTTTTTCGATCTAAACAAATATCGTTTGTGAAAGCGCGTCTCGTTGCTTCGATTTGGAGCGAGTCGCGCTTTCGCTTTGGGGGCGACGGCGGCAGGAGCGGCGCGGGAAGTGTGAGACGAGTATGAGAGTGCTGATGATTGGCGACGTGGTGGCGCGGCCCGGTCGCATCGCCGTGCTCGAACGGATACAGGATTTGCGCGAGCAGCACGCGATTGATCTCGCCGTGATGAACGCGGAAAACGTCGCGGGCGGTTTCTCCATCACGCCGCCGCTCGCCGAAGAACTCTTCCACGCCGGAATTGACGTGATGACATCCGGCAACCACATCTTCGATAAACGCGAGGTGGTCGCCTACATCGAACGCCAGACGCGACTGCTGCGTCCGGCCAACTATCCGCCGAACACGCCGGGGCATGGGATGTGGGTGGGCGAAGTGCGCGGCGTGCGCGTCGCGGTGCTCAATCTCATCGGGCGCGTCTTCATGCAGCCGTCGGACGACCCCTTCCGCGTCGCCGACGAATCGCTCAAGACGCTCGACGAGAGCGTCCGCGTCCGTCTCGTTGACATGCACGCCGAGGCGACTTCGGAGAAGAGCGCGATGGGCTGGTATTTGGACGGGCGCGTCTCGGCGGTGGTCGGCACGCACACGCACGTCCAGACCGCCGACGAGAGAATCCTCCCGAACGGCACGGCCTACCTCTCCGACATCGGCATGACCGGTTCTTACGCGGGCGTCATCGGCATGGAGAGCGCGGACGTGATCGCGCGCTTCACCTCCGTCCTGCACCGCCGCGCCGAACACTCCAAAGGCGACGTGAAAATCTGCGCCGTCGTCATAGACATTGACGAGGCGACAGGCCGCGCACGCGAAATCTCGCGCCTCTCGCTCCGGCACGAATCATAAAGAAGGCAAAGGGCAAAAGGTAAAAGGCAAAAGTGAAGACAGGAGATTCTGCTTTTCACTTTTGCCTTTTACCTTTTAACTTTTTCCTTCCTCTATGGTGCTTCTTCGTCGGGGACGCGCCCGCCGCGTTGGGTGGGGAAGGTGGCGTTGTTGACGGGCGGTGCGCAGAGCAGGTCGCGGTAAGTGTCGGGGAGGGAGATGACGCGCCCGTTCGGGTCGGTGACGACGTGGCCCGTCTCGCCTTCGGCGATGATGTGGCCGTCCGCGAGACGCACGATCTCATAGCCGAAGCGGACGGAGCGTCGGCGCAGTTCGGTGATGTGCGTGCGGACGACGAGTTCGTCGTCGTAGTAGGCGGACGATTTATAGCGGCAGTAGCTTTCGGCGACGACGAGGAAAGCGTTGCTGTTCTCCTCCATCTCGCGGTAGGCGAAACCGCGCGCGCGGCAAAATTCGGTTCGACCGATCTCGAACCAGATGAGATAGTTGGCGTGATACACTACGCCCATCCGGTCGGTTTCGGCATACCGGACACGCACGGCGGTTTCGTGCCAGATATCGTATAAAGCATCGTCTTCGGGCCGAACCATCATCTGAGAAAAACGCCTCCCGCTCCGTGCTCCTGCGTCGGGCACGTTGCACAGTTGAGATTTTGCGAGTCCCGGTTTCAGGCGGAATATAAAAGCGAAAGGTTCAAGATGTCAAAGAGAATCAGACCCCAAACCCCCCGGAGGCTCGCGCTCCTCCTGCTCGTCTCGACGGCTTTGGTCTGTGCGAGCGGCGTCGGCGCAGTCCTCGCGCAGCGCACGCAGACGGCGACGGTCAACCCGAAAAGCGCGGCGGTGGTCGCGGCGACCGCCGAAGTTTTGACGGAGACGAGCGAGTTGCGGAAGTTGCCCGTGCTGCGTCAGGTGCGCAGCGGGGCGCAGTCGCGCGCCGACATCGAGCGGATGATTATCAAAAATCTCGACGAGGACAGTAGTCCCGAAGAGATGCGCGCGTCGGAGACGGCGCTCAAAAAGTTCGGCCTCGCTCCCGCCGAGTTCAAACTGCGCGCCTTCATCATCAACCTTTTGACCGAACAGGTCGCCGGTTACTACGACCCCAAGACGCAGGAGTTTTATCTCGCCGACTGGATTGACATTGACGGGCAGAAGCCGGTCATGTCGCACGAACTGACGCACGCCTTGCAAGACCAGCATTTCAACCTCCGCCGTTTCGAGAAGTGGCCGAAGGGCGACTCCGACGCCGAACTCGCCGCTCAGGCGCTCGTCGAGGGCGACGCCACCTACGTCATGATGCAGTACATCGTCCGCAACCCCCTGCGCGCGCTGGCGATGATGAAATCCATCACGGCCAACGGAGCGACCACCGAACAGATTGATAAAGCCCCGCGCGCGCTGCGCGAAACGCTGCTCTTTCCCTACGAGGGCGGGCAGACCTTCGCTTCGCAACTCTATCGCAAAGGCGGTTGGGATTTGGTCTCCAAAGCCTACAAGGAGTTGCCGCAGTCAACCGAACAGATTTTGCACTCGGAGAAGTATTTCGCGCGCGAGTCGCCCGTCAAAATCAACTTCCCCAACATCGCCCCCGCGCTCGGCGCAAACTGGAAGCGGACGGATTACGATGTCAACGGCGAATGGAGTTATTACCTGATTCTGGACGAGTTTTTGAAGGAGCCGAAAGAGTCGCGCAGGGCGGCGGCGGGTTGGGGCGGCGACCGCTACGCGCTCTACGAGGACGCGCGCACGGGCGGCGTCCTGCTCGCGCAGTTGGTCGCGTGGGACACGGAAGAGGACGCCGCCGAGTTCTTCGACGCCTACGTGCGCCGCACCACGCTGCGCTACAAAAACCTGCCCGCCGAGAGCGCGAACGCCGACCCCGATACGTACAGAACATGGGCGACGCCGGAAGGCGCGGTCGTCTTAGAGCGTCGCGGCGCGCAGGTGGCGATTCTCGAAGGCGTGCCGCAGAAGGCGAGCAGTAAAGAGTTGTTGAAGACGCTCTGGCAAGAAAACATTCCGTCTTCCGTTCCGTCTTCCAAGAAGTTTTAAGCCGCGTCTCCCGGCGTTCGTCTGCGGCTTTTGTTGTGTTGATTCAGTTGACGACGAACTGCTTGTAGTGGTCAAAGCGTTCGAGAATCAGGCTGACGTATGTCACCGGCTCGATGCCGCGACAGAAGCCGTATTTGACCTCGGGGTCGGCGTAGTATTGCTGCTTCGATTTTTGCAGCAGCCAGTAGGACACGTCGCGCCAGACCTGCGGGTCTCCGCCGTATTTTCGTGTGAGCCTTTGCGCGTCCTCGACGTGTCCCTGCCCGCAGTTATACGAAGCCAGAATAAACTTGAGTCGTTCGCCTTCGTCGGGGATGCGCGACGACCAATGTTTCGTCAGCCATTGCAGAAACTTGACGGCCCCGCGCACGTTGTCCTCCGGGTCTTGCGCATTTTGCACGCCGAACTCGCGCGCCGTTCGCGGCATCAGTTGGAGCAGTCCGGTCGCGCCCGCCCACGAACGCGCGTCGGGCTTGAAGCGCGACTCCTGAAACGCTTGCGACGCGAGCAGACGCCAGTCCCATTGCAGGTCGTTCGAGTACTGTTTCAAGAGCGGGTCGAAGCGGCAGAGCTTGCCGGTCTGCGAGGTGAGATATTCGCTCTTGACGCGTTCGATGTGGCTCTGCCGGTCAATGAAATATTTCCGGTAGAGCGTGTTGAAAAGCGGGCTCTGCTGCTTCTCCTCAATCCAGCGGTTCAAGACTTCCAACAGCGCGGGCGAATTTTTTCTCACCGCCCATGCGACCTTGTGCTGCTGGCCGAGGACGGGACGCACTTTGAGATTCGTGAATTCCGCCTCCTTCAGTTCGGCCAGATTGCTCTGCATCACCGTGAACTCGACCTCGCCCCTCGCAACCTTCTGCGCCAGAGCCTCGTCTCCGATCTCGCCGTTCCATTCGACCACCTCGATGTCGCCCGAAATCTGGTCGGCCAACTCGAAGAGCGTTCTTTTGTAGGGATGCTGCTCGGGCAAATCCACGCGCTGCCCGCCGAGTTGGCCGGGGCGGCTGACGAGCCGCGCCTGCACGTCTATGGCGGGAAGCCCGTCGGCGGGGCCGGGGTCTAGAACCTTCGCGGCCTCTGCGGGCATCGCGTCTTTGGCCTTCTCCGGCGACTCGGCCTGCTGCACGAGCGCGGGCTCGGTGCGATAGAGCGCGCGCGTGAACGAGGCGCGCCCTTCGTTTTCCGGCGCGGGTATCAGGCGCGCGGCGGCGACGTCGCCTTCGCCGCTGTTGAGCAGCGGAAAGATCTGCTTGCGGTCTTTGACGACGACCACTTTGAGCGCGAGGTTCTGTTCTTTGGCGAAGGCTTGCAGCAGTTCGTACTCGTAGCCGAGCGGTTCGCCCTGATGCAGAAAGTAGGTGGTCGAATTGTTGGCCGCGAGCACGATCAGATTGCCGCTCGCGCGAATCGTCTCCCAGTCGCGCTCGAACGGCGCGACTTCCTGCGGCGACGGCGCAAAATCAAGCGGCTCGCCGCCCGTCTTCGAGGTTTCGCTGCGCTTGCGGCACGACGGCGCGATGACGATAACGAAGAGAAGGAATGCTAACGAGATTAAGAAAGCCTTGCGCGTCGGGATTCGCATGGTATCGGTTCCTCTGCGGACACAGTTTTCCGGCGACTTCGGCGGGCCGGAGGATAAAGAGCCGCGACGATTTTTTCGAGGGGAGAAGAATGCGACAGAGTTTTTATTCCAACTCGGAAATGATGTCAACATTTCGCGCGCGAAGTTTTACGCAGGCGCGCGCCGCGCTGAACGGGCATGTGATAGTGGTTCGGTTGGCAATCACGAGGCGATGTTGACCCGTTCTCCGATTTCAACTCGGACTACTTAACGGGCAAAGTCCGCGTCGTTGTCATGCGCCGTCGTCCTGTGCTATTTTGGGTCTAAATCAAGCTCTGATAACTTGCTACTTAAGAGACGGGCCGGGGCGCGCGAGCGACGCCTTTGCAGCGAAGTGCGCCGCCGAACGGCGCGGCCCGCGAACGGATGAGTACCCCTGTGATGCCGGAAGGCGTTGAAGACAAGCCCACACAGCAGCAGCCCGCGCCGTCCGTGAGCGCATCCTCGCGCCTGCGCGATGCGGTCGAAGACCTGCGGCGTCTCGAAGCCAAACTGCGGCGCGGCGGCGGCCCCGAGAAAATCGAACGTCAACACAGTCAGGGCAAACTGACCGCGCGCGAGCGCATCGCGCTCCTGCTCGACGGCGACACGTACGCGCAGGAGATCGGTCTGCTCGTCGCCTACGACGAATACAAGGGCGGCGCGCCGTCGGCGGGCGTCGTGACCCTGACGGGACGCGTCGAGGGGCGCGAGTGCGTCGTCGTCGCCAACGATGCGACGGTCAAGGCGGGTTCGTGGTGGCCGGAGACCATCAAGAAGATTTTGCGCGCGCAAGAGGTGGCGATGCGCTCGCGCGTGCCGATTATTTATCTGGTTGATTCGGCGGGCGTGAACCTGCCGTATCAGGGCGGCGTCTTTCCCGGCCAGTACGGCGCGGCGCGCATCTTCTATTACAACTCCGTGATGCGTCGTTACCTGCGCGTGCCGCAAATCTCGGCGGTGATGGGGCCGTGCGTCGCGGGCGGCGCGTACCTGCCCGCGCTCTCCGACATCATCCTGATGGTCGAGCAGACCTCCTTCATGGGACTCGGCGGCGCGAATCTCGTCAAGGGCGCGACCGGGCAGACGATAGACAACGAAACCCTCGGCGGCGCGCGCACGCACACCGAACTCTCCGGCGTCGCTCATTACCGCGTCGCTGACGATGCCGCGTGCATCGCCAAGATTCGGGAAGTGATTTCGGAGTTGCCTTCGAGAAGCGCGAGCGCGGTTTCGATTGCGGAAGCGAAGGATGCGGCGCGTCCGGCGGGCGACCTGTACGAGTTGATTCCCGAAGACCACCGCCAGCCATACAACGCGCGTGAGGTCTTGAACTGTATTCTCGACGCGGGACACTTCGACGAGTTTCAAGCGGACTACGCCAAAGAAATCCTGACGGGCCATGCGCGCATACGCGGCATACAGGTCGGCGTCATCGCCAACAACCGGGGGTTGATTCGCGCACGGTCGGGCGGCCCGCCGAAGTTCGGCGGTATCATCTACACGGAATCCGCCGAGAAGGTGGCGTATTTCATCGAGGTCTGCAACCGGCATCGCACGCCTTTGGTTTTTATACAGGACGTGTCGGGCTTTATGGTCGGGGCGGAGGCGGAGCATTCGGGCATCATCCGCGCGGGCGCGCGTTTCGTTGAAGCGATGGCGACGGCGAGCGTGCCGAAGATAGTTTTGACGATCAATCACGCGTCGGGCGCGGGCTACTACGCGATGGCGGGGCAGGGCTTCGACCCCGATTTTATTTTCAGTTGGCCGACCGGCAGGATGGGCGTGATGGAGGGCGATTCGGCGGTGCAGGCGATTTACGGGACGCAGTTGGAGAAGTTGAAGCGCGAGGGGAGCGCGCCCGACGAGCGACTTGAGGCCGAGATGGAACGCGTCCGCGAGGATTACGAGCGGCAACTCGACGCGAAGTATGCGGCGGCGCGCGGTTTCGTTGATGCCGTCATCACGCCGGAAGAGACGCGCGAGGCGCTGGAACTGGCTCTGCGCGTCAGTCTCAACTACGACGGCCCGCATCTCGGGCAGTTCGTTTTGCCGCAGACGCTCGTCTAGTAGAGAGCGCGGCGGGCGGCGCAGAGGGCAAAAAAAATAGTGCAACAATGCGTCCGTCTGTGCGACACTATGCGCATTCCAAGGACTTCGCATCCATCCGGCGCATCTACGGTTTTCGAACGGGTGGCGGACTTTAAAACTTTCGGAAGTTTTCGCGGTGCGAGTTGGGAGAGGACGCGCGCAAGCGACCGGCGCGCACCTCGTCTGCGGCGAACACGCAGGAAGATAATCCTTTCGCACCGGAAATTTGCAGGCTGACTCTCTGGATGATTTGGGCACGGGCCATCGCGGTCGCTAACCACTTTCCTGATACGCGCGCGGCGCTTCCGGCGTTCCGCGCAAGCGGGCAGGTTTTATCACAGAAGGAGAAACAATCGTGAGCAAGTACAGCAGCACTCAGCGCACAGTTCTTCTTTCGGTTGCGATCATTCTCGCGGTCGCCATGGTCGTTCCTGATTTCTTCGCGCTGACGCTTAATCAGAACACCAATAGCAGTACAACCATGACGGAGCAGCAGGAGAACACCGGCACGACCATGATGCGTTCGACGCGTCGGCGTCGGCGGAATCGCCGGATGCGCCGTCGGGCCATGCGCCGCCGCGCGCGCGCGATGGGAACCGACACGTCCGGCGCGAATATGACGACGGACATGTCGGCTGCCAACACCAGCGCGGGCATCGCATCCGCCGAAAACACTTCGGGCGGGATGACCGACGACCTCTCCGGAACCTACACCGGAACCGTCAGCATGCCCGAACACAACATGAGCGGCCCCGCCACTCTGACCGTCACCGGCAGCAGCTACACGCTCGACGCCGGAACGATGCAACACTCCGGACGCTTCGTCGTCAATACAACGCGCGGTTACACGGCAGTCACGGCTGAACTGGGGCCGACCGATGCGGGCACGACGCCCATGTTCGTCTCCCTGCGCGCGCGACGCCTCGGCACCGGCGGTCTCTCGCTGATGAGCGTGCCGGGCGAGGTGCACAAGTTCTCGTTCACGACTGCGGGCGGCAGCCGCCGTCGCAGAGGCCGACGCGGTATGGTGACAGCCGAACCGCCCGACACGAGCACGACGACGACGATGGACAACGCCAACACCGGCACCGAGTCGCAGCCTCCCGCCAGCGACACGGACGCTGCCGCATCCGCCGCGACGGGGACGGGCACGCGTTCGCGTCGGCGTCGCAATCGTCGCAGCATGCGTCGCCGCGCGCGTCCGTCGGTGAACATGTCCGAGAACATGAATATGAATA
>DATLMV010000221.1:0-1614 GCA_035537095.1 Pyrinomonadaceae bacterium
GACCGGCACGCACGACGAAGCGCGCGGCGAACAGGACGACGCACGCACGGCCCTCGACTATCTCGCCGCACAATATCCCGGACTGCCGCTCACGCTCGCCGGTTTCTCCTTCGGCGCGCGCGTCGGTCTCGAATACGGCACGGGCGAGCCGCGCATCCGCAACCTCATCGGCATCGGCACGCCCGTCAACATGTACGACTTCGGATTCTTAGACGGCTGCCGCAAACCGATCCTCTTCGTGCACGGCGAGCGCGACGAGTTCGGCGACATCGCGCGCCTCCGCGCCCTCTCGCGCAGGCTTCCCCCGGAAGCCCGCGCCCGACTCGAAATCATCCCCGAAGCAGGACACTTCTTCGACCAACAACTCGACGAGATGCAACGCGTCATCCGCCGCTGGATGGAAGAGACTTTGGACGCAGGATGAACGCCGGAGCGTCGAACGACGGGCAAGAGCGGTTTTTAAATTTACCTCCGGCGCGCACATGACAGATGTCGGGCGCGCACATAAAAACCGTCGGGGCCGTGAGAACATATCCTCACGGCCCCGACGGTTTTCGACTTTGATTCACGCTATTTTTCCTCGTACATCTTCTCGATCACGTCCTTGTATTTTTCGTCGAGGACGCGTCGTTTGACCTTGAGTGTCGGAGTCAGTTCGCCGCCTTCGATGGTCAGTTCGTTTTCGAGGAGCGCGACTTTTTTGACGCGCTCGTACTTCGAGAGGTCTTCGGTCAGCGAGTCCACTTGACGCTGAAAGAGGTCAATGATGCGCGGGTTGGTGCAGAAGTCGGAGGGCTTTTCCAGATTGATGCCCTTGAGTTGCGCGTAGGAGCGAAGCTGTTCCCAGTTGGGAACGATGAGCGCCGAAGCGAACTTGCGACCGTTGCCGATGAGCACCACTTGATTGACGAAACGCGATTTCTTGATGCGCTGCTCGATGGGCTGCGGCGCGAGATACTTGCCGCCCGAAGTCTTGAAGAGTTCCTTCTTGCGGTCGGTGATGCGGATGAAGCCTTCGGCGTCAATCGTTCCGATGTCGCCGGTCTTGAACCAGCCGTCGGGCGTCAAGACTTCGCGCGTCGCCTCCTCCTTCTTGTAGTAGCCGCGCATGATGTTCGGCCCGCGCACTTCGATCTCGCCGTCGGCGGCGATGCGCACCTCGACGTTGCGAATCGGCAGGCCGACCGTCCCGATGCGGTTGTCGTCCAAGTTGCCCGCGCTGATGACGGGCGATGTCTCCGTCAGCCCGTAGCCCTGCACGATGGGGAGGCCCGCGCCCATGAAGATGTAGCCGATCTCGTCGGGGAGCGCCGCGCCGCCCGAGACGAAGAGACGCATCCGCCCGCCCATCGCTTCGCGCCACTTCGTGAAGACGAGACGCGTCGCTATCTTGTGTTCGAGCGCGAGCAGCGCGGGCACGGGTTTGCGTTCGACCGTGTAGCGCGCCCAACGCTTGCCGATTTCCACCGCCCAAGAAAGTACGGACGCCTTCAAGCGTCCGCCCTCGGCGGCTTTGGATTTGATGCGCGCGTAGATTTTTTCAAACAGACGCGGCACGCAGAGCATTACCGTCGGGCGAATCTCGCGCATGTTGTCGCCGATCTTCTCCAACGA
>DATLMV010000222.1:0-3977 GCA_035537095.1 Pyrinomonadaceae bacterium
AATGTTCGAGTTGACGTGCGGCCCGACGCATAACCGGAGGAATCAACCCTGACGCGCGGCCCGACGCTCAAGCCGACGCATCCGTTGTTTGAGACGCGCGGCGCGCACGAGCGTCGCGCTCGCCGACATTGTTTCAGTTTGAAATCCTGATTTGCAACCGAACCATCACCCCGCATCTTATCGGGCGTTCCAGAAAAGCGGCGATGAGAGTAAGATATGCTCTGCGCGCTTCGCCCGTCGAAGTTTCTGATTAGTGTCTGCTGCGTGGGCGTGCGCGTTGGTTCGTTTGTGCTCAATTTTCGGAGAGAGGTTATATGTCAGACCAAAAATCAAAACCGTCGGATAAGACGCTCGCCCAACTGCAAAAGTCTCTACTGGAGTGCGCGCTCTCCGGTCAACCCCTGCCGGGGAGCGACAGGCCATTCAGGTTTCCCGATCTGGCCTTCGTTAAAAACCAGCCGGAGGTCTTCCTGTTGGACGAGAATCTGGCCGAGTCAATCTCGGTCGAAGACATGCCCCTGCCGGTTCGCGTCATGTCGAGAGACGAACTGCAAGCGGCGGCGCAGGCCGAAGGCGACCGGACATACCTGAGTTTCCAGCCGCCGCACCGGGCGGGCGACGCCGTGCGCCTCGGACTGGAAGCCAAGATCGCCACGCCGAACCCTTCGCAGCGTGCGCTCGGCTTGAGCAGCGTGCAGGTCAAGTTCCACAAAGTCGGCGACGACTGGCAGGCCGACGACGAGCCGACCATGCTGGCAAGCTGAGACAACAGCACCGCCTGCGCCCCGTCAAACGAGAAGCCCCGAGTTGATGCTATCAACTCGGGGCTTCTCGTTTATCGAACAGCTTTTGAAAGCTAACGCGTCTTCACTTGCACTTCGAGTAGCCGCAGTCGCGGCAGAAGTCGCAGCCGGAGGCGTGTTCCATCTGGCCGTGACATTCGGGGCAGACGCCGATGAGCGGGTTCATCTTCGCGCCCGTGCTCGCGTTTGTCGAAGCGGCGGGTGCGTGGACGACGGGCGACTGTGCGTAGGCTGCGGCGCGCGCCGAGTCGGGCTGGTGCTGGATACGCCGGTTGGTGAGCAGGATGCACTCGGCGACGGCCTGTTCGGGGCTCGTCAGGAGGCGTTCGTTGAACCAGACGGAGTGTGTTCCCGTCACCTTGTTGAGGCTGTGCGCGACCTCGCGTGCGTCGAATCCGCCGCGCAGCATCTTGGAGGCCAAAAGTCCGACGCCGCCGGAGATGGGGCCCGTGGCGAAGACTTCGAGAATCATCTGCCCGTCGTGATTGACCGTCACGTAGAGGTTCTGCCCGTCGAAGGGAATCTGCCACGTCGCGCCCTTCAACTCGCGCGGGCGTTCGATGCGGATCTCCTGCACGCTCGTCGTGTTGCCGCGCGCGGGAGCGGGCGCAGCAGTTGCGAGCGTCGCCGCTTCCGCCGTATTCGTTGTCGCGTGCGTCTCCGTTTCCGTCTCGGCGACAGGCGCTTCGGCGACGATGGCCGCGTCGCAGGCGATTTCGCCCTTCGGCTCCGCGCCCTTGACGCTCGTCAAGACCTGCGAATCGCGGGAGCCGTCGCGGTAGTAGCTGACGGCCTTGCAGCCGAGTTCGCGCGCGAGACGATAGAGATGGTCAACCGACTCCAAAGTATCATCCGCCGAGCCGTTGCAGGTCTTCGAGACGCCGTTGTCCACGTTGCGCTGCGCGGCGGCGAGCACGTGCACGTGCTGCTCGGCGGTGATGGACATGGCGGTGATGAAGTAGGACGGAAGCTCGTGCTCATGCGCGACGACGTATTCCGCCGCCTCGTCAATGGATGACTGGTCGGTCTGGTCAACCGCGAGGCCGAGCGCCTCGGCGGCGAGCGTGTGCACGTACGTGCGCTTGCCGATGGTGTCCTGCCGGACGTAGGCCCAAGAGAAGTTCGGCTCGACGCCCGAAGATGTTTCGGCGACGAGCGAGATCGTGCCGGTCGGCGCGATGGTCGTCACTTCGTAGTTGCGCGGCGTCAGCATCTCGGCGGGGATGCCGATCTCTTCGCGCAGGAAATTGTCGTACAACTCTTTGTTCGCGTGATACTCGCTGAAGACGCCCTTCTCCGCGCCGAGCCTGCACGATTCCATCCACGCCTCGCGGCGCACGAAACCCATCACTTCGTCCATCAAGTCAATCGAGGCGGGCGAGCCGTATGCGACCTTGAGTTTCAGGCAGAGGTCTGCGAAGCCCATCACGCCGAGACCGACGGGACGCGTGCGCTTCACCACTTCGTCAATCTCGGGCAGCGGCCACGCGCAGACATCAATCACGTTATCGAGAAAGCGCGCGCACCAGCGCGTCGTCTCGGCGAGCCTGTCCCAGTCAACGCGCATCTCTGCGTCGTAGAATTTAGACAAATCCATCGAGCCGAGGTTGCATGAGTTGTTGAAATGCAGGGCCTGTTCGGCGCAGGGGTTGGTGGCATAAATCGGCCCCATCGAGTTCATCATGTGATTGTGCCGGTTGACCTCGTCAATGAAGATGACGCCGGGTTCGGCATAACGATGGGCCGAGGAGACGATGCGATTCCAGATGTCGGGCGCATAGACCATCCCTTTGCGGGGCGGTTCCTCGCGCGTCGTGTTTGATAAGTCGGCGGACGTGAAAGCCGCCTTGTCGCGGAAGGTGACGGTCGAGCCGTCGGCGCGACGATAGACGGCGTAGGGGCCGTCCTACACGGGGTCGAAAACGTCGTCCGTCCAAGGCTCGTCGTCGAAGCTCAGTTGATACCAGTCCTGATTGTCCACGGCCTTGAAGAACTCGTCCGTCACCGTCACCGAGATGTTGAAGTTGGTGAGCGAGTGCTGATCGTTCTTGGCGTGGATGAAGCGCAGCACGTCGGGGTGGTCAACGCGCATGATGCCCATGTTCGCGCCGCGACGCACGCCGCCCTGTTTGACGGTATCGGTCGTCGTGTTGAAGATGTTCATAAACGAGACGGGGCCGGAGGCGACGCCGTGCGTCGAGCGCACCATCGCGCCCGCCGGACGCAGCTTCTCGAAAGTGAATCCGGTTCCGCCGCCCGTCTGATGAATAATCGCGGCATCGGTCGCCGTCTTCATGATGCCCGCAATCGAGTCGGGCACGTCGAGCACGAAACAGGCGGCAAGCTGACCGTTCGGCTTGCCCGCGTTGACCAGACAGGGCGTGTTCGGGACAAACTCGCGGCGGAGCATGATGCCGAGCATCGTGCTGTAGAACTCGTCGCGCCTCTGCTCGTCCGTCTCGGCCAGACTGACGTGGCCGACGACGCGCCGCGCCACGTCCGGCCACTCCTCGATGCCGTTGCCTTGCGCGTCCTTCAAACTGTAACGCTTGCTGATAACGCGGCTCGCGTTCAGGCCAATCGTCGCGCTCTCGGGCGACTGGGGGCGCGCTTCCTCTGCGACTTTGATGGCGGCGGGATTCCCCTTCGGAGCCTTCGGGTCAATTGCGGTGCTCATCCTTCTTCTAGCCTTTCCCGCGCTCGTGGGGGGCGCGAGGCGTAAACGTATCTATCCCTCAAAAAAAGTTCGGCGCATTCGACGCGCGCCGTGTCCGAGACTGTATTGTCCAGAGTACTGGGGCTGGTCGGTTTGCTGGCTTGGAGCGAAAAAAATCCCGTGCAGCAAGTGCCACCGGGCGGCGCGTCCTTGCCGCGAACTCTCCTGTCTCAAGCGGAGCGCAGTATACATACCTCCTCTGGGGCTGTCAACAATATATTGTGGCGCACTTTCTTTTCAATCCAATAGAGGGGGTACATTAAGAGTTTACATTAACCTCGCGCGCACCCGCTCAACTGTCGAAAAAACCTGTCCAGAGACCAATCTTTCATGCTACAAGTTTAACTCCCGGAGCGTTAAATTGCATCTAAACAGGCGCGACAAAAATGGTCTCGCGCGGCGAAAAATTCCCGGAGGAATAGCTGTCGCGCCGCAGGTCGCAAACGGCACGCAAATTC